>DASZAE010000352.1:0-13038 GCA_035945515.1 Terriglobia bacterium
TCAATTGATGCTGGGCGTGGCTGGCTTTACGGGGCGCGGCTGGGCCACGATCTCCGAGCTTGCCGAGTTCCTTCAGGAACGCCACAACGCGGTGGTGGGTCTTGTGGAGCGGGCGCAGCGGCGCGGCTTGGTGATGAAGAAGATGATCGCGCTTGACCGCCGGTTTGTGCGCGTGCAGCTTACCGCGCGGGGCAAGCGAACTCTAGTGAAGCTCGCCGCGCTTCATCGCAAGGAGCTGGCCCGGTTCCAGGATCGGACGTCGATTGTGCTGGTCCCGGCTCTTGGGCCGGCGCGGTCACGGCGCCGGCGCGCCCCGGATGAATCACCCGCACCCGGCGCGCTCGCCGGCGCAAAAACAGTCTTTCCCTAAAATCGTGAAAAGTCCCAATGGCAAATCGTAAACCCGGCATCCTAAACCATCCGCTTCTGCGCAAATACACGGCGCTGGTCCACGAAGACCTTTCGGCCACCTACTCGCGCGATCTGCATAAGTGGCTGATCATCGCGCCCATTATCGGCGTGGCATCGGGCTTGGTGATCACGCTGATTGCTGAGATCATCCTTCGTTGGATGTGGCCCCGCATTCTTACCTATTATTTGGCCCATCCCAGCGTCATCATTCCCGGCTTGGTGGCGGGTTTCATTATTGCCGGCCTCATTATGCAGTATATGACGCCTGATCCTGATGAGCATTCGACCGAAGAGATTATCCGCTCTTACCATGAACATCAAGGCGATATTCAGATGCGCCCGTTCGTCCCCAAGCTCCTCGCGGCCATCGCTACGGTCGCCTTTGGCGGCAGCGCCGCGCTCGAAGGTCCCAGCATCTACGGCGGCGGCGCGATTGGATCATGGCTGTGGGCCAAACTCCGCAGGTTCAAGCTGGAGCCGCGCGACCGTCGAATTCTATTGATCAGCGGGGCGGCGGCAGGCATGGCGGCGGTATTTCGCGCGCCGCTGACGGGCGTGATCTTCGCCCTTGAGATGCCCTATAAGGATGACCTAGCGCACGAGGCCTTGCTGCCGGCGCTCATCGCTTCGGTTGTTTCCTTCGCCACCCTTGCCGCATTTCTTGGAGCAAAACCCTTGTTTGATTTTGCTTCCGGCAACAGCGGGTATTCGCGCGGCGATTTGCTGTGGTCGGCGCTGCTCGGCCTCATTTGCGGAGGCATCGTGATGGCGTTTGACATCACCTTCCGCCGCGCCCGGACGTTTATAGTAAAAGTCTCCATTCCGCACTGGTTGAAGATGGCCATTGGCGGCCTTCTGACCGGCGCGTGCGGCTTGCTCTTTATCTCCATTTTTCACGGCAAGCTGATCCCGATCGGCCCGAATTACGAGGCGGTCAATGACATCCTGCTGAACGCGCATAGCTCGGCAGAGCTTGTCGTCTTTGGATTTCTAAAGCTCGCTGCAACGCTATTTTCTCTCGGCGTCGGGGGCGTCAGCGCCATGTTTGTGCCGCTCTTCCTGACCGGCGGCAGCTTCGGACTCGCATTCGCGCAGACGGTGGTGCACAGTTCTTCGATTGACCTCTTCGCGGCGGTAGGCATGGCGGCCTTTATTGCCGGCGGCTACAAAACGCCGCTGACGGCCGTGGTTTTCGTCGCTGAAGCGACCGGCGCCCACTCGTTCATCATTCCAACGCTCATCGGCGCCGCCGTGGCGTATGCGGTTTCGGGCGAGGCTTCCGTATCGGGTGATCAGCGGCTGCACGAGGGCGTGAAGGGCTTCGATGTGTGGCAAATCCCCGTCCGCGAGGTCATGCAGCGACAGATAGTTTCCGTTCCTTCCTCCTCCAACCTGCGCGAGTTTGCGGACAACATCACCTCGCATCATCATCACGCCGCGTTTCCGGTTTTAGACGATGGTAATCTCATGGGCGTCATTTCACTCTGGACGCTCGGCAAAGTGCCGCCGCAAAAATGGGCTTCCAGCAATGTGGGAGAGCTGGCGGGGCGCCGGATCATTAAAGTCCACCCCGATTGCAACTTGATGGAAGCCATGCGCCTGTTGATGAGCCAGAGCGGACAGCACATGCTGCTGGTCACTTCGGCGAAGGGGCATCTAGAGGGCATCGTTACCAAGACGGACATCCTTTCCGCCGTCAACGCGCGAGGCAACATCGAAACCACGTCCCCAGGATCAGATTATGTTCCTCCCCCGGAAGAACGATAAACTATAAACGAAGTCATATTGTGCGTTTTTACCGCGGCCTCTACAGGGTCAGATGTCAGTCTGTAACCTATTGAGAATTACAAATTATAGGAACGGCAAGTTGTTGCGACGGCCTCTGGCCGCCAGTTTTTCGGCGCTCAGAGAGCGAGCGCCGCTACAGAAAAGATCGTCACTATAATTTGTAATCCTCAATAGATTCCCTTGGTAGCAGGAGAATGGACGAAAAGCTCCCCGGATGTGGCGGTGTCTGAAAAACTACGGAAGAACTGCGCGCTCAGGAGAATTTTTTTCGTGCGCGCGTGGAGACAAATGTTTAGTGTTGAGAGAACTTCGATTTCGGGGTAAGGAGGAATATCACATGCGGCCCAGGATCGATGTGAATCTTGGTATCCAAGGCGAGCCCGATACTTGGGTGCATTCGGCTTGCATCTTGTGCTCCAACGGCTGCGGCCTTGACATCGCTGTGAAGGACGGCCGGGTCGTGGGCGTCCGCGGCGCCGTCGATCATCCGGTCAATTTCGGTCACCTCGGTCCGAAGGGTGAACATGGTTGGGTTGCCAACAACTCGAAGCGCCGCGGCACGACGCCAATGATTCGCCGCGCGAAAGGATCTCCGCTGCAAGCCGTGGGTTGGCCGGAAGCTATGGATTTCTTCACCGAAAAGTTCAAGGCCGCCTGGAAGCTGGGGCACGAGAACTTAGCCTGCTACAATTCCGGGCAGCTCACGATCGAGGAGTTGTACACGCTTGGGAAGCTTTGGCGAGGCGGGCTGCAATCATCCAACATCGACGGCAACACGCGCTTGTGCACCGCAACATCCGCCACCGGCCTTATGGCCAATTTCGGCGTGGACGGTCCAGTTGCTTCTTATGTCGATGTGGATCAGGCCGACCTGCTGTGCCTCTACGGTCACAATGTCGCCGAGGTACAGACCGTCCTATGGGAGCGGATGTTGGCGGCGAAACAGGAACGCGGCGGGCGAATCATCGTCGCCGATCCGCGCAAGACTCCGACCGTGCGGCAGGGCGCTGACCTGCACCTCCAACTGCGAGTCGGGACGAATGTCGCGCTGATGAACGGCATCATTCATCTGCTGATCGCGCGAGGCCAGGTAAACCGTGATTTTGTCGCGAAGCACACCGTCGGGTTCGAGCAGCTTGACGAAATAACCCGCGAGTATCCGCCCGAGCGCGTTGCTGAAATCTGCGACATTCCTCAGCATGATCTCGAAACCGCAGCCGAGTGGATCGGCGCCACACCGCGCATGGTTTCGACTGTATTGCAAGGATTCTATCAGAGTGTAGAGGCCACCGCATCGTCCTCGCTGGTGAACACGGTGCACCTGCTTATGGGAGCGATCGGCAAACCGGGAGCGGGTCCGTTGTTGATGGCGGGCCAGCCGTCGGCGATGTCCAACCGGGAGACGGGAGCAGGCGGCTCCTACCCCGGCTACCGCAACCCGCACAGCGAAGCGCAAATGCGCGACCTGTGCGAGCGATGGAATCTTGACTTTGACAAATTCCATCATGAGGTTCCAAAAGACATCTTGCTCATGATGGAGACCGCCGAGCGTGGCGAGATCGAGTTCATGTGGGTGATCGGAACAAACCCGCTCGTCAGCCTGCCCGATCAGAACCGCAGCGAGCGGATACTGCGCCGCCTTTTCCTGGTGGTCGAGGACCCGTTCCTTGATGCCGAGACGGTGGACCTTGCAGATGTCTACTTTCCGGCAGCGATGTGGGGAGAGAAGAAGGGCTGCGTCACCAATGCGGACCGCAGCGTCAATCTCCTTCTGCAGGCCGTCAAGCCACCGGGAGAAGCGCGGAGTGATTTCGACATCTTCGTGGAGGTCGGCAACCGGTTGGGATTCAAGGACCGGGATGGCGCGCCGCTGATCTCGTTCAAAGATCCAAAAGACGCGTTCGAGGAATGGCGCACAGTGTCGAAGGGCAGACCTTGCGACTATTCGGGCATGACCTATGAGTTGATCCTCGAAACGGGGGCTGTCCGCTGGCCCTGCAATGAGCAGCACCCCCGCGGCTCTCAGCGCCTGTACGAGGACCTTGAATTCTGGACCGGCATCGACGAATGCGAAACCTACGGCGCGGATTTTCTGACCGGCAACAAGAACACCCGCAGCGACTACGAACGGATCGACCCCAAGGGCAAGGCGTTCCTGAAGCCGGCGCACTGGCGACGTCAGCCAAACCCGACTTCTGACGATTACCCGTTCGTGCTCATTACCGGGCGCGTGGTCTATCACTTTCACACCCGCACCAAAACAGGCCGCTCCATGGTGCTGAATGAAAGGGCGCCACATCCCTACGTCGAGATTCACCCCACCGATGCCGCTCGGCTGGAGATCGGGCTCGGTGATTTAGTTGAGATCACATCCCCAAACGGCCGGTGGGAAGGGGTAGCGATGGTAGTCGATACGGTTCGGCCCGGGGAAGTGTTCGTGCCGTTTCATTACGGCCACGGTTCCCAATCAGCGAACCAGCACACCTGGTACGCGCGAGACCCGGTCAGCCATCAGCCGCAGCTTAAATCGTCTCCCGTTGCCGTCCAGCGGCTCAGCTTCGGGCAGCCAGAGCCGTGGCTGCTGGCGCGTCTTGCGGAACTGAACGGGGAATCCAGAGAGCCGTTCGCCGCCCGAGAATTCGGCGGCACTGTGAACCGGGCGGTTCAAGCATGATTTGCCTAACAAACGAGCCGAGCATGAAGGCGCTCAGTGTCCATCAAGCCCTGGGCAAAGCAGCCGTATAATTAAACGATAGGAGGTAAAAATCGAAAGTGTTCGCATTAGCGCAGCCACCGGAAAAGAGCCAACGCCGGTTGCTCAGCCCGTCCTTGCGCCTCTCAGCAGCGCAGCGATATTCCTGGTGGTCTGTATTAAGCCGGACCGCGAGAGCTACGCAGTAATGCGCTTGCTCTGCGCTGATCTCCTGGGGATTTTTCGTGCCGTTGATTTCCGTCGCGTGGAAGGAAGACTCTCGTGTGTCGCGGGATTCGGATCGGACGCCTGGGACCAGCTCTTCGGAAAGCCTCGGCCTGCCGAACTCCATCCGTTTCGCGAGATACGTTCGGGCGGACGGCATGCGGTCCCTACTCCTGCTGATGTGTTGTTTCACATCCGCGCCAAGCGTATGGATTTGTGTTTCGAGTTGGTTACCCAAATCGTGGAGCGGATTGGAGGAGCAGTATCTGCGGTTGACGAGACACACGGCTTCCGCTATTTCGATGATCGTGACCTTCTTGGATTCGTTGACGGGACAGAAAATCCACGCGGAGAGGCCGCTCTTAATGCCGCGCTCGTTGCTGGAGAAGATCCTCAGTTTGCAGGCGGAAGCTATGTCATTGTTCAAAAATACCTGCACGACATGAATCGGTGGAACGCCCTTTCAACAGAGAAACAAGAGTTGATCATGGGCCGCAAAAAACTTTCCGATATTGAGCTGAGCGACGCGACGAAACCATCTTCAGCCCACAATGCTCTGGCGACTATTGTGGAGGATGGAAAAGAGATCAAGATTCTGCGCGACAACATGCCCTTTGGTACGCCCGGTCATGGCGAATTCGGAACCTACTTTATCGGATATAGCCGATCTCCGCGGACAATTGAACAGATGCTTGACAACATGTTTATCGGGCGGCCGCCGGGCAACTACGACCGGCTTCTGGATTTCAGCCGGGCGGTCACGGGAAGCCTGTTTTTTGCTCCATCGGCGACTTTTTTTGAAAATCTTGGCGACGCAGAGCCTTCAACGGCGCCAAACATATCGCAGCCGCTAGAACAGCAAAGGTCATCATCTTCGCCAGAGCGCGAAACATCGTTGGGAATAGGATCACTCAAAGGAGTTCCAAATGAATAACCTCCATCGTGAGTTGGCGCCAATTTCAGACGCGGCCTGGGCGCAGATCGATGAGGAAACCGCGCGCACAATAAAGCGGTATCTCGCTGGCAGACGCGTTGTGGATGTTCCCTCTCCTGGCGGAACTGCGCTTCCAGGAGTTGCAACAGGGCACTTGGCGTCAATCACCCCGCCTGCAGAAGGGATCATCGCAAATCAACGCGAAATCAAAGCGCTAGTGGAGCTGAGGGCGCCATTTGAACTATCGCGGCAGGCAATTGACGATGTGGAGCGGGGATCAGAGAATTCCAATTGGCAGCCCGCGAAGGATGCCGCTAAGACGCTCGCGTTCGCCGAGGACCGCGCAATCTTCGATGGTTACAAAGCGGCGGGTATTCAGGGCATTCGTGAAGGCACCAGTAATCCAACCAAGTCACTGCCCGGCGAGGTGCGCAATTATCCGGATGGCGTAGCCCAAGCGTTAACTCAGTTGCGTCTTGTCGGTGTTAACGGACCATACTCGGTCGTGCTGGGGGCGAATGAATACACGGCGCTCGTCGAAACCTGCGATCACGGTTATCCAATTCTCGAACATGTGAAGCGAATTGTCGACGGCGAAATCGTTTGGGCTCCCGCAATTAGCGGCGCATTTGTATTGAGCACCCGCGGTGGTGATTTCGAACTCAATATTGGAACGGACGTTTCCATCGGTTATCTCAGCCACACGGACAAAATCGTTCGTCTTTATCTGCAGGAGACGTTCACGTTTCGGGTTTTGACAAGCGAGGCATCAGTGGCTCTTTCGGCATCGTCAAGGCACAACGAGAATAAATGACGAAGTCGGAAACAGGATTCAACGCTGGAACGCGCGACTGGTGAACCATCGATATATGCCCTTGCGAGTGCTCGCGGGAAGGTTGGAGCACATCATGAACACGTCAGACGGCACAGAGGTTATCCGGGTATAAAGCGTCTCCAGAAAGCCGCTTTCTGACCCCTATTTATGGCTTCCCTTCGTTCTTGTGAGCCACCCATAGCGGTTGCATCGACATCAAAAGATGCTTTTCCTCAAGGCCGCGCTGGAGCCGCAGCAGGTCAGCGGCGCAGACGACCCCAATCGGCCGGTCGTTTTCTTCCACAACCACATTGTTGGCGTGGCGGGCAAGCATCTTTTGGGCGACGGCAGGCACAAGCTCTTCCGGATTGGCAACGACGTAATCCGCCCGGACGACATCGCGAACCTTGAGATGGCGGCTTTCCTCCTGATGAAGAAAATCATGGGCTTCGATGATCCCTGCAAGTTTCCCGTCTGTTTCGACCACTGCCAAAACCTCTCCAAGATCGTGAGGAAACAGCCGCGCCGCGGCGGCAAGATAGAGGTCCGCGGGCACCGGCTTTTGCGCGTGCACGACTTGGCCAATTTGAGATCCAATCAGCACCGGAGTTGAATAGTCCTGGAAGACCATCAGCCCGCGCTTGTGGAGTTTGCCGGTCATGATGGAATCTACGCTGAAAAGCCGGGTGAAAAGATCGGCAATGAAACAAGCTACGATCAATGGCAGCGCGGCGTGCGCATTGCGGCTAAGCTCGAGCATGAAAACTACGGAAGTGATGGGCACGCGCGAAGTGCCCGCAAAAAGCGCGCCCATTCCGGCTAGCGCGTAGGCAGCGGGGTCGGACGCGAACTGCGGCAGAAGGTGATGCCAGAAGGCGCCGAATGCGGCTCCAAACCCTCCGCCAATGATTAAGGATGGAGCGAACACGCCTCCCGTGGTGCCCGAGCCAAGCGAAATAACCATCGCCCAGAATTTAGCGCCTGAAATCTCCAGCAGTTTGGCTGAAGAAAAATGGTTATTCAGTATCGCGGTAATGGTGTCGTAGCCGGTGCCGAAAACGTGCGGGAAAAAATAACCAATGCAGCCCATGATCAAGGCGCCAATCGTGGGCGCCCAGACGGACGCGGGCTTGAGAGGAAAGTGATCAAAGAGGTCCTCAAGCCAGAAGAGGACCCGAATCAAGATCACCGAAATGATCCCAATCAAAAGACCGAGCAGGGCAAAAAGCCACAGCTCGCCCACATGCCTGAGCGCCCAAGGGTGGGCGGGAAAAAGCGACCCAGGCCCCCGAAAAAGGATCGCGACCGCCGTGGCAACAACCGTCGCCATAGCTACTGGAATGAACGAGCGGGCGCTGAATTCAAAAAGCAGGAGCTCGATGGCGAGCAGAACTCCCGCGAATGGCGAGAGAAAGGTGGCCGCGAGCCCCGCCGCCGCTCCGGCCGCAAGCAGGATGCGGCGCTCATAGGGCGACAAACGCAGCACTTGTCCGATGATTGAGCCGATCACGCCGCCCGTCTGGATAATGGGGCCTTCCGCGCCGAAGGGGCCGCCCGTGCCGATCACCAAGGCGCTCAAGATAGGCTTCAAAATGCCCACGCGCAGCCGAAGCACGCTGTGGCCAATCAGCACCGATTCCATCGCCTCCGGGGTCCCATGACCTTTGAGCGTCGGCTCCCAAAAGTGAATCATCAGGCCGGCGATAATCCCGCCGATGACAGGAATCAAAATGACCCACAAGCCAAGGTGAAAATCGTCCGGATAGGCGACTTTGAAGGACCATCGGCGGGCAAAAAAAATGTTGGTGAACAGATAAATCAACTCGAGCACGCCCTCGGCCACAAGTCCCGCGACGAGGCCAACGATCATGGAATATAAGGAGAGCAATGCAATGCGTGGCTTGATGGCTTTGCCGAATTGGCTCGAAAATAAAAATCCGAAGGGATGTTTAGTTCCGCGCACGTGGCTTGAATTCGAATCGTGCATGGAGGCCCATTGTAACATGCGCAGAAATAGCAGTTTTATGGCGTCAATCGATGCCGCTGCAATTGTCTAACAATCGGCAAGGTTTTGCAGAGTTTCGAGGCTCTTTTGCAGAGTTTCAGAGTCCGGCGCGCAAAGCGTGACATGTCCCAACTTGCGGCCAGGGCGCGGCGCTTTGCCGTACAAGTGAAGATGCGCGCCGGGCATGGAAAGGACTAGAGAAATATCAGGCACGCTGCCGATAAAATTTACCATCGCCGAAGCCCCGCGCGCTGCGGTGGATCCTAATGGCAAATCGGTGATGGCGCGCAGGTGATTTTCAAACTGGCTCGTATCAGCCCCCTCAATAGTCCAGTGGCCGGAGTTGTGAACGCGCGTCGCCATCTCGTTGGCAAGCAGTTTTCCGCCAATATAGAAGAATTCAATCGTCAAAACGCCGGTGTACTGAAGCTCCTGGAAGATACTCCGCGCGTATTTTTCCGCAAGCAACTGAACACACGGATCGATTCCCTGCGCAGGGGCCAGCGAGACACGTAGAATGCCTTCACGGTGCCGATTTTCAGTAAGCGGATAGAAGACAGACTCCTTCGATTTTGACATCACTGCAATTAATGAAACTTCCCGCTCGAATTTCACAAAACCTTCGAGGATCAGCGCGGCCCCGCCCATGGAGTCCCACGCGCGGTCAAGGTCAGAATGCTCCCGCAACACAGCCTGTCCTTTGCCGTCGTAGCCCCATCGCCGGGTTTTCAGCACCGCCGGAAACCCCGTGAGTTCGATGGCCTGTTGCAGATCTTCTCGCGTCCCAACCGCCTGAAATAGCGGCGTCGGAATACCGAGCCGTTGAAAGAATTGTTTTTGCACGTAGCGGTCCTGCGCCATCTCAAGCGCCCCGGGAGGAGGGAAAAATTGGCCAATACGGCGGGATAAGAAACGCGCCGCGCTCGACGGCACGTTTTCAAATTCATACGTGACTAAGTCGAGGCCCGCGGCAAAACACTCTATCGCGCGTTCGTCATTGAAATCCCCAGTATGAAACTCGGCCACTTGGCTTGCGGGGGCGCCGGCCGATTTGTCGAAGAAGCGGAACTGCAGGCCCAGAGGATAGCCCGCAAGGGCCATCATGCGTCCAAGCTGTCCGCCACCAAGAACTCCGATCTTCATGATTCACGTTTCAATCTGCTTCGCAGCGGGGGTCAGGCCTCCGGCCGCCGGCATCTACTTTTCTCCGCCATCCTGCGGTTTGGCCTGATTGAGGATCGCCTGCGTTTGCCGCTCGCGGAACTGGCGCACGGCGTCTCTAATATGCGGATACTTGACGCCCAGTATTTCGGCCGCGAGCAGGGCAGCATTCTTGGCTCCCGCCTTTCCGATGGCAAGCGTTGCCACCGGAACCCCGCCAGGCATCTGAACGATGGAAAGCAGCGAGTCGATGCCATGAAGGGGGTGCGATTCTACCGGCACGCCGAGGACGGGAAGAACTGTTTTTGCGGCCGTCATCCCCGGCAGATGCGCCGCACCGCCCGCTCCGGCAATAATGACCTCAAGCCCGCGCGCCTCAGCAGATCCGGCATACTCAAACATCGCATCGGGCGTCCGGTGCGCCGACACAATCCGCGTTTCAAAAGGCACGTGGAGCTCGGCCAGAGTTTCGGAAGCCACAGACAGGGTCGCCCAGTCGGACTGGGATCCCATAATGATGCCTACAAGCGGTTTGAAATTTTCAGTCATAACCTGTTGCAGGTAGCGCCTTGGCACTGTAGCGGCGGCCTCTGGCCGCCGCTACAGACGCAGTTGACGCTTTCAACTGCCGCCTTAATCTTCTCCCTGATCTTTGGTAAACCCCGGCTTCCCATCGAACTCGAAGAGCTTCTCCAAATGGCACCACCGATGCTTGGCGCCAACTTTCTGCACAAGAGAAAACACATCGTCGTCTGTAATCTCAGCATCGCCCGACCGGGCAACAAAACGGCAGCGCCAGTGATCGACGCAGTCCGTAATTGCGCCCATCGCCGGATACACCTTTGTCCCGCGATTCGAAATCAGTTTCAAGCGGAAAGGCCCCCCGTCCGCGAAATGTTCGATCTGCGGCCCCAATTTCTCTGCGCTTTCCGGCGACTCAACAAATACGTCCACGCCGATCACTTTTCGAGTGGCCGGCGTCACGAGGACAGGCGCGGACGGCACCTGCGGCAGCTTGATCGGTTTATAGTCGCGCACCTTCCATTTCGCGGATTTCCGGCCCAGGCTCGAGATAATGGCGTCTGTATAGGCGGAAGTTGATACACCTTTATCGTAACCCGCGACATCGCCCGTGCGCGATTCGCCTTCTTCAAGCGTCACCAGGACGGCGTGTTCGATTTTTGAAGCAGCCTCAAACTCGCCAAGATGCCGGAGCATCATGACTGAGGACAAAACTACCGCCGTGGGATTAATTACATTTTTACCCGCATACTTCGGCGCCGAGCCGTGCACAGCTTCAAAAATGGCAACGTCGTTGCCGATATTAGCGGAGGGAGCGAAGCCGAGCCCCCCCACTAGAGCCGAGGAGAGATCGCTGATGATGTCGCCGTTCATGTTAGTGGTGACAATTACGTCAAACTGCTCCGGCTTTTTCACCAACTGGTGCGCGCAGTTGTCGATGATGATATGAGATGCTTCGATTTCCGGGTACTCCTTGGAGACTTCCTCGAAGGTCCGCTTCAACAGCCCTTCGGTTAGCTTCATGATGTTTGATTTAGTGGCGCAGTGGACCCGCCGCCGGCCCTCAGAGCGCGCGAACTCAAAGGCCAGACGCGCGATTTTTTCGCAGCCCTTCCGGGAAATAAGCTTCAGCCCCTCCGCCACGCCGGGCGTCTGCATATATTCAATCCCGGCG
Source organism: Terriglobia bacterium (assembly GCA_035945515.1). Classification (GTDB taxonomy): domain Bacteria; phylum Acidobacteriota; class Terriglobia; order UBA7540; family UBA7540; genus RH2-MAG17b. The sequence goes on from DASZAE010000352.1 coordinate 11,727, forward strand.
TAAAGGTCCTCCACGTTTTCCCGCACCACCACAAGATCCACGCCCCGGCCGCTGTAGGGCGTCGGCACGCCGGGCATCTCGCGCACAGGGCGAATGTTTCCGTAAGTCTCAAAAAGCTTGCGCAGCGTGACGTTGGCGCTTTTTTCTCCGAAACCCACCGGCGTCGCCAGCGGGCCTTTCAGAACTACTCGCGTTTTGCGCACGGACTCAATCGTTTCCTGCGGAACACCAGAGGGCAGACCGCGCTTAAAAACCTCGGCGCCCGCTTCCCGCCTTTCCCACTCGACGGCTGCGCCCGCCGCCTCAATAATCCGCTCAGCGGATTGGACACATTCAGGGCCGATTCCATCGCCTGGAATTAGCGTGACTAGTTTCTTCCCTGCTGAAGTGACATGAAAATTCACAGTGACTGCTCCTTGAGTTCTACGGCTGAAAAATAAAAGCTAAAGTACGGCCGCAGCGCAAAAAACAATACAAGCGGCGTCTTCCTTGCGCCTTCAAACAATGGTTCAGGAAATAGACGGAATGCAGGCTGCCCTAGTGCGGAAACGGATACATAATCCAGCCGAGCAACACAGCGATGCCAACAAAAAGGACGAAAGATTTGATGCCGTAATGAATCCGCTCCCGCGTTGTGTTCCTGCCCAGAACAGCAAACACGACCGAGACGAGAAATGCAAAAAGCGCCATGGCTGTAAAATGATGTATGATCATTTCAAAACCTGCTGCAATTGGCGAGCGGCAAGCAAAAAAATCGTGGTCATGCTTGCCCTGCCCTCATCTCTTGTCACTCGTCACTGCCTTTCAGGGCTTACGGCCCAATGCAATGTCGTATGCGTCAAGGATCGCGAGCACGTTCAGCATTCCGGCGGAAATTAAATAAGCGGTTCCGTAATCCGAGCTCACAAAAAAAGGATTGCCCTCGCCGTGCCCGAAAAATTTCGTTACTGGCATCGCCAGGCCCGCGCACAACTCCCCTATATAGCCGAGCCGTTCAAGATAAGAAGCCGATCCTGGAGAAAAAAATTGTCCCTGCATCAAAAGACCAAAAACAAACATCGCGATAATGGCAAGGAAGAGAATCAGCGCGCGCCATTTCCGCTCGAGCATCCAATGACCGAGACCCGGAACAAGCCAGGAAGCGACGCACAACATCACTAGACGGCCTGTTTCGGGCCTTTTGGAAACCGCGCTCTTGATCGCTTTCCCCGCGTCCTGTTTTTCAGCTTCGGTGGGCATGGACTATGATCCGGTGATCACTGCAAATACGACTGCCAGGCTCAAACGATGATCCATAGGCGCAGACAGCAGC
>DASZAE010000353.1:0-10985 GCA_035945515.1 Terriglobia bacterium
AAGAAAGATTAGTAACACGAACCGGCGCGAACCGGAGTACGAACCGGACGAAATCGGCTCAATTGATTGAATGTAAAGGAATTAGAGAGATTTCCACTACGAACCGGAGCATTTACAACAAAACAAAGGAGATGCCAGAGCCAGTCCGGTTCGTAACGCGGTTGTAGCGGCGGCGTCCTCGCCGCCGGTCTTTACACTTAAAATCCGGCGGCCAGAGGCCGCCGCTACAGTACAAAAACCGATGTTTTCACACAGACTCTTTAGGCCGTGAGGTTCAGCGCCTGAAGCTGCGACCTGAACTGCGCAAGTCCGCGGGTCTTCTCTGGCATTCGGGCTTACCGTGTCGTAATCTAGCGTGCGGCTGCGGCGATCCGCGCTACAGAGCGGCCCCAAAGATTAGAATGGCGCGAGGAAACGGGAAGAAACACATAAAAAATCACGGAACGAACCCTAGGACCCCTTTAGAATCAATACGTATGCTTTTTGTTTGCCCCATTCGGCGGTTCCGCGAAGCGTCTCGTTCGTCTCAAAAATCTCAGAGCGGAGCGATAGGCTTATGCCGGCGGCCCGGCACTGACTTCGCTTTCCGGCGATAGCAGGCGCCTGCGGGTTGTGGTAAAATCTTCCCATAGGGTTTGGCGCGGCCCTCCATGAATTGCGAGAGGGCGGCGCGGTGGGCAACAGCGCCCAGGTTAAAGGACGGCGCCGCAATAATCCATCCGCAAAAAAGGAATCAGGTTTTTATGTCAGGCCATTCAAAGTGGGCAACAATTAAACACAAGAAGGGCGCGCTCGACGCCAAGCGCGGAAAAGCCTTCACCAAGATTATTAAGGAAATCACCGTGGCGGCGCGCATTGGAGGCGGCGATCCGGACGCAAATCCGCGCCTGCGCACGGCCATTCTGGCGGCGAAAGCCGAGAATATGCCGGCGGACAACATCAAGCGCGCGATCCAAAAAGGCACGGGAGAGCTTCCCGGCGCCACCTATGAAGAGAGCGTGTACGAAGGCTACGGGCCGGGCGGCGTGGCGATGATGCTCGAAGTGGCCACCGACAATAAGAACCGCACCATCTCTGAAATCCGCCATATCTTGGGAAAGCACGGCGGGAACCTGGGTGAAAATGGGTGCGTGGCGTGGATGTTCAACAAGAAGGGCTACATCGTGATCGAGAAAGAAAAGGCGGACGAGGAAAAACTGTTGAATCTGGTGATGGACGCTGGCGCCGAAGATTTGGGGGATGACGGAGCCAACTGGGAGATTTTTACCGCGCCCTCTGAGTTTCAACGCGTCGCAGACGCGCTCAAAGCGGCGGACATCGCGCCCGCCGTCGCCGAAGTTTCGATGATTCCCCAAAACACCGTGAAGCTGACGGGCAAGAGCGCCCAACAGATGCTGCGTCTGAGCGAAGAGCTTGAGGATCACGACGACGTGCAGCACGTTTACGCGAATTTCGATATTGAGGAGTCGGAACTCCACGCGCTTGCTGAAGCGAAATAAACCATCGTCGCGCCACTGGACTGGACAAAAAAGCCGGCTGCGGCGCGCCACATCACCGAATTGATAACTTTTGAGTTTCCAATTCGCCGCGTTTCGCTTTCGCTGCGGGGCCAGCTTGTTCGAGCGGCCCAGCTTGTCTTGCTCGCAGCCGCGCTCTGCGCCCCCCTCGCTTGCGCGGGCGCTTGGGCAGCCGCCGGACCGCAGCCCGAGGGGCCGCAACTGACCTACGTCAAAGTTCTCAAAGGGAGCGTTCCAGAGTACGAAAAAATTGTGGTGAATGCAGACGGCTCTGGCAGCTACGATGGGCGCAGCCTGTCGGAAGCGCCGAGTCCCAGGCCGTTCCGTCTATCGCCGGAGGTAGCGCAAAAGTTCTTTGGGCTTGCCGATGAGATGCACGACTTCCAGGATGTCAGCCTGGAGAGCCACAAGCGCGTGGCGGACCTTGGCCAGAAGACCTTTAAGTATGTGAACGGCGCCGAGTCCTACGAGTGCCGCTTCAACTACTCCACCAACCGCGCCGCAGGGGAGCTTGAGAGCTTGTTTGAAAGCCTGGGGGCGGTTGAACGCCACATTTCAGCACTCGATTATGCCATGCGTTACGATCACCTCGGCTTGCCGCGAGTGCTGACCTTGATTCAGGTGGATCTCAATAACAAATCGCTGCTCGACCCGCAACTGATGACCGGAGATCTCGAAGCCGTCGCCGGCAACCCGAGCTATTTGCACTTGGCGCAGGCGCGCGCGCGGGAAATTCTGCGGCAAATTCAAAAAGACAACTGAAGCGGAGCCAGCGGCGGCTCGCGCCATGTGCATGATTCCTGATTTCAATACGTATTTACGATGAAATCGTCGTTGTCTATCATAAAAATCTTATTAATTCATTTATAACGTGCTGCACTCCCTGATACGGGTCGCTGGTTCCCTCATACACCACCGAGTAGATTCCCCGGAAGCGAAACCTCTTCGCCATTTCGACGCAGCTTTTGAAATCGAACGTGGTTTCATTGCCTCCAGCATCAAACGAAACGCCGCTGGCATGGCAAAGGACCGGCGCGCGCGGAAACAGGATCCCAAGCCCGGCGTCGCGCGCCGCCGCGTCGGGGAATTGGGCAAAATCAGGAAGCGCGCCGGCGCCGCGGCCGCCGGCCTCGCGGAGGATATCGATGATGTTTCCCGGATCCAAGCCCGCCTGGTTTTTGATCAGCACCTCCACGCGGCGCAGACGGCCGTAGGCGGCGAGCGCGCGGTAGGAATCGAGCGTGGGCGAAAGGTCGGCCGGGTTCACCGCGCCCGGGTTGGCAGTCACCGCAAGAGCGCCGAGGGCGTGCGCGGCGTCGATCCATTGCTTTGCGGCGGCAATGGCGGCATGACGCGCCGCAGGATCGCGGCTAGAGAGACCGCCGCCCGCTTCTGTTTCGGAGGGCGCATCAATGTTGACCACCCTCGAACGCGCGCGCTCAATCTGGCGCCGGAGTTGAACGAGATAGGCGGATTCGCGGCTGGCAAAATGCGCGGCGGCAAACTCAAGCCGGTGAATCTGGTAGCGGTCTGCAATGATTTGAGGAAAATCGAGCAGGGTGATCAATGGGCCGGGCGTGTGGAAGTCTGGAACGCGGGTAGAGGAGAAGTAGTTGCGAAAGCTCCACGAGGAGACGCCCACGCGGAAAAGCTTGGCCGTATTGTAAAATTGAGGCGCGCCGCTGGAGGTGGAAGCCGCGCCAGCCGCGCTGCAAAGCGCCAGGAATTCTCTTCTCCTCATCGTTACTCTCAGCCTCGGTAGTTTTGCCCTGTAGCAGCGGCCCCTTGCAGACTTCGGCGGCTCCTTATCAAAGCGCCATAAGTCGGCGACGGTCATTGGCTGTAGCGGCGGGCAAAGCCTGTAAGGGGGCCGCCGGTCTTTACTATTAAAAACCGGCGGCCAGAGGCCGCTGCTACAGAATCAAGCGCCGCCGACTTACGGCGTCACGTATGACAATAATGCACGGCGCTCAAAGCCTGTGAGGGGCGCCCCTCTAACCGCAGCCATTATAGAATGGCATGAAGCCTTCTTCACATCCTCGCCCCTTTTCCCTGTGTATTGACCCCGGGGCGCCCCTGGTGTAGGCTCTGGTCGGCCTCGCACAAAATGAAAATCATCTACAAGGAGAACATCATGATCAGACGCGCTCTACTTGCAGGAGTTCTCATCGCTACGTTCGCAATGGTCAGTCTCGCCGCTGATCTCAACGGGCGCTGGGAAGGAACTTTCAGCACGCCCAATGGGGACATCCAACTCACATTCAACTTTAAAGCGGACGGCGCCAAGCTTACCGGAACCGTTGAGACGCCGAATGGCGACACGCCCATCAGCGACGGCAAGATAAACGGTGACAATTTTTCCTTTAAGGTTCAGGTCGGCGATAACGAGATCACCCATGAAGGCTCCATATCAGGCGACACCATCCAGATGAAAGTTGAAGGACCGTGGGGTAGCTCGCAGGTGACGCTTAAGCGCGCCGCCGAAAAGAAGAGTTCTGTCTTACGCGCTCCTGAGGCGGCACGCAGCCGGACGGCGTAAATACAACGGATTAGTGTTGCGTTTCTCAAATAGGTGATACACAGCCTCTGTCCCGATGTCATGCTCAGCCCTTCGCTCGTCATCCTGAGCGGAGCGAAGGATCCCGGCATTTGGCTCAGGGTAAACTCCGCGAAGCATCTGCTGTTGAGTCGGTGGAAATCAAGAAAAAGCAGATCCTTCGCTGCGCTCAGGATGACAGGCCCGTCATGTGTCACGTATCTGAGTTACGCGACACTAGAGACAAGGGTGAGGGAAAAACTACGTTATGGAGGCTCATGCTTCTTGTCCCTCGCCCCTGACCCTTGTCGATTGCGCCTTATCACTTGGGCGCGGTCTTGGAAATCTTTACGTTGCTGAAAACAGCGGTGGTGAGCGCATTGGCGTCGTGAGCGCAAACCGCGAGTCCAATGTAAACCGGATCGCGCAGCTCGACGGATGCGGATCCGACCTTTTTGAACTGCCCGTCCGCGCCCGCTACAAAAAGTGTAAACGTATTGCTTCGCCGTTCGAGACGAAGCGACTTAGGCGAAGAAATGGGCGAGATTACTTCGAGCGTGTTCGCGCCCTCTTTTTGCCGGTACTGCAAGGCGGTAAGCCCGACGCCGTGCAGCGCGGCGTCCGCATAAACGTCGCTGGGTCCAAGGCCCTGACGGATCATCAGGGCGGCCTTCCGATGCGGGTTTCCAGTTGTAGTCGTAATTGTAATATCGGCGGTAAGGGTGACATCTCCTTTCCAGCGCCGCCAGACATAGTGAAAAGCGTCCGTCCCGGCCCACATATTTTCTCCCCCGCCGGTGACGGTATATTCCCGGCTTGCAGCGTTGTAGGACGCGGAACCCGCCTTGGGCGTAACACCCACGTCGGTTTGGCCCTTAAACTGGCCCAAGGGCTGACTTGCGCTGGCATCGCAGCAGGCAAGCCCGCTGAGCGCGCAGATAACAATGCCTAACGTCAAAGCACGTGCAAGGCGATTCAGTGTGATCGTCACGTTTCATTCCTCTCGAACATGCGTAAAATGCGTTCCCTAATCTGGTGCAGCGCAAATATTCTACCGCCACATCGCGCGCGACAGCACAAAATAAATCTAATCCACAGTGGTTGATCGCCAGCCTCCTGTTGTCAACTTCAGACCAGCTTTCTATAATCGATTTTGCGGTGGCGGATCGTCTGGTGCTCGCGCTATCGATCTTCAAAACCAATGGCCCGTAATCACAAAAAGCAAATCTACCTTTTAGGGTTCATGGGATGCGGCAAGTCGACTGTTGGGCAGTTGCTTGCCCGCGAGGCCGGCTGGCCATTCATCGACCTCGATGCCACCATCGAAGCCGGCCAGGGCACAACCATCCGCGAGATTTTCGAGAAAGATGGAGAACCCTTTTTCCGCCGCATCGAGCATGCCGCCCTCACCGAAGCCTCAAAAACCGAGCCCGCCGTTATTGCGCTCGGCGGCGGCACGTGGGTGCAAGAAGCCAATATGGAATTCATCCGCCGGACCGGCGGCGCTACCGTTTGGCTGGATTGCGGCCTGAACGAGTTGCGCCGCCGCTGCGAAGGCATCACCAACCGGCCCCTTTTTCGCGGCCCCAGCAGCTTCGCCGAACTCTATAGCCAGCGAGTGCCTTACTACCAGCTTGCCGATTTTCGCGTCTCCACCGACGGCAGCGCCCCTGAAGAAGTCGCCGGGCGCATTCTGCGGCTGAATATTTTCTAGGAGCAAGGAGCACAGAAAATTTTCCATCGGGTTTGCCACGCTACCCTTCTCATTGTGATTTGCGGCGCGGTTTCTACCGCGCTCTGCAAGAAATCTTTTGCGCAAGCCCCCGCCTTTCACGACGACCACGGAACTTTTGTCATTGCGCTTAATGGTGAGCGCGTAGGCACGGAAAAGTTTGAGATCCGCGCGCGCGACGCCCAAGTGGAGGTCCGCGCCGAGACTAGCCTCACCGTTAACGGAACTCGCTTTGAAACGTCCTCCGATCTCACGCTGAACGCCAGCCTCAATCCGCTCACTTATCATTGGGGCCAGACGACGCCGCAAAAATCGAGCCTCCAAATCGACTTTGGCCCCGGCGGCGTTCGCGCCCGGTACAACACCGTCCGCGGCCGGCGGGATACGCGCCAATTCGACCTTCCACCCAATTCGATCATTCTTGACGACAACGCCGTCCACCAATACGAAATAGCCGCCATGCGCTACGACAGGACTTCCGGCGGCACACAAACGTTTCACGCGCTTATTCCTCAGGAAGGCCTCCCGGGCATGATCACACTCGCAAGCGCGGGCACGGAGGCGATTTTAATTGGGAACAAACAGGAATCTTGCCGCCATTTGATATTGACCACCGACTTGGCGCGCGTTGACCTCTGGGTAGACGCTGAGGAACATTTGCAAAAAATGGAGATTGCCGCCTCCGGCCTTATTGCAACGCGCGAGCGTTGACGCCGCTAAAGACAAGGGAGGAGAGTCAAGAGGTAAGGGGCGAGAAACGATGGACAAGAGACGAGGGTCGGAAAAAAACTATACCTGATGCCATAAGCGGCGGCGCCTGATTCTGTAGCGGCGGCCTCTGGCCGCCGGTCCTTACTATTAAAATCCGGCGGCCAGAGGCCGCCGCTACAGCCAATGACCGTCGCCGACTTATGGCGCTCAGTATAGTAATAGAGATGGCGGGCTCTTGCCTCTTGCGCATCGACTCTTGTCCTTCACGGCCTTACTCCCGTCTCCTCCATCTGATCGGGCAGCCGCGCGGGGTCCGTGCAGTGAATCGTGCGCATACCAAACTGGCGGGCGCGTTCCACGTTCAAGGGGCGGTCATCGATAAAGAGGCACGCTTCGGGCTGAAGCTGGGTAAGCTGCAAGGCCAGCGCGTACACCGCGTCGTTGGGCTTTTTCATTCCGAGAAAGCAGGAACTGAAGAAAACCGAAAACACATTGCGTAAGCCAAACTTCTCGATGCGGTGCAGGTTCAGTTCGAGGGATTCATTGTTGAGCGCGGCCATCAGGAATTTTCCCGATTGCGCGAGCGCAGCGTAGAAATCGAGCGGTTCCCGAAACGGCACGGACCGGCTGAACATAGCCTGCTGAAATTCCAGCCGGCTGAAATCGCGCGGGCGGTAAAAAATAGTTCGGTCGAGATAGGCGTCGAGTCCAAGATGTCCCGTTTCAAACGCGTTGATCACCAGGTCGTGCCGTTCCGCGAAGTCAATCCAATCGATCTTGAATTGCTCAACAGTCTGCTTGCGCGCGGGCCGGTCCCATCCGTTTGAACCCAACACTCCTCCGATATCCGAGAAAATGGCGCGAATCATCTCCGCCTCCGTTTCAAAAGAGAAGCAACAAATTATACAGGAATGATAGTGTGGTTGTTTTGCCGAGGGAAAGAAGCCGCGCAAGGGAAGCGCGGCGGGATTGCACAGTGTTCCGGCCTACGCACCGTCGGCGGCGGCGAGAGCGCGTTCAGGAGACTCGCCTTCGAGTATCGACGGCAAAGACGCCAATGATGGGGCAGGCTCGCCTGCGAGCGAAGAGCGCAAGTCTTCATCCGGGGTGCGCGCGCAGAAAGCGCGGAAGGTCTCGCCTTCCTCGCGCTCGGCCAGGTAGAAGTAAAGCAGGCGCTCAATCGCCGACGGCACTTCAGTGGCCGCGCAGCGGTAGCCCACCTGGCGCGACAGGGCCTGGTGTTTGCCCACCGCGCCACCAAGAGTGAAATAGTAGGCCTCCGCCATCTTGCCATCCAGCTTCATACGCTTGCCTTCAAGGCCGATATCAGCAATCCAGTGCTGGCCGCAGCCGTTGGGGCAGCCATTGACATCAATCTTCAAGTGCTGAGAGAAAGCTGGAAGTCTTCGTTCAAGCTCATCCACCAGCCATCCCGTAAAGTGCTTGGTCTCGGTGATAGCGAGCTTGCAGAATTCCGTTCCGGTGCAGGAAATCGCGCCGCGCCGGAAAGCCGATGCGGAGAGCGGCAGGCCGGCTTGCTCAAGGCCCGCAAGCAGCGGGTCGGCATTTTGTTTGGGCACGTTGACAATAATCAAATTCTGCATCCCGGTGATGCGCAGCTCGCCGCCCGCGTAACGCTCCGCCAGCTCCGCCGCGCTCGCAAGCTGCGCCGCGCTGATGCGCCCGCGCAACACCGAGACACCGGCGTAGAAGCGGCCGGGCTGCTTCTGCGGATAAAAACCTACGTGGTCGCGGAAGGCGTCCGCCGGAGCATCCTCTTCTTCCGGCGGGTCGAGATGAAAGCCGATGCGCTCTTCGAGCGCCGCAAGGAATTGTTCCGGCGTCCAGCCATGCTTCATGAAGAGGTACTTCAACCGCGCGCGCTCACGGCTCTCGCGCAGGCAATCCGAATCGCGGAAGATTTCCGCCACGCCCTTCATCACCGGAAGCGCCCGTTCCCAGCGCACAAACGCGGGCACGCGCACAGCCAGGTGCGGCTGCGAGGAAAGCCCTCCGCCCACGCGCAGCGAAAAACCCACTTCTCGGCGTCCGTTGAGCTTGCGCACGGTAGCCGTCAGGCCAACGTCATTGATCTCCGGGTAAGAGCACCACACCGGGCAGCCCGTGACGCAAATCTTGAACTTGCGCGGCAGGTTGTAGAATTCGCGCGGTCCCACTAGCATCTTCTGCGCTTCAAAAACGAGCGGCGAGGCGTCGCAATGCTCCGCCGCGTCAATACCCGCCAGCGGGCAGCCCGTAATGTTGCGCGTATCGTCGCCGCAAGCGGCCTTGGTCATCAAGCCGTTTTCTTCGAGCGTGCGCAGGATCACCGGCAGCGCCTCAATCGTAATCCAATGAAGCTGGATGTTCTGCCGCACGGTCAGGTCGGCAAAACCGCGCGCGTATTTCTCCGCAATGCCCGACACCACCTGAAGCTGATGGGCGCGGATGAACCCATTAGGGATGCGAATGCGCAGCATGAAATAAGGCGTCGCATTGCCTTCCCCGCCCTTGCCACCCAGCACCCCGGCCCCATCGCCCTGCGTATAGACGCCCCACCAGCGGAAATATGTCTTCAGCCAGTCGCCCGGAATGGCGTCGAATCCCTTGCGGCCAAATTCTTCGATCTCAGCAAAACTCTCCCAGGGATTCTTCGCCGCTTTCAGGCGCTCCGCCCGCTGCGCTTTCGTCTCTTTAACCAAGATGCTTTTCTCGGGTTCCACTCAGCCTCCAAAAATCAAAAACTCATTGGGCTACAACAAAAAACCCATCACCGGGTCTTATTTCCCCGACAATGGGTTTGAACTACAGGGTCACGATTAAATTTTCGCGTCCGGCGTCAACCCACAGTCAGGGATCCACAACAGGGACAACAACATCCCTGGGGAATCGCCTGCGCCATGTGGGTAATAGCCATCGTGATTAGTGTGCCACTTTCCGGGCGTTTCGTCAAGAGCAATCTCAAAGCCGTTGTAGCGACGGCCTCTTGGGACGGTTTCTGCCTCCAGTCTGGCTTCATGGACAAAATGACCCAACAGATTAAGATAGAGCTCCGACACTACCGCTTACGGTTGGATGGCATCATAATACAAGAGCAGGCAGTCATGGCTGCCGGGACCAGATATAGGAGCGCCGCTATGAAAAGGAAGATAGTATTCGTCTGCTTCTCCACCCTCTTACTTGCTTTTACTATACCCGCGCTTGGCTACGGGTCAGGACAAACCGATACAACACAGGCAAGCGCGAAGAACAGCACGGCGAAGGCTGCACACAAGAAAAAGAGCCAGAAGCCGGGCAAAGAGATGGCGCGCGGCGGCAAAGACATTGGCAAAGGCGCAGCAAAGGGGTCTGAGGATTTGGGCAAGGGCGTGGCTGGAGGCGTGGGCAACCTGGCGACCGGGAACGTGGGCGGGGCGGGCGTTTCCGTTGGCAAAGGCGCGGGAGGATTTGGCAAAAACGTGGGTATGGGCGCCGCCAAAGGAACGGCGAAGATCGGCAAAGGCGTGGGCGGCGAGTTCAAAAAGCTCCACAAAAAGAAAGACTGAAGAGAGTGCGGTGTAGGGGGCGGAGTCCCGGCGCCAGGTTTTCAACAGGAAAGACCAGGCGGCAGAAACCTACCATAGGCCGCCGCTAAAACGACAAACCGCGAGTTAAAAAAACCAACGCTACACGCTACAGCACCTTCACGGGCAGCCTGAAAATCTTTCCATACTTTTGCGCCAGAACCCCTAGGAAAAAACGGCCGAAACGGCCCTCGGCATCGAGGCGCGCTTCGAGCGTGGGGGCGTTTGTGGCCTTCATTGTGGTTAGCTGACGGAAAAAGTCCTGCGGTAGAATAATCAAGACTCCCTTCCCTAAGACTGGACTGGTATTGGCCGGGCCATCATAAAGCGTAATGTACAGCGTCGTGGTATCGTGCCACACGTCCAACATCGGATTATCCTGAATCACCTTAAAGCCTTCAAAAAAGTAAACGCAGCCGTCGTCGGCGTGCAACTGCATTCGGTACCACATGCGCCGCGTGGCCGGCTGCGCGGCATCGACGACAAATAAATTAAACTGGCCCTGATCAACGGTAAGCGGCAGCGGCGAGAGCGCAGGAGCCATCACGCTGCCCGTCATTTCGGCTTGATGATTAGGATCATTCAACATCGTCTCCAGGTCGTCGGAAACAATGGTGAGCGTAAACGCAAATGGCGAATTCTCCGCCTTGCCTTGGCCTGCGCCGCGCTGATAATCGTCCTTCACCTGTTTCGAGAAATAGCCGCTCATGGTCTCGGTAAACTCAATGCCCACTTTTTGCGCGGCAGGCTGCGTGGCAGGTTGTGAAGGCAGTTTGTAATCAATGACCCAGCCTCGGTCGCGCGCTGCCAGCGCCACGGCGCGCTCGGCCAGAGCAGAAATGGTGAGTAGCGGGTTCACGCCGAGCGGCACGGGAACCACCGACCCATCCATCACATAAAGATTTTCGTAGATTCCCGCGCCCTGA
>DASZAE010000354.1:0-9479 GCA_035945515.1 Terriglobia bacterium
CACTCTGTGTAGGTGGCGGGCTTTGTTGCGCTGCCGCCGCGCTCCCCATGAGGAATATGCAGAAGGCAAGTGACAATAAGCGGAATCGCACCGTTTTCATGTTCATCGGATCCGTTTCAGCAACTTGCCATACTCAACTGCAAACGACGGGTGCTGCCTGTCTCCGGTGATTTTGATAGGCACAACGGTGCCCGCGTCTTTTCCCTTGAAAAGAGGATTGACCGCCCGTAGAAGCACGGACTTTATTCCAGTCGTCATTTGCGAAAGTTCTGCTTGCAGCCGCAATTTGCCTTGGAAGTTAAGCTCTTCGCTGAGCAGCCCGTAAGTGCCGTGAAGATCAACAGCGGCGCCGGGCACGTCGAAGGAGAGGTCTGAGAACGACATCACGCTGTTTGACAATACAAAGCGTCCGTTAAAATTCGACGCGGCGTTCTTACTGCTGGTCTGGCCGGGGTTGCCTTTGCCGAGTTCGCTCAGGTGCGTCACCTTTTCTTCCACCGCAGGATCGGTAAACCGCGCAGACCGTATGGTGAAGCTTCCATTCAATTTCAACCTTCTTTCGACATCTTCGCGGCCATGCGGAACTTCTAAGAGGGCATGGATGCTGATATCGCCGGTCATGGGGGGCGTGGGGGACTTCACGGCAAGGCGGAGCACGTCGTCAAGGCTGGCGCGGTCGGTGGTGACGTTTAGCGAAACCGTGGTCCCCTTTACGCCCGCCGTCCGAAGGACGCCGCCGCGCGCGATAATCAAGGAGCGGCCTAATTCCGCTCTGACCGGTTGCAGCAGAGTTTGCCCGGTAACCCCGTCCACCAGCGCGTGAAATTGCGTCTTCAAATGCTCAGGATTTCCGCTGGTTCCCAGAGCAAAATTCGGCGTGTCGGTCTCGCCGTCCACTTCGATCCGGTCCAGAACGCCGCGATATTTTCCCTGCGACGATAATATTCCGGCAAGGCCGTGAATGGTCGAGAGATCGGCGTCACGAAAGGCATAATTTCCCGAGACCGCTGTTTGGCTGGGATCCGCCGGATTCCAGGGGCCAAAATTTCCCGAGGTTTGAATCTGACCGATGGGCTTCGGGTTCGTCAGCGTCGCCTGGAAGGACATCGCCTTGCCGACTCCCACGGACTGCAACCGGAGTTTGGAAATGGCAAAGACGCGCGGAGGTTTTTGCGGGTTGCCGGAAAAAACATTCAACACCGCCCCGTCCGCTTCCACATTTTCAAGATAAAAAGGGGGCAGGTGATGCCGCTTTTTCTTGGGTGATTCTTCATTTTTGTGCTTGCGCGGCGGAACGTTAATGGTAAGACCCTCGAGCCGCAAGTAACGGACCCGGCTCGGATGGTGGAGCAGCCCAAGCCAACTCGTATCCATGGAAAAACTTTTGAGGGCGACAAGAGGCGGGCCGTTGGGATTGTCTTTATCACTAAGCACCAGGCCGCCGCCAGTTGCGACGATATGGGGAAACAACGTCACCTGAAAACTTTTCAGTTCGACGTTGCTGTGGTAATGATCCCTCAAGGCTTTCACCACCCAGCGGCGGCTCAGCGGTGAAAGCCGGGCGAGAAGGATGGATAAAACTACAATAATCCCCAGGATCGCAATACCCGCGATCATCAGCCACATGCGCAATCGTGGATGTGTTCGACCCGGCATAAATAGATTCCTGCTTGCCTGACGGACTGCGGCGGCGACGTTCTGTAACGGCGGCCTCTGCGAAAGGGCACGACTACAAGTCGTGCCGGAGCGGGATCGTAAAGGATTTCTTCGTTTCGCGCGGACCTGCGTTTTTCAGGTTCGCAGATTTTTCGTTGTAGCGGCGGCCTCTGGCCGCCGGATTTTAATAATAAAGACCGGCGGCCCCTTACAGGCTTTGCCCGCCGCTACAACCCGCCGCACCGAACCGGAAAAATCCCCGTTTTTGACCCCAAAAAGCCGTTACGAACCGGAGACGAACCGGACCGGCTCTTGCATCTCCTTTGTTTTGTTGCAAATGCTCCGGTTTGTTGTCAAAATCGCTATAATTCCTTTGCCTTCAATCCATTGCATCGATTTTGCTCGTTTTTCCGTCCGGTTCGCGCCGGTTCGTGTTACTAATCTTTCTTTAGTTTCTATAACTTGCAAAAAAGTAAAACAATGCTTTTTTGTGCTTTCGCTCTATTTTCGCCTTTGACCGGCTTTGGTTCAATGGCTTACTGCAATAATTCATGTGCACTAACGAGCAATTTCGATTTGGATCGAGCATGGTTCGTGAGTTCTCCCGTTGGCGCGGCCAGCCCGTTTTGTAGCGGCGTGCAAAGCCTATAAGGGGCCGCCGTCAACTTCGCGTACTGCAGAAATCATGCTGCTTGAGGCAAAACCCCTCACCCGCCCTCCTCCGTCGGGCACCCTCTCCCCGACGGGAGAGGGCGGACATCTCTTATTTTTCTCCCCAACCCTCTCCCGTCGGAGTCTGTGGGACAACTCGGAGGTCGAACCTAGAATCAACAACTTACGGATGAAGCAACCCTTGTAACTTATTGATTCTTCGTCGGCAACGTTAGTTGTCCCCCACACTCCCGTCGGGGAGAGGGTGGCGAGCGGAGCGAGCCGGGTGAGGGGCATTTCAGTGATGACTCTCGGAACTGTCAAACTTCTACTGCTACCCCGGCAGAGCCGGGGGAACTCCCGTTGGATTAGTAAAAACCGGCGGCCAGAGGCCGCCGCTACAGCACAAGCCGCGTAGCGCAGACCGCCGCCTTTGCGGTCTGCGGCCTTTGGATGCACAAAAAAACCGCAGACCTCAAATATTTGCGGTCTGTGCTACAAAAAAGCCTAGCACGCCCCGCTGAGATTTTTGAGACATACGGGATAAATGAGACGATTTTTTAGCTCCACCATCCCGTTTCCGTGCTTACTTTCGCTTGATGCGCAGCATCGCAAGCGAGCGAGCCTCCATCGGGTACGCTTTGCCCGTCTCGAGCGGCGGATGCTGACCTTTCCCAGCGGCCTCGCGCGTATCCAAAAGAAGGTCCCACTGCTCGTCCGGCTGATCAACTGGCAGGGTAAAATCGAGCGGCTCATGATGCGAGTTGAGAATGATGAGCAGCGTGTCATCTACCACCGGATTGCCGCGCTGGTCGACTTCATCGATGGCATTGCCCGCGAGCCGCAGCCCGAAGCAGCGCGTTTCAGCATTCGACCAGTCTTCTTCAGACATTTCGTGCCCGTCGGGCCGCAGCCAGGTCAGGTCCTTGACCTCGGAGCCGCGGATTTTCCGCCCGTAGAAGAAACGCCGCCGTCGCAGGGCAGGATGCTCCCGGAACAGCTTGATGACATAGCGGGTAAAGTCCAGCAAGTTGCGCTGCGATTGATCGAGATCCCAATTCAGCCAGGAAAGCTCATTGTCCTGGCAGTATGTGTTGTTATTGCCTTGTTTGGTGCGGCTGATTTCATCGCCGGCGAGCAACATCGGAACGCCTTGCGAGAACATCAAGGTCGCCAGAAAATTGCGCTGCTGCCGCGCTCGCAACTCCAGGATTTGCGGGTCTTCGGTTGGGCCCTCCGCTCCGCAGTTCCAGCTTGCATTGTCATTCGAGCCGTCGCGGTTCTCTTCGCCATTGGCCTCGTTGTGCTTTTCGTTGTAAGAGACCAGGTCGCGCAGCGCGAAGCCGTCGTGCGCGGTTACAAAATTGATGCTTGCGTACGGGTGCCGGCCGCTCAGTTCATAGAGATCGCTGCTTCCCGTCAGCCGGTACGCCAAATCGCCTACTTGGCCTTCGTCTCCCTTCCAATAGCGGCGGACGGTGTCGCGGTATTTCCCATTCCACTCCGCCCACAGAACGGGAAAATTGCCCACCTGATATCCGCCCTCGCCAAGGTCCCACGGCTCAGCAATCAGCTTGGTTTGAGAGAGCACAGGGTCTTGATGGATGATGTCAAAGAACGCGCCGAGCCGGTCGACGCCTTGAAGAGTCCGGGCCAAAGTTGCCGCGAGGTCGAAGCGGAATCCGTCCACGTGCATGTCGTGCGCCCAGTAGCGCAGGCTGTCCATAATAAGCTGCAAGACACGCGGATGACGCATGTTGGGGGAATTCCCGCAACCGGTATAATCCTGGTAGTAGCGGGGATTCTCCGGCGTCAGAAGATAATAGCTCGCGTTATCAATCCCCCTGAAAGAAAGAGTTGGACCCAGTTGATTGCCCTCGGCGGTGTGGTTGTAGACCACATCGAGGATCACCTCCATCCCGGCGCGATGCAGGGCTTTCACCATCTCTTTGAATTCCTTCACCTGCTGCCCTACGACTCCGGAACTGGAGTAGCGAGCCCCTGGCGCGAAAAAACCGATCGAGTTGTATCCCCAATAGTTCCTGAGTTTCCTCTCCACCAGATCACGATCATCCACAAACTGATGCACCGGCATCAGCTCAACCGCGGTGACGCCGAGAGAGCGCAGATAATCAACCACTGGAGGGCATGCAAGACCGGCGAAGGTTCCACGGAGCTTTTGGGGAACATCCGGGTGATGAATCGTAAACCCTTTCACGTGGAGCTCATAAATCAGCGTTTGATGCCATTCCGTTCGGGGCGTAGCATCGCCTTCCCAATCGAAGGCTGGATCGATCACCGCGCATTTCAACATTCCTTCACAGTTGTCGCGTTCGTCGCGCGAGAGGTCTTCTTCCGGGCTTCCTATCGTGTACCCAAAGTGCGCGTCGCTCCATTGAAAGTTGCCCGCCATCGCCTTCGCGTAAGGGTCGAGCAGGAGTTTTGCCGGGTTAAACCTGTGCCCCTGTTCCGGTTCGTAAGGCCCGCTCACCCGGTATCCGTAGAGCTGCCCCGGCTTGATTCCCGGAAGATAGGCGTGCCACACGTGGTCGGTGTATTCCGCCAGCGTCACGCGAGCGGCCTCATGCTTCCCGTCGCCGTCGAATAAACAGAGTTCCACCTTGGCGGCATTTTCCGAGAAGAGCGCGAAGTTTACTCCGGACCCGTCCCAGCTTGCCCCCAGAGGATAGGGCTTGCCTGGCCATTTCTTCATGAATTCTTAAGCCTCCGCATCAAAATAGCAGCTTTGCCGGGGCGGGGGATAGCGGAAGGCGGAATGACAACGTCGCGTGACGGGGCTGTGCGCGGATCGAGTTTGAGTCAAGCCCTTTTTCCTCCCACGACCACCAACACAATTCCACCTGCAAGCAAGACCACGCCGAGAACCGGAGGCAAGGGAACTGTCTTGTGGGTTTTGGCCGTGGCTTGAACAGGGCCGGCCTTGAACAGCGTCTTGTGGGTCGTATAAGTGATAGCGCCGTAAATCAGCACAATAACGCCTGCAATGATGAGAATAATTCCGATGATTCCGGTTGGTTTCATGCAATCTCCATCATGGGGGTATGAGCTAAACGCAATGTTGCTTATTGAGGATTACAAATTATAGTGACAACAAATATTGTAGCGGCGGCCTCTGGCCGCCGGCATTTCGGCGCTCAGAGAGCGCCGCTACAGAAAAAATTGTCACTATGATTTGTAATCCTCGATAAGCGCGACGCAGCAGCATCAAATTTCAATGCTGCTCAGCCCTACACGCGCCGCGTCAAATGGCTGATCAAGCTGATCAGGAACAGGATCAAGAAAATTACGAACAGAATTTTGGCGATTCCTGCTGATGCGGCGGCAATGCCAGCAAACCCGAAAACGCCTGCGATAATCGCAATCAAGAGAAATACCAACGCCCAATAAAGCATATGTCCATCCTTATTTTTGAATGGTTTGCGGTTTATCGAGCAGCCCTGTCCTCGAAATAGGCCACTGCGCCTGGCGGACTGGCAGCTCGCCGCTGAGATCACTCAGTTTCGATGAAGGCTATCAGGAGATGGGCATCAATTTTTTCGGGAGAATATCGGCGTGGTATTCAAATCTGCGGTTTTTTCCGAAAGTCAATTTTTGGTGCGAAAGGGGGGACTCGAACCCCCACCCCTTGCGGGACCAGATCCTAAGTCTGGCGCGTCTGCCAATTCCGCCACTCTCGCGCGCTTTCATTATACGGAGACTCAGGTTGCGCGCGCTAGAGCTATGCTTCTCATGCGGCGGGCGCCTGATTTTCGACAGGCGCGGATGCCGGGTTGCGCAGCGCGCTCCACCAGCGGTGGCCGAGCGCGGGAGGATTCACGGCCATCCATCCCGCTCCGAGAACGGCGGGTACAAGCGCGGTGAGGGCAAAAAAGACCAGGGAGACGTTCACAGCCACGGCCGCGGGAATCGAAAACAACGGCAGCAGCAGCGCGGAAAGCCCTTCGCGCGGCCCAACCCCGCCAAGCGAGATAGGCAGCGATCCGGCGATGACGAGCCACGGATAGGTGGCAAACGCCACCCTGAAATGAACGCTGTGAAAAGCGTGAATGAGGCAGAACAACGTGAACATATCGAGCACGCAAACGCCGGCGGCGAGCACGGCAAACCGCCGCACTGGGATCTGCTCAACCGCGCTCCAGATTTCGTGAAGCCGCCGGAGCCATTTAGGCGAATTGGTATCGCGGCGCATCCAGCCCTTGGCTCTCACACTCACGGGAATCAAGGCAATCCATCCTGCCATCACTGCCACCGCCACTCCGACGGGCGCGAACAGGAACAGGCTGGCGACCGCGAGACTGGCCACCGCCCAAAGGTCAAACAATTTGTCGACTAGGGTGAAGAGCAGCGCGCGAGCGCGGCGGCCCTCGCCCATGAACATGCAGCGGCCAAAGTCTCCCAAGCGGCCCGGCGTCACGGAAGCAAGCGCATAGGCTCCGAACAATGACCGCGCCGACTCGCAGCGGCCCTGGGAAAGTTGATCTTCCATCAACAGCCAATGCCATTTCGCGCAGCGCAGGCCGAGCATCACCGCGGTCGACGCCATTGCGCAAATCAGCCACGCGGCCTTCACGTGTCCCCACGTGCCCCAAAGCTCCCGGTCATACAGCCTCCACGCAAGCCAGCCCACCAAGGCCACCGCAAGCATATTGCGCAGCCGCCGCCAGAGCTTCGTTTTCACGCGCCGCCTCCTTCCCCACAGGGTTATCGGCAGCGGGTGCAGTTTGCTTGAACAGGCTCGCGGCTGTAGCGGCGGCCTCTGGCCGCCGGTTTCTATTATCCAAAATCCGGCGGCCAGAGGCCGCCGCTACAACTACGCCGATAATTTCCATGGGGCGCGGTAATGGCGGGTGAGCAGGCGTTGCGCTTCAGGGCCGCCGCTCTTGAGCGTCTGGTTTTCCACATCCCACTCCAGCCGCTGCTTGCTGCGCAGCGCCACGTTGCCCAGCAGGCAAACGCTGGTCGAGCGGTGGCCGATTTCAATATCGCTGATGGGCCGCTCGCGTGACTTGACGCAATCGAGAAAATTGCGCACGTGGGCGAAGTGCGCGTTGTTGTCGCTTTTCATCTCCATCGCGGGCGCGCGATTGCGGTTGCTGATGATCTGGCCGCCTTCGACTCCTACGGGAGCTTTCTCGGGAAACACCTTGAAGCCTGACCTGTCGATAAACAGCGTCGCGTCGGTTCCGTGGAACTCCATGCCGTAGCCTTTGTCGTACATGGAATTGCCGTTGTCCCAGCGATTCTCATAAACGGCGACAAACTGCGGATTGCTGTATTGATAGGTGACCTGAAGCGTATCGGGCGTTTCCGCGTTGTCCTGGATGTAGAACTTTCCGCCGGACGCGGTGATGCTGTCCGGCCCATCCACTTTCATTGCCCACTGCACGATGTCCATCAGATGCACGCCCCAGTCGGTCATCATGCCGCCCGCGTAATCCCAAAACTCGCGGAACGTGGACCAGCGGTCAGGCCCCACGCCGAAACGATTGTAGTTGTACTGCACTTTTGGCGCGGGACCCAGCCAGAAGTCCCAGTCGAGACCGGGCGGCGGATCGGAATCCGGCGGATTGCCGATGCCCTTCGGATAATCATTGCTATAGTTCCAGGTGCGGACAAAACTGACTTTGCCGATGAAGCCGCCCTGCACCAACCGCACCGCCTCCTGAAAATGCCTGCCTGATCGCTGCTGCGTGCCTACCTGTACGACCCGGTTGTGCTTACGCGCCGCATCCACCATCACCTTGCCTTCGTCCAGCGTGTGCGAGATGGGTTTTTCCACGTAGACGTCTTTGCCCGCTTTGCACGCCTCAACCATCACCAGCGGATGCCAATGGTCGGGCGTGCCCACCACGATCACGTCAATGTCTTTGCGGTCGAGCACCTGGCGGAAATCTTTATAGGTTTGCGGCCGAGGATATGGGTATTCCGGCGGGCCGCCAATCCCAATGCTCTCGAACACCGCTTTGCGAAGGTTCGGTTCGTAGACGTCGCACACTGCGGCGATTTCAACATCGGGCTGGCGGGTGAAGTCCTGTAGATCGTATGTGCCTTGGCGGCCGGTTCCAATGCCGCCGACGATCACGCGGTCATTCGCGCCCATCACGTTGCGAGGCACGCTAGCGATTGCCGCGCCCACGGCCAACGCGCCTGCTCCCTTGATGAAATCCCTCCGGTTCAATGGGTCGCTCACTTTGCCTCCTATGTAAGGGATGGTAGCCACGGTCAATTCGCAGTTTGAATTGACCGTGGGCTTTCCCATTTCAATCAAAAGCCCACGGCACAAAAACCGTGCCGTGGCTACCACCGCAACAATTAGCCACTTCGTTTGGCCCCGCCGGTCCAGCGGAACTGGCTGCTTTGCGGGAGATCCAGGTGCGCCAGCACGCGGCAGCAGAACTGCGTGAGTAAATCTTCAATACTTTGCGGCTGATGATAGAAAGATGGAATCACAGGGAAAATTTCCGCTCCTGCTTCTTCCGCGGCGAGCATATTTCTTAAGTGCACCCGGCTAAAAGGTGTATCGCGGATGGCCAGGATGAGCTTGCGCCTTTCTTTGAGACAAACGTCGGCGGCGCGCTCAATAAGGGTAGAGGAAATCCCGTGCGCCACCTGCGCCAGGCATCCGGTGCTACATGGGATGACGACCATCCCATCTACCGGATACGAGCCGCTGGCGATGGACGCGCCAATATCCGAATCAAGAAAATAGGCGGTCTTGCGGGCGGCGCGGCCAAGGAGCAAGCGCGGGATTTCTGCGCTCTTCGCCGTTTCAATGCCCAGCTCCTCGCGCAGCACCTTCAGCCCGCTGCCCGAAATGACGAGATGGATCTTTCCGACGCGCGCGTCCGCCTCCAGCATTTGCAGGAAGCGCCGCGCGAGCCGCGCCCCGCTCGCGCCCGTCACCGCCATTACGAGGCTTTGCGTTTGAGATGGTCGAATCATGGTTGCCCGATTTTAGCCGCCGCCGGAGTGGAGGCAAGGTCCGTACCGAGCGCACTCAGCACTCGCTCACGCGGCCCTCGCGCGCGTCGAGATCGATCCGCATCGTCCACTCGACATTCACGTAGTGCTTTTCAAACCACTTCTGCAAAGTGGCTTGGTCGGCGGCTTCAATCTCCGTCAGCATTCTGCCTCCCAGTTGGCTT
Organism: Terriglobia bacterium; assembly: GCA_035945515.1. GTDB lineage: Bacteria > Acidobacteriota > Terriglobia > UBA7540 > UBA7540 > RH2-MAG17b. Next base: position 9,474 of record DASZAE010000354.1, read on the forward strand.
GCTACG
>DASZAE010000355.1:0-5697 GCA_035945515.1 Terriglobia bacterium
TACATGATAAATCAATATAAATTATATAAAACTTATTGACAGTTCTGTTGAAAACTCTGTGGAAAAAGGAGCTTGCTCACGCCTTAACAGTCCGATTCTGAATGGCTTTTAGCGGATTGCCTTAAATTGTAGCACATCTACCTAAGGCTTTTAGGATCAGTTCAATAGCAAAACAGGATGCACCAAATGAGGGCAGCGGTTGAAGCAAGCTCTTGGCTTTCAAGGCGCTATGTGAAGGAAATGTGAAGATCGCATTAAACATATAGGACTGTTTAGTAACCCTGCCTGCCAGAATGCAAAACTGGCGCTCGTTTAACGCAGAGGTTGAGGAGGATTCAGTTCCACCTTGATCGTCTGATTTGCCTGTGTAACATCGAATTTTTGGCCAAAGCTTTGATGGTCGGGGGCCGTCACGACCACCACGACCGGCTCCATGGGAATGAATGAAAACGTATATTTCCCTTGAGCATCTGTCTTCGCATTGTAAGAGACCGAAGACCCAATGCGGCTGTCGGGATCACGGAAAGATAACGTCAGCCGCGCCTGAAACACGGGCTTGTGGTTCGTGGCATCGGTCACAACAATGGTGAGGTCGGTCACCGGCGGGTGTTTGCGTGGCGACGCCTGAAGTGGCAAAGCAGCGTAAAGCAAGATTACAGCAGCCCACAAAACGGGCTGGCTCATAGGAGCATTAATCCACCGTTTGATCATATTCGACCTCCGTGCTGCGCCACGGTTGTTGCTTCTAAACCGCGCTTTGAGACGCGCTCTGCGCCCTTGTAAACCGTCATATCATAACAAAGATCAAGCGAAGCGTGGATGGGGATTCTGGCTATTGCTCGCGGCGCTTAAGCAGTATCTCCCCCGGGCGCGAGCGAGCGCCAATCGGCTTTTTCGAGTTTCCAATCCGATTTCACCACGCCGTATTCAGTTGTGTTCGATAGCCGTACTTCCTGATATCGTTTTCCTTTGAGATCGTACACTTCACAGGTGTCATAGGGTTTTGAATAGATGTGCAACGTCACGGCGCGGCTGCCCAATGAGCGCGCGTTGGCAACGAGATGGATCGGTTCGCCGGGATCAACTTCAGCCGGATTGCCGCCGTCTATAATGTAATGGTTATCCGGCTTCAGTTCGCAGAATCCGGTGGCCGGGTCTTTTCGGATCAACTCAAAATTGTGCACTTGGACCCTGCCACACGCCATCGCCATCCAGCAACTTTGGTTGCAATGGTTATGGATGGGGCTTTGCTGCCCGATCTCCCAGCAGATGGCAAGAAGATCGTATAACGGAGTGCGCTGGATTAAATTGCGGGTGTAGTGTTCAGAGCAAAAATAGAGGTAAGGCGCGAGGCTTTTAACCTCCACACGGTTTTGACGTAGAAAATCTAGAACGTGTTGGTGCGTAAAGTCCGCTTCTGGAATAGCAGAAAGATCGGCTGTGAAGGTTTCGACCGGTATCATAATCTGAAATTTGCAGAACGCAAGCCGAATGTCAAGGCGCGCCCAGGCCTCAAACGGGATTCCCCATTGGGCTTTTCTGCTATTCTGAAAGGAGCGTGAAGACGCTGAGATCATCCGCGCCCAATCAGAGCTTTCTTCCTATGCCCGAAAATCATCGCGACCGAATTCTGAGCGGAATGCGACCCACGGGAAAACTGCATCTTGGCAACTTGGTGGGCGCGCTCGAAAACTGGATCAAACTGCAAGATGAGTACGAAAGTTATCATTTCGTGGCCGATTGGCACATGCTGACCACCGAATATGCCAATGTGGGAGGCTTGCAGGAAAACATCCTGGAGATGGTTACTGACTGGCTTGCGGCCGGCCTCGACCCCGAAAAGGCCACCTTTTTTGTGCAGTCGCGCATACCTGAGCATGCCGAGTTGCACCTGCTTTTTTCCATGATCACGCCCCTCGGGTGGCTTGAGCGAGTCCCGACCTATAAGGAGCAGCTTGAAAATTTGCAGGGCCGCGATCTGCACACCTATGGATTCCTCGGCTATCCGGTTCTTCAGGCTGCCGACATCTTGATCTATAAAGCAGACGCCGTGCCGGTGGGCGAAGACCAAGTGCCGCATGTCGAGCTGACACGCGAAATTGCGCGCCGGTTCAATCATCATTACGGTCCAGTCTTCCCGGAACCACAAGCTCTACTCACCCGCGCGCCCCGCCTGCCCGGAACCGACGGGCGCAAGATGTCCAAGAGCTACGGCAATGCCATTTATCTTTCCGATCCGGCGGACGTGGTTTCAAAAAAGGTAGCTGGCATGATGACCGACCCCGCACGGAAGCGGCGTAATGATCCTGGAAATCCAGATGTTTGTCCCGTGTTTGATTTCCATAAGATCTTTTCCGCAGCGGACGTAATTGGCCGTGTGAACCGCGAATGCCGCACAGCGGAAATCGGCTGCGTAGAGTGCAAGAAGCTGATGGCTGCTCCTTTGAACAGATTCCTCGACCCCATCCGCGAGCGACGCCGCCCCTTGGAGGAAAATCCTCAGCGGGTGTGGGATATTCTTGAAGCAGGGACGGAAAAAGCCCGGCTTGTGGCGAAAGAAACGATGAAAGAAGTTCGCGCGACTATGAAACTGGCGCAGGAAGCACCTGTTAAGGCCTCGATCGAGGAACTACAACATGGCCGATGAACCACAATCGTCACAGGCTTCAAGCCCCAGCGGCAACCCAGCCGGTTCATCGCCGGAAAAAGTAGTGATGCCTGCTGACCCTTCGGCGCCGCAATTGAAGCTTCAGATTTACGAGGGACCGCTGGATTTGCTTCTCGACTTGATTCGCAAGCAAAAGATCAATATCTATGACATCCCCATCGCTCAGATCACGCGGCAATATCTCGATTACATTCACCTTCTCGAAGAGCTGAATATCGACGTCGCAGGGGAATTTATTTTCATGGCGGCGACTCTGATTCACATCAAGTCGCGGATGCTGCTGCCACCAGATCCAACGGCAACCCCTGACGAACAGGAAGACCCCCGTAAGGACTTGGTGCACCGGCTGCTAGAGCATGAGCAGTTTAAGAACGCGGCTGAAATGCTGCAATCGAAGCGCGTAGTGGAAGACGCTTCATGGTCTCAGCCGGGCATCGGAGAGTTTATTGAAGCTGAGGATGAGCCGGGCCTTGCCGTTTCTGTGTTTGATTTGATCGCAGCTTTCCGTGAAGTGATCGAACGGGCCAGGAAACGGCCCCCGCTGCAAGTCGAGCGCGAGGAAGTCACGGTAGGGCAGATAATCGAGCACGTTAAGCGGGTGCTGCTCTCCCGCACTCACGCTGTAGAATTGGATGATCTTATGGAGGGGTACTTTGCGCGTCAGGCGCTCATCGCGCTGATTCTCGCGTTGCTCGAGATGGTGAGAATTCACGCTGTAATTCTGCGGCAGAAGGAACTATTCGGACCCGTCATGATCCATCGGAACAAACGCTTCGAGGAAATCATGGCGGAGATCGACTCCACCGCTCTTGAAGCCAGTCTCGATGCCGGCGCGGATCAACGTCCCGCAACCGCGGAAGATGACGAAAACAAGAATCACTAGTGGGTCGATGTAATTCTAATCTGAGGCAGCCTGCACCATGCTGAGTGATGAAATCCTCAAGGCGACAATTGAAGGGATTATCTACGTGGCGCCGGAACCTGTGACGCCGGAGACGATCGCAAAATCGATTGAAGGCGAAGAGCGCGAGCGCATAAAGGCTGCTCTCGAAGATTTAGTGCGCGAATACGAGCGGCCCGAGCACGGCATCGCTATCCGGCAGGTCGCCGGCGGGTACAGATTCTACTCTAAGGCGGAGCATCACGAGACACTCCGCCGCTTTGTCAAAAGCCTTAAGCCGCCCGTGCGGCTTTCAAAACCCGCTTTGGAAACACTGGCCGTCATTGCATACCGCCAGCCCGTTACGCTGCCCGAGATTGAAGAAATCCGGGGTGTCGATTGCGGGGGCGTTACCCACACGCTGATGGAAAAAAAGCTTGTGGTCACTGCCGGCCGCAAGAACGTGGTTGGGCGGCCGATCCTGTACAGGACTTCGCGTGAGTTTTTGATCCACTTCGGCCTGAAAGATGTGGGCGAGCTGCCCAGCCTGAAAGAATTTGAGGAACTCGCTCGCCAAGCCCTGGGCGCACCAGTGCTAGAAGAACAACAGAATGACGGTGAACCTACGCGGGGGGATACGAGTTTAGACAACGAAGGACCTGGATATGCAGCCTCATTAGACCTTCCGTCTGGGCCGAGAAATCAGCATGAGAAGCCGGATGAAAATGGGTCGTCTTTGAACGAAGGCGAAAGCGACGTCCCTGACGAGACCCCTCATCAGCCATAACGCAGAGTACATTGTGCAAGAACGTTTACAAAAAATCATTGCGGCGGCGGGCGTCACATCGCGGCGCAAGGCAGAGGAGATGATCCTCCAAGGGCTGGTGTCGGTGAACGGGCACACAATAACCGAGCTTGGCTCAAAGGCAGACGCCGGGCGCGACCACATTCGAGTTTCCGGCAAGCTTCTGAAGCGGAGTTGGGAGCGAATCTCTCTACTGCTCAATAAACCCGAAGGCGTTGTTTCGACGGTAAGCGACCCTGAAGGCCGCCCTACGGTGATTTCACTTCTGCACAAGCTTGGAGTGAGAGAACGTCTGTATCCAGTGGGCAGGCTCGATTTTCATTCTTCGGGATTGATACTAATGACGAATGACGGTGATTTAGCGAACCACCTGATGTCCCGCGCTACCGCCGCACCGCGCACTTATCACGTCAAGCTGGAAAGAGCGCCAAATCCAGTAGACTTAAAAAAACTTGAATCCGGCATTACGCTGGATGGCCAGCGCACTACGCCCGCCACAATCCGGCCGCTTGGCGAGAAGACGGAGCGCGACAAGCCTTGGTATGAAATTACGCTGGTCGAAGGCCGCTATCATCAGGTGCGGCGCATGTTTGAACGCATCGAATGCCCGGTGGTCAAGCTCAAACGAGTCCGTATCGCCTTCCTGACTGCGTCAGGGCTTAAACCGGGCCGCGCCCGCCATCTCACACCGGACGAAGTAGACCGGCTGAAAACATGGCGTCCTGCAAAGAAGCCCCATTCGCTAAGGCTGCCATCGTAACATCCCGAATTAGCATCCATGCCCAAATCGCCCATTCAAGAAATGCTTCCTCGTTGGGCAGGCCGCATTCGCCCATATCCGGCGGGTAAGCCCATCGAGGAGGTTGAGCGGGAGCTTGGCATCAAGGCCATCAAACTGGCCTCGAATGAAAACCCTTACGGCCCTTCGCCCAAAGCCATAGAATCGTTGCGTGGCGGGCTGGACCATGTAAACCTTTACCCCGATTCCAACGGACTCGATTTGGTACGCAAGCTGGCCCAGTTGCACGGGCTTGATCCGGCTGAAATCATTTTGGGCGCAGGATCGACGGATCTGATTGAACTGGCTGCGCGGACGTTTTTATCTCCTGGCGATGAGGGGCTTGTTTCGGAAGCGTCATTCCTCATTTATCAGATTGCCGTGCAAGAAAGCGGCGCAGGGCTGGCGTTAATTCCCACGCGCGACATGGCGATTGACCTGACTGCGATCCGGCAAGCCGTGACGGCCCGCACCAAACTGATCTACTTGGCGAATCCGAACAACCCAACCGGCACTCTCTTCACGATTGCTGAGTTTGATCGTTTTCTTGATGGACTGCCGGCTCA
>DASZAE010000356.1:0-2212 GCA_035945515.1 Terriglobia bacterium
CTGGTCACACAGACCGCGTGGCAGAGAAATTTAATTACAAGCCTCTAAGATCGCTGCGTTCGCGCGCAGCTCAATGAGAGTCATCATGAAACGCGGCTAAAATGTTGTCAAGTAATTAAACAGTCGTGACGAGAAAAACGGTGAATGTGAATCTCTCCTGCCCTTCGCCGCTGGTCCCTATCTTGGATGGGTATGTTTTGACTAGCCGTATGTTGCCCATTTTCGAGAATGAATAATGATAGAATAGGCCTGCGTCTTCACCCAGGAAAGTGTTATGGACTTTCTTTCTCAATACGAAAATCTACAGATCGTGGCAGAAGGTGAAACCAAGACCTTTAGAGCCTGGCAGGCAGCGGCGCAGCGCACTGTTCTCTTGCATCAACTGAGCAGCAACCCGAGATCAGGGCGCCAGCTTCATTTGCTTGCCCTGCTCCTGCGCTACTCTTCTAGCCTTCGTCCCGGAAGTCCTAGCCCCATCCTTGGGATTGAGGAGCAGGGTGACTCAGTGTGGGTGATCACGGAGGATCGCCCTGAGATGGCCAGCCTTTTGGATTGGATGGAACGTGAAGGGGCATCGAAGTCATCCTCCGATCCTTCAGGGGTGATTCCCAGCAGTCCCGCGCGCTCCGACCCGCCCGCTGCGCCCTCCAGCGGTCTTGACGAAAAAACCGTAATTTTCGCCACGCGGCTTGCGGCAGCGGACTCTTCGCCGGTGGTTGACCTTGACGCGACCATGCTAACGGCATCTGTGCCGCCTTCGCAGGAGATGGCGCCACCGGCCCCTAAAGCAGTGAATGGAGGCGGGGATGCAACGCGGGCTTTTCCCAAAGTTTCCGCAAGCGAGTCCAGGGCGCAGAATACAGTAGCAACTCAATCTCCAACCCCAGTTGACGGTAAGAGTTCTGAGGGTGGTGATTCAACTCTCATTCTTCATAAACCTGAAGATTCGCCAGCCGCAAGCCACGACGATCGCACCCGTGTAATCCCCTCGCCCGCGTCTTCTGCTTCGTCCTTTAAGGCTTCCCCATTCAGCCCGTCCAGCGGCGGAGAAGCCTCTTTTGCCTCACAGCAACCGTCTGCGCTTCCAACTGATTCCTCAGAAGCCCCAGGCGAGTTTACGATGATCTTTCGTAAATCTTCCATCTCATCGGCGGAAGGCGAGCAGAAGCCGCGTTTCATGGGTTTTACCGCGCCGACACAGGACAAAGCCCGTTTCATTGAGAGCACAACTCAAATCGAAGCGCCGCGCACTCCTAGTGAGCGTAATCCGCTTGCGCCGCCATCACCGGAGGCGATTCTGCAGCCTTCGGGCAGTTTTGTTTTCCGCTCCCCTGAGGTGAGTGAACCCGCAAGCACCAAGTTTTTTGAGCTTCCCGATTTTCCATCAACTCACGCAGAAGACCCAACGCCATCCGCTCAACCGGGTGAGTTCACCCAGGTTTTCCAGCGTCCTCCGGCGTCTTCAAGCCTTGAATCACCAGAAAAGCAGGAGCCGGGAGCATTCACGCGCATCTTCCAGATTCCTGTGGGGAGTGATTTGCTGGCGGCAGCCGAATCGCAAACTATATTCTCGCGTCCGGCGGCTCCTGCTACGCCCCCAACATGGCAGGAGGTGGCGGAAAAGCCGGCCGCGACGCCTTCGGTCGAAGCGCCGCCGGATTCACCTCCCACGCCGGACGCAAGCCTGCCTAAAATTCCGGCAATGCCATTCAAGCCGCCGGCTATCCCTTCGGGCGGCGGATTAAAATCTCCCATGTCACCCCCTATACCTAAGCCTCCGATCCCGAGAGTTGCGCCCCCCCATCTCGCCACGCCCAAAATCCCCGCCGCCGTTCCAAAAACGCCCAAACTTCCCGGCATTGAAAAGGCTTCGGGGAAGCCCGGGATTTTGCCGCTTATCCTCATCTTCGGCGGCATTGTGCTTGTGGCAGTTCTCATCGTGCTTTTCTTTGTCACCAAGCATTAACCGCGGCTTTCGTAGCGCAGGGCTCGTTTTCTGACCCTCCGATTTTCTTGTTTCATTTCCGGATCGGAGACAGACCTCAGCCGTAAACTGCGAACGCTGCGCTACAAAAGCCTCTCTATTCGTCTTGCGCTATTTATACAGAGCGCTATAAGTCGGCGACGGTCATTGGCTGTAGCGGCGGCCTCTGGCCGCCGGTCTTTACTATTAAAATCCGGCGGCCAGAGGCCGCCGCTACAGAATCAGGCG
>DASZAE010000357.1:0-3836 GCA_035945515.1 Terriglobia bacterium
GTCAACATCGTCGCGGTTGTCGGCGAGGATTTTGGCGACGCGCAGATGGCCATCTTTCGTGGCCGTCAGATCGACACGCAAGGCCTCGAACGCGCGAAAGGGAAGACGTTCCGTTGGCGCGGCGAGTACAACGGCGATATGAACGAAGCGCGCACGCTCGAAACCCAGCTCAACGTGTTTCAGTCTTTTTCACCCAAAATTCCTGCGGCTTATCTTAATTCTGAATTTGTGTTTTTGGGCAACATTGACCCCGCCTTGCAGCTTCACGTGCGCCGCCAGTTGCCGAAGGCGCGCTTGGTGGCGTGCGATACCATGAACTTCTGGATCAACGGCAAGCCAGACGACTTAAAGAAAACGCTGCGCGAAGTGGACGTGCTCGTGATCAATGAGGGCGAAGCGCGGCTGCTTTCCGGGATGGAAAATCTGCGCAAGGCCGCGGCGGCCATTCAAAAACTTGGCCCGCGAACGCTGGTGGTGAAGCGGGGCGAGCACGGCGCGGTGCTGTTTCAGGGGGATTCGATTTTCTTCGCTCCCGCCTATCCGCTTGAGCAGGTGCACGACCCGACGGGCGCGGGCGATACCTTTGCGGGCGGATTCATGGGTTATCTTGCGCGTCAGGGCGATTTTTCGGAAGCGTCTTTGCGCCGCGCGCTAGTGTATGGCTCGGTGATGGCAAGCTTTTCGGTAGAGGAATTTGGCCTCTCGCGCCTGCTGCGCGTCGAGAAAAAAGAAATCGAGCAGCGGTTCAAAGAATTCAAAGCCATGACGCATTTCGATGTCTGATCCCGCCATTCCTTCACCCAGTGAAGAGCCTGGAGCACACCTAAATCGCAAGACCATCGCTGTCTGCTGGGCCGTCATCCTGGCAGTCGATCTTGCCTGCCTCTGGTTTTTTGAATCACGCGGATTGAGCAATCTATATGGGGACGGCATCGCGCATGTGGAAGGCGCGCGGCGGCTGTTCGATTCGCTGACCCCCGGATACGCTGAAATCGGCAGCGTGTGGCTGCCCCTCTTTCATATTCTCGCGGCGCCGCTTGCTCTGAATAAAACGCTCTGGCAGACCGGCCTCGCGGGCAGCCTGATCTCCGCCGCCGCCTTTGCTCTGACCGCGTGGCTCCTAGTCAAATTCTCATTTGAGATGAGCCACCGCGTCGCTGCGGCGATGGTCACGCTGGCCGTCTTTCTCATCGCGCCCAACTCGCTTTATGTGGCGGCGACGCCTTTGACCGAGCCGCTGGCGGTTTTCTGGGCCGTGCTGGTGGTGTATGGTCTGTTCCGTTTTCAGCAATCGGGCAGAACAGGAACGTGCGCGTGGGCAGCCGTTGCCGCTTTTTTCGGCACGCTCACCCGCTACGACGGCTGGTTCCTGCTTCCTTTCGCCGCGCTGTTCGTTTTTTTTTGCCGCCGCCGCGATTGGAAAGACCGCTGGGGCCAGACGCTGCTGTTTTGCTTAATCGCAGGAATGGGGCCGCTGCTCTGGCTGCTGCATAATGCTTATCGTTTTCACAACCCATTGCAGTTTTACAATGGACCGTATTCGGCGAAGGCCATTTACGCGCACCAACTCGCCACCACCGGATATCGCTATCCAACCGACGGCAGCCTGTGGCTCTCGGCCCACTATTATTTTGAAGATGTCAGGCTGATTTTCGGGCCGTGGACGCTGATGCTGGCGCTGCTTGGCCTCGTTGTGTGGCTGATAGACCGGCGAATGCGCCGGCGGCGGTTTGCTTGCATTTTATTCTGGGTCCCCTTTCTGTTTTACGCGCAGTCGATGGCGCATGGAAGCATTCCGATTTACCTGCCTACGCTGCCACCGCACACGTATTACAATTTGCGTTATGGCCTGGAACTGGGGCCGGCGCTGGCCATTTTCCCCAGCTTTCTTGTGCCTGGCGGCAAAGCCGGATTAAAGGGCGCTTTGGTCGCGGCTGCATTGTGCGTAATTCTGGTTTTCCAGGCGATAGCGATGACGTGGCCGGGGGCGCGCAATCTGGCGATCGTCAGAGAAAGCATTTTGAATACGCCTTGTAAATCGCCCGCCGAACAGGAGTTGATCCGGTTTTTTCGCGGCCACTATGACGGCGCTCGGCTGCTGATGGGCGCGGGCGAGTGGCCTTGTTTCAATCCCAAGGTGGGCATTCCTTATCGCCAGGTCCTGACGCCTTACAACCGGAGATACTGGCGGCAGATTCCCTTGGGCGCGAGCCGCTGGGTGGGCTGGGTTGTGTGTAAGCGCGGCGATGAAGTGGACGACCTGATGCGCGCTTATCCAAGAGCCTTTGTGGATTTTCACTTGGTCGAGAGTGAGAGCCTTCCGCGCGGCGGCTGGCTGGACATTTACCAGCGGCGGACGCGCTAATGTAGCGCCGCCGTCCCGGCGGCAGGTGCTGGGGCGCTCGAGCCCAGCGGCGATACGGGCGATATACTTGTGTAACAGCCGGCAAAGCTTGCCCTGAGCCGATTCGCTCCTCTTCGAATCGCTCTGAGCGAAGCGAAGAGGCTCACGGTAAACTCCGCGAAGGAATGCCGGCGTTACGACTTCTAATTGTCACTATAATTTGTATCCTCAATAATTTTTTTCTCCAGGAAGAAAATGAAAACACTCATGCGCATCCCCTTCGTCAAACTTGAAGCGCTCGGCAATGATTTCATCGTGGCCAGCCCGCTTGAATGGATCGCGCCCGGCCAGCGAAGCGTTTCAGGCGCGCCATTTCTCAGCCGCTTGGCCAAAGCGATCTGCGAGCGACACACCGGCGTGGGCGCGGACGGATTGCTGCTCATTGGACCGCCCAAAGACCGCAAGCATCACGCTCGCGTGCGCTTTTTCAACGCCGATGGCAGCGAGGCGGAAATGTCGGGCAATGGCATCCGCTGCGCCGCCGCGGGCATGATGGAGACGCGCCTTCGTCAGAAGACGCTAAAAATCGAGACGCTTGCCGGCGTGCGCACGCTTGAGCATATTCGGGGCGAGGCCGGGAATCACACGTTCCGCGTGAGCATGGGCAAGCCTATCTTAGAGCCGGAATTGATTCCGTTTCGCGCCGTGGGCATTGCCGCGCCCGTGGTGCGGTATTCGCTGGCCACCCGCAGCGGGGAGTTCCTTGTGACCGTGACTTCGATGGGCAATCCGCATTGCTCCCTTTTCGTCGAAAGTTTTGACGAACTGGACTGGCCAAAGATCGGCTCGGAGATTGAAACGCATCCGCTCTTTCCCAACCGGACGAACGTGGAGTTTGTTAGGATCATTTCGCGGCAGAAAATCGAGGTGAGATATTGGGAGCGCGGCGTGGGCGTGACCGCGTCTTCAGGGACGGGATCATCGGGGGCGGTGGTGGCCTCGATCCTGAATGGCTTCACCGGCCGCCGTGTCCGCGTCGAGACCCTTGCGGGCGCGCTCCAGGTCGAATGGCCCGAAGGCGGTGAAGTGATCCTGACCGGCCCGGCGCAAATCGTTGTCACGGGGGATTACGCCTATCGGGGCTAGGCTTGGCCCGCTGGAAAAAGCGTCTCGTTTATCCCATTTGTCTCAAAAATCTCAAAGTAGCGTGATAGGCTCAATCTGTAGCGGCGGCCTCTGGCCGCCGGTTTTTAATAGTAAAGACCGGCGGCCCCTTATAGGCTTTGCCCGCCGCTACAAAGCTGCCCCTCAGAGATTAGAAAATGACCGGAGGGAATGACAGAAACACCACAAAAAATCACGGTATGATTATCAAGCTTGATCCGGCGAATGAAAAGCGATATAATGGGAGGCATGAAAAGGCAAAAACTCCACAGAATGATGACGATCCAGCAGTTTCAAAGGCTCTTTGGCACTGAGGAGCAATGCGTCC
>DASZAE010000358.1:0-2810 GCA_035945515.1 Terriglobia bacterium
TGCGCCGCCAGGTGCAAAGCGCCGAGAGCGCGCGTGAAGTGTTAAACCGCGTGGATGAATTTTTTGCCGGAGTTCAGGAAGCATCTGCCGGCCAGCCCTCTGCGCTTTCACTCACCCAATAGGCTTCTGTAGCGGCGGCCTCTGGCCGCCGGTCGTTACTATTAAAATACGGCGGCCAGAGGCCGCCGCTACAGAATCAGGCGCCGCCGACATATGGCGTCACGTATAAAAAAATCGGCATCCATAGGCCGCTACAATCGCCAGCCGATTATTTCCGGTTTTTTTCCGTCTGCCACTGGCGGTAGAGTACGCTTTTTGCCGCGCCGGTCGAGCGCGCAAGGCTCTTGAGAGCGTCGCGCTCGCTGAGCTTGCCTCCTGCCATAAGCTTTTTCATTTGCTTGGCAATGGAATCGGAAGGCTGTTCCGGCCGCGCGCTCCCTGGTTCCGGCGGACCTGCCAGCACCGTTAGTTCTCCCCGCACAACTGGCCGCTTCTTCAGAACAGCAAGAATCTCGGTCGCCATGCCACGTAAAAATTCTTCGTGGATTTTTGTGACCTCGCGGGCAACCACCACCGGGCGGTTTCCCAGCGTTTTCACGAGGTCTTCCAGCATCTCAACGATCCGGCGGGGCGATTCGTAAAACACCAGTGTTTCCGCGGCATCCGTGAGCGCGCGCAATCGCTTCTGCCGGGCGGCTTTTTTGCTGGGCAGAAATCCGACAAAGTGGAATTGATCGAGCGGCAAGCCTGCGACCGCCAGAGACGCCACAAATGCAGAAGGTCCCGGAACGGGAATTACCGGAATGTTGTGCCGGATGGCAAGTTTTACCAGGCGATGGCCGGGGTCTGAAATCATGGGCACGCCCGCGTCTGAGACCAGGGCGATCTTGCTGCCTTCTTCCATGAGCAGCACGAGCTCGGGCGCGCGCGTCATCTCATTGTGCTCGTGGTAGCTGATGAGGTTGGTTCGAATGCCGTGGTGTTCGAGCAGCGTCTGCGTGCGGCGCGTATCCTCGCACGCCACCAGATCGGCTTCCTTCAACGTGCGGATGGCGCGCAGGGTGATGTCTTCGAGGTTGCCGATAGGGGTGGCCACCACAAACAGCTTCCCCGCGGCGGGCCTGGCAGCTTTGACAGGCTGCCCGGCGGTGATGCGCTCGGCCAAGCCGGTTTGGGGGTTGGACAACATTGCGGAAGGGGTAGTCTATCAATCCATTCCTATTGAAGCAACCGCTTATGCGCGTTGACGGAAAGGGAGCGGGAGCGATAAACTATAATATGTAATTTTCATGGCTGGGCGTGTAAGCCGGCGTCCGCAACCATCCAAGATTTCTCCTTCCAAGTCCTCTCACGGGTTGCTGAAAAGCCTTTTGCCATTTTGACGTGGAGCGGAGAATCTCTTGGTTTGTCACCGAGGTTCAGGCCGGGGACGAAAGCCGTCTCATTTATCTCGTTTGTCTCAAAATTCTCAATATCTTGTGATAGGCTGGGATAAGGAATGATGTGCATAAATTAGAAACAGATTAGAAAATGGCCGGAAGGAATGGAGAAACGCGCAAGAATTCGCGGAACGAACCCAAGAAGTTATTTAGAATCAATATTTCTAATAAAAACGTCGCATTGGTCTCAAAAATCTCAGGGTGACTGGATGGGTTTATGGAGTGCGGCAGCTTGCTGCCGCTTTGACGGGGGGGCGTGTCCGCCCGCGCCGGAAGCAAGCTTCCGGCGGAATATAGCGGGAGCAAGCTCCCCGCACTCCAAATTGACGGAACGAAGCCTAGTAATGATTGAAAACAAAGGATAATTAAAAATCCCTAACCAGGCAGGACGCATGATGTTCAGAAAGGAACTCGTTCATGGGTGACCAGGAATTACTTCCGCCTTCTAATCAAATTCCCGTCAATATCGAAGACGAGATGCGCAATTCGTATCTCGACTATGCGATGAGCGTCATCATCGGGCGCGCATTGCCCGACGGACGCGACGGGCTGAAGCCGGTCCACCGGCGCATTCTGTATGCGATGTACAAGGAGGGTAACACCTCTGACAAGCGGTACACAAAGTGCGCGGGCACGGTGGGCGAAGTGATTAAGAAGTATCACCCGCACGGCGACGCCGCTGTCTATGACTCACTCGTGCGCATGGCGCAAGGCTTCAACATGCGTTACCCGTTAATTGACGGCCAGGGTAACTTTGGTTCGGTGGATGGCGATCCGGCGGCGGCCTACCGATACACCGAGTGCCGGCTGGCGCGGCTCGCCGAGGAGTTGCTGCAGGATATCGAAAAAGAAACGGTCGATTTCGTCCCCAACTTTGACGAGTCCACCGAAGAGCCGCTCGTCCTGCCCACGCGCGTTCCTAATCTGCTGATCAACGGTTCGGACGGCATTGCGGTCGGCATGGCCACCAAGATCCCGCCTCACAATCTTTCCGAGATCATCAACGCCACAATCCTTCTCATCCAGAAACCGCAGGCTTCGCTCGATGAGGTGCTGAAGCTCATCCCCGGCCCGGATTTTCCCACCGGCGCTTATATTTACGGCAAGGCGGGCATCAAGTCAGCCTATGCCACGGGGCGCGGGCAGTTCACCATGCGCGCCAAGGCGGCCATCGAGCGGCCTGTGAAAGACAAGCAGCAAATTGTCATCACCGAAATTCCTTACCAGGTCAACAAAGCGAAGATCATCGAGCGGGTTGCGGCGCTCGTGCAGGATAAGAAAATCGAAGGAATTTCCGATATCCGCGATGAATCGGACCGCGAGGGCATGAGGATTGTCATCGAAATCAAGCGCGGCGAACAGCCCGAAGTG
>DASZAE010000359.1:0-9945 GCA_035945515.1 Terriglobia bacterium
TTAAGGCTTTTTCTTGCCCTATAGCTCGACATGCGGATAGAATGACAAGGTCAGTTCCACTTCAGGCCCGTAGCTCAGCCCGGTTAGAGCGCTTCCTTGACACGGAAGAGGTCGATGGTTCGAGTCCATTCGGGCCTACCATTTAATCTCTTAGATTTCTTCACCTTACCTCCGCTTTGCACGGCGCAGAATAGCTATTGCGTGCCTTGCGACTGTGGGCTTTCCGACCATCCTTGGCGCGGCAACATCCATGCGCCAACTGCAATTCGCCGCAAAATTATGTGTTCTAGCTTGCGACAGAAGAGATACTATTAATGACTTGCCGAGGCGTGATCTTCGGCCCCGGCATCACCGAATTCGATCTCGCTTTGGTGAAGAATACTAAACTGACCGACGCCAAAAAGCGGGCCTGTGACCGTTAGGAGGCGGCATACATGAAACAAAAATACGGTTTCTTGATCTTGACGCTCTGTGTTCTCGGATTCAGCGCCAGTGCATACGCGCAGCTTGGAATGTTTTCCAAACAACAAATCATCGCGTTTACTCCCAATTGGCACGGAGCGCGCTTTCCTGATGGCCGCCCGGACGTTCCTGACTCGGTTCTAGAGCGCCTTAAGGACGCGACGGCAGAGGAGGCTTGGGAAGTATTGCAGCGGGCGGGCTATCACAATCAATTCGAGAGTGGATGGAAGGTGATTAACCCCTCAAGCCAGAGGATGATCGGCCGAGCGGTGACGGCTGTGTATATGCCCTACCGGCCCGACGTGGATTCCGTCATCCGCGCGAACGGGAAAAAGGAGGGGAGGGTCGGCTTCGGAGAAAATTCCTGGATCATTGACACGCTGAAGCCGGGAGATGTCATGGTGGTGGATGAGTTCGGAAAGATCAAAGACGCCCCGATCGTTGGGGCCAATCTCGCAACCTCGATTCTCACCAAGAGTCATAACGGCGTGGTCTTAAACGGTTCGGTTCGGGATGTCGCCGAAATCCAGCAAATAAAGGGGTTCGAGGTCTTTTGCCGGGGAGTGGATCCCTCCTTTTACCACAATGTGATGCTCATGGGCATCAATGTGCCCATTCGGATTCGCCAGGCGACTGTTATGCCCGGAGACATTGTTCTCAGCGACCCTGAGGGCATAACCTTCATCCCGCCGCAGCTTGCGGAGCAAGTAGCCGACCACGCGGAGCTGGACCACCTAGTCGACGACTGGGGAGAGGAAATGCTGCGCGAGCAGAAGTACACGCCGGGCCAAATTGACGGCCAATGGACGAACGCAATGATCGAGGAATTCAACCAATGGGCGGCTTCGAAAGGTTCTAAACAGCGCCTGCCTGAGCACTGAAACCCAAACTTCAACTGACAAGGAGCACGGTTATGGCAATGAACCGCAGGGGAGCTCTGGGGACATCGGCTGCACTTGCGGGCGGGGTCGCCCTTTCATCGCTCTCGGGCGCCATTCAGGGCGCGACCACGCCTTACCAGCGCCCGAGGCTGAAGATCACCGACGTGCGCACGGCGATGGTGCGGGTGCACGGGCCGCAGGCGCATATCCGGATTTACACTGACCAGGGTCTGATCGGCCAAGGCGAATCGACCGACGCCGCCATTGGCACGCCGGCGTTGATTGACAGCTTCAGGCGTTTCCTTATCGGCAGGGACCCGCTGAACATCGACGCGATCTGGGACCAGCTCAGAAAATTCGGCGTTTTCGCCGGCGCGCAGGGCGGTCAATACACCACCGCGCTCAGCGCCCTTGATATGGCGCTTTGGGATTTGACGGGCAAGGCGCTCGGCCTGCCGATTTATCAATTGATGGGCGGCAAATTCCGGGACAAAGTGATGATCTACTGCGACACGGACATGCGCACTCCCGTGGGCGCCGAACCCAACCACAAGATTCCGTGGGTTGCGGAGAACGGATTCAAGGCGTGCAAAATGGACGTCGACGACTTCCGCGATCCGAACCGGTGGGACCTGGCGAATCGCACGGCGAATAACTATGAGATCGATCGCATCGTGACATGGATCCGTGGCATTCGGGAGCTGCTTCCGAAACAGATCGAGCTCGCTGTCGACATGCACGCATTTTACGACGCGGCGACCGGCAAACACGTCGCCGAGGCGGTGGAAGAATTTCGCTTGCTGTGGCTGGAAGAACCGGTGCCAGCGGAAAACATCGATGCGATGGCGGAAATCCGGCGCTCGACGAAGACGCGCATCGCTTGCGGCGAGAATCTGTACATGCGCTGGGGCTACACGGAACTGCTGCACAAGCAGGCGGTAGACATCATTCAACCCGACTTCCAAAAGACCGGCGGGTTGTCGGAAGCGCGTAAAATCGCAAACTTGGCGGAAGCTTATTACATTCCGGTAGCTCCCCATTGTGTCGTCTCGCCCGTCGGCGTCATGGCCACGGCCCACGTGTGCGCTTCTATTCCTAACTTCCTCGCGTGTGAGTGGCATTGGATCAATTATCCGGACTATTGGAAGAACTGGGTGAAGGAAGGAGAGATTATCGAGCAGGGATTCGTCACGCCGCCGGACCGCCCCGGCATCGGCGTCGAGATGAACGACGAAGTGGCGAAAAAAGCGCAGATACCCGGCACCACTTGGTTCGAGCCAAATACTTAGGCCGACATTCCATTCCCCAGAAGCGTGAGGATTCGGGACGCTGGAACGAGGTCCAGACAGGATAGGCATGAAAACGAGAATTGATCTTGCACATTTGCTCGCACTGGCGTTTATTGTGATGGGCGCCAGCTTGACGATGACGCAATATGGGAGCGCGAGACCCAATGTTGCTCCTCCCCCCAGGCCCAAAGGCCCCTGTGACATCTACTCCGCCGCCGGCGAACCCTGCGTGGCCGCCCACAGTACCACGCGGGCGTTATACGCCTCCTATAATGGCCCGCTGTACCAAGTCATGCGCCAGTCGGATGGCCGGACCTTGGATATTGACGTTGTCCGGCCCGCCGCGTCGCCAGTCCCGGATGCGGGCGGGTACGCCGACGCGGCCGCGCAGGACCGGTTCTGCGCCAACACATACTGCTGGATCACCGTCGTGTATGACCAATCCGGCAATCATAACGATCTCACCCAAGCGCCCCGCGGCGGATTCAGCGGCCCTGCCTTGGGTGGGTTAAATAACCTCCCGCTCGCCGGCATGACGCCGGTTACAATCATGGGCCATAAGGTCTATGGCGTCTTCATCGAGCCGGGCATGGGCTTACGCGATGACGACACGAAAGGAGCCGCAGTCGATGACCAGGCGGAGGGGATGTACTGGGTGATCGACGGACTGCACTACAACTCCGGCTGCTGCTTCGACTACGGCAACGCCGAGATCGATAGCCGCGACGACGACAACGGCACTATGGAAACCTCCTACTATGGCAATGCCAATGCCTGGTATCACGGGAAGCTGCCCGGCCCGTGGATTATGACCGACCAAGAGAACAACCTTGTTGGCTGTGTCAACGCGGATGGATCGAAATCGTGCCCGAACCTGCCGAGCATCACTTGGCGATTCGTAACTGCGATGGCTGAGGGTGAACCGCACCACTGGACCTCCATGGGAGGCGACGCGCAGCAAGGCGCTCTTGCGGTTATGTTCAGCGGACCGCGCGTCAATTCTACCTATGACCCGATGCGCAAGCAGGGGGCGCTCCTGCTGGGCAACGGCGGCGACAATAGCAACGGCTCGCAGGGAACCTTCTATGAAGGCGCAATCACGGCCGCAAACACTTTCCCAACAGTCGCCACCGAGCAACTTGTGCAGGCCAACATCGTGGCTGCCGAGTATCGCAGGCTGCCGTTGAGCTTGGGGCCAGCGTCGGCAACCGCCGCTCGGCCAGGACTCCAAACGTTCTCGCCAGGGTCTTCACAGGACACGACAGTAACGTTCACCAATACCACGGGCGCGCCTGCGATGGGCGTCGAGTTGAGCATTACCGTGCCCAACAAGCGGTGGACCTCTTTCGTTCAGGGCAGGACCGACACATCGAAAACGTTCGCCGGTCCTGTCGCGCCGGGCGCGAGCGTAAGCGCGACCTTCAAGGTCACCTCTGGGCCAGCGGCCTTCAACGGCGACTTGGTTGCTAAGGCGCGTTGGACGAATGAGACCAGCGGCAGGAGGCAAATCGAGACAACGACTGAGAAGGCGCGGAGCGTGAGGCCGGTGAAGATCAATGAGTTCCGAATTAGCTCCGGTGCTAACTCGACCGATTCTTTTATCGAGATCTATAATGCCGGCGCCCATCGCGTTGACATGTCCAACTGGACCCTGACCGCGCGCCCAACCCAACAGGCCATCTTCTCGACGGTGAAGATTCCGGCCGGGACGCATCTCGCGGCTCGCGGCTTCTACCTGCTCGGCCTCTCCAACTCCGGGCTGGCAGTACCCGCGCGCATGGGCGACAGCACCATCTATGTCAGGAGCGCGAAAGGCATGTCGGCCGGGGACACGGTCGGCATCGGCACAGGATTCAGTGCGGAGACCCGCAAAATTGTAAGCATCGGGACAGCGTCCAGCAGGAGCACGACCGTGTGGCAACCCCTCCCTGAGGGTCCGGTGATCACGGTCCCCGCCGGCTCAACTAACGTGCCCGTCACGAGCATATCCGGCTTCGAGGTCGGCGAGAAGATCGCCTTCGGCTACGGCGCAACTTATCCAGCCGTCGGTCGAGGCTGGGAGCGGTACGAGGTGGCGACCGTCACCGCGGTTGGCAAGCCCGGCACGCAAGACTACCTCGCGACGGACGCGCCCGCCGGCGCAACCAACATTCAGGTGACATCCGTTGCCAATATTTCAGCCGGCGACAAGATCAGGTTGGACATCGATAGCATCGGCCACGGGATCGAGACCGTGACAGTGGCGCGCGTCGGCACGCAGGCAAGGCGCACGAATCTCTCGGCTGATGCGAGCACCGGCGCGACCCATATCAAGGTCCGCAGCGTGAACGGTTTCACGGTGGGCCGCCAGATCATCATTGGAACCCCGGCGAACAAACAAACGGTTACCATCACCAATATTGGCGCGTCAGGTCTAGCCGGCGCCGGCATCGATTTTAAGCCGGGCCTTAATGATGCACACACCAACAGCGAAGAGGTCGTAGAACCGGGCACGGGCCTCGACCTGGCCGCCCCGCTCAAGTTCAACCACGCGGCCAACCTCCCCTTCAGCGACCGGGGAACGGGAATCAGCTTCCGGCCGGCGACGGCCTTTGCCCATTCGAGCGACGAACCCGTCCAGCCGCTCGGCGCCGGCATCAAGCTTGACCACCCACTGGCCAACAGCCATGAGATCAACGCGGTTGTGAGTGACGCCGCGGTCACAACTGCGGGCTATCAGGGGACCCCGGCGCCTAACCAGTGGTTCGGTGGACCTGAGCTGACCACCAATGTCGTCCTCTTCGGCAGATTCCGACTGTCTCTCAGAGCGGGCAGCCTGGTGCTGCGTGACGCATCGGGCCTGGTGGTGGACAGTCTCAACTACGGCGGCCTCATCGACCCGTGGGCCGCCGAGGGTTATCAAGGCGCGTCTGGCGCAGGGCAGAGCGGCTGCTACGCGCCCACACCCGGCCCGTCCAGCGGCTTCGGTTTTGGGCCAGCCGCTGCATCTGTTAATACCAGCACCGGCCGCTTCCCGGACGGCGCTGACACCGACAGCAACTGCACTGATTTTCTGACGCAGGCCGCTGCCACCCTGTCGGCCGCATCGGCCGCCGGCGCGACGAATATCAAGGTCACAAACGTCGATGGCTTTGAAGCTGGCCAGAGGATTATGGTTGATACGGGCGCGAATCTAGAGATGGCAATCATCGCGACCGTTGGCACGGCGGGCGCCACCACCGTGAGCACCGCCATCGGCGCGGGCACCACCGTTATCCCTGTCGCCAGCGCGGCTGGCTTTCGCAACGGACAGGCCATCACCATTGGCAGCGGAGCGGATGCCGAGACGGCGGTGGTCTCCTCCATCAGGAGGTTCGGCGGCGCCATCATCGTCGCCTCGCCGCTCACACATGCGCACGCGGCCGGCGCACAGGCCTCCGGCAGCGGCATCACCCTCGCCGCTGCTTTGACCCGGTCACATGCGCGGGGAGCGCAGGTCGCCGGTAATGTTCCCACTCCCGGTTCGCCCAACCGCTATTCCCGAAAACACCCTTGACGGATGCTCTGTTCACTCTTGCGCAATGACAACGGGTAGCCACGGTCAGGAATGTACTGACTGTGGCTACCCGCTTTTTCCCAGTTGACATTGAGCCGGTGGAATAGTATAGGTAGACATGCGAGGTATGCTTATGGGCGAAGAGAGAGCGGAACTCCTGAAGGGAACGCTGGACATGCTGATCCTGAAAATTACGGCGCTCGGGCCGATTCATGGCTACGCGATTGCGCAACGGATTCAGCAAATTTCCCGCGATTTCTTCCAGCTTCAGCAAGGCTCGCTCTATCCCGCGCTCCACCGGCTGGAAGATCGCGGCTGGCTGAAGGCGGAATGGAAAACAACGGAAACGGGTCGTGAGGGCAAGTTCTATTCGCTCACCCGCGTGGGCCGCAAGCAATTGCAGGCTGAGGTTGATAACTGGGAGAAGCTGACCGGAGCGGTCGCGCTGATTCTCCAAACGGCAGAGTAGCTCAGGGGTGGCTCGTTGAAGCAATGCTCGTTTTAATTGCCATTCTGAGCCCTTCGCTGTCATCCTGAGCGAAGCGAAGGATCTGCTTTTGAATCTCAGGGTAAACTCCGCGAAGAATCTGCTTTTATCTGCAAAAAAGCAGTATGAGAGATTCTTCCTTCGCTACGCTCAGGACCGCCTTTGGCTCCTCAGAATAACACTCCCGAGAGTTTTCATCAGCCAGGAAGAGAGGGAGCAGGTTATGCGCTGGTATCAGCGACTATTTCGGAGAGGGCGAACTGAAAGGCAGCTTGACGCGGAACTCCGGTTTCACCTGGAGCGGCAGATTGCCGATTACATCGCAGCAGGCATGACGCCGGACGAAGCGCGCCGCCGCGCACGGCTAGAATTTGGAGGGCTTGACCAGGTGAAAGAAGAATGCAGGGATGTAGGCGCGGCACGGTTCGTTGAATCCCTAATCCAGGACGTTCGTTACGGCCTGCGCCAGCTACGGCGTAATCCTGGCTTCACGGCAGTTGCAGTTCTCACCCTGGCTCTCGGCATCGGAGCCAACACCGCCGTCTTTACTGTCGTCAACGCCGTATTATTGCGCCCGCTGCCTTATAAAAATCCGGGGCAATTGGTGACGATACGGATCACCCAGCCTCAAGCGCATGGGAATCTCTACTTGGCGAGTGGTCCTGATTTCCAGGACTGGCGGAAGCAGAACCGTGTTTTCGAAGACATGGCGGCCGGAACCGTCTCCAGCGCCGCGCTCACGAGCGGATCTGAGCCACTGCAGCTCCAAGGATTCGAGGTCTCGCCGCGGGTGTTCCGTGTGCTAGGGATTTCTCCTTTGATGGGCCGAACTTTTAGTCGGGATGAAACGCAGCCCGGGCGCGACCAAGTGGTCATTCTGAGCTACGGGTTGTGGCAGCGGGCCTTTGGTGGTGAGCGGGGGATCATCGGCAAGGAAATTGTGCTCGGGGGCAAGCCTTATGACGTGGTCGGTATCATGCCCCGCTCTCTGAAATTTCCCAATCTCTGGTGGGGAACGAAGGCCGAGTATTGGATTCCATTAGGCCTTCAGGAACCCGTCTGGAGAACGTCGCGCGCCAACCACTGGCTTTGGGCGCTGGCACGGATGAAGAGCGGCATCACCGTCGCACAAGCTCAAGCGAATATGGATACGATCTCCCGCAGGCTTCAGCAGCAATATCCCCGGACGAACACCGGAGTCCGCGCGAAGGTGTTAGACCTCAGAGAGGAGCAGGTGAAACAGGTCAAGCCCGCAATTTTAATTTTGTTCGCGGCGGTCGGCTTTCTGCTGCTTATCGCGTGCGCCAATATTGTTAATCTCCTGCTGGCAAAGGCAATTAGCCGTCAACGCGAGATCGCCATTCGTCTGGCGGTTGGATCGGGGAAAGTTCGGCTGATTCGGCAGTTGCTTACGGAAAGTGTTCTGTTGTTTCTGGCCGGCGGACTGGCGGGTTTGTTGGTGGGTTGGGGCGCGCTGCGAATCCTGCTCTATGCCGCGCCCCAGGGCTATGTTCCCGGCATCACGCAAGTCCGACTCGATGCCTGGGTGTTTGCCTTCACTCTGGGTGTTGCATTCCTTGCGGGCATTCTTGCCGGACTGGCGCCCGCGATTCATTCCTTGAATCTCGACCTTCAATCCACGCTTAAGGAAGGCGCCAAGAGTGGGTCAGCCGACAGCGGCGGCGCCCGAAGCATTTTGACCACCGCCGAGATTGCTCTTGCTTTAGTGATGTTGATTGGCGCCGGTTTAGCGATCAAGAGCATGGCGCGTCTGATGGCCGTGCAACCCGGGTTTGATCCGCATAATGTTCTGAAAGCCCGCATCGCCCTGCCTCAGGCGAGATATGGCCCGAGCCAGCAGACGCTTTTCTACGAGCGGCTCGTGGACCGGGTACGCGCGCTTCCAGGCGTTCAGTCGGCCTCGGCCACGGATTATCTACCCCTTCAAGGAAACCCTGGCGGATTTGTGTACGTCGAAGGCCAGCCACTCCCCAAGGATATGTTTAGTAGCCCCGTCGTTGACTGGAGCTCAATATTGCCCGGTTATTTTCGCACGATGCGCATCCTGTGGGTTAGAGGACGAGATTTTACATTGGCCGATGGTGAGAAATCGCCGAAAGTGGCCATCATCAATCAGGCGATGGCGCGCCTCTTCTGGCCCAATCAGAACCCAGTTGGCAAACGGTTCACGATGAACTATCAAAAACCCGACTGGATCACCGTGGTTGGCGTCGCAGGCGATGTAAAAGAAATGGGCCTCGATCAGCCGGCAACCCCCGAGGCGTATTTCCCGGAGGCGCAGAGGCCTGATCCTGATCTGGCTGTTGTGCTTCGGGCCTCAATATCGCCGCTCAGCGAAGCAGACGGGCTGACAAGGACTGCGCGGGGTCTTGACAAAGAATTGCCAGTGTATGACCTCGGAACGCTGGGCGATATTGTTTCACAGTCATCCGAACAGCGGCAGTTTATGGCGCTCTTGCTGGGCGTCTTTGCCAGCGCGGCGCTGGCGCTTGCGTTGGTAGGTATTTACGGGGTCATCTCCTACTCTGTTGAGCGGCGCTCCCACGAATTCGGCATCCGGATGGCGCTTGGGGCGCAACGACGGGATGTCTTGAGGCTCGTGGCGGCCGAGGGGCTGAAGATGGGGCTGATCGGTGTCGCGGCGGGCCTTGCCGCTGCGCTTGGGCTAACACGCTTGATGGCTAGCGTGCTGTACGAAGTAAAGCCGAACGATCCTGGCACGTTCGTAATCGTGTCAATCATTTTGACGATTGCCGCATTGCTTGCCAGCTACATTCCCGCGCACCGCGCAACAAAAGTCGATCCCATGGTTGCCTTGCGGCATGAGTAATGCCGCTGGAGAAGTGGGATTAGAGCCAGAAAATCAGTGATGAGCGAAAAGCTGCCAATTGCGCGAGCTTTCAGCCCTATGCTTTCGCGCCTGAATTTCCGCAGCCTTCCAGTAAATGCTCTCCCATGTAATGTCCCACGCGGTTCGCGAGTGTTTTTCTCGGAGCTACCAAGCCGGGATGTAATTTCAACCACCATCTGGTGGGCTATTCGTTCCCGCAGTTCGCGTTTAATCGGCCTTCGAAGCATAGTCATGGCGGTATTCTCCTCCTAAGTGGGAGAAGTGAAAGGGCAGAGCGGTGATGCCGTTCTGCAAGCTGATTACGGTCGGCGTCGCGATATTTCATCAGGTCTTTGCGGCTATACAGAGCGCCATAAGTCGGCGACGGTCATTGGCTGTAGCGGCGGCCTCTGGCCGCCGGTCTTTACTATTAAAACCCG
>DASZAE010000360.1:0-2284 GCA_035945515.1 Terriglobia bacterium
CCCTGCCTTGCCTGCGACTCCCAAACCTTCAACGGAGAAAGTGGATAACCCCATGATGGAAACTAATCAGAAACCTCCTATTGCCGGCGGGGCCGGCCAGCATCATACGTATCTTGGCGGCTCGGTAGTGCTCAAAGGCGAGCTTACCGCCGATGAAGACTTGACGATTGAAGGCCAGTTTGAGGGGTCGGTCAACCTGCAAGGCCATTGCGTCACGGTGGGCCAGCACGGCCAAGTGAAGGCGGACATCACCGCGCGGCAGGTGGCTGTCAGCGGCAAATTGAATGGCAAAGTCAACGCGCAGGAGAAAATTGAAATCCGGCGCACAGGCAACGTGGTCGGCGATTTGGTCTCAGCCGGCGTAGCGATTGAAGAAGGCGCTTATTTCAAGGGAAGCATCGAGATTCTCCGCGACGAGGATAAATCGTCGGGAAGAACACCGCTCCCGGTCCCCACGATCTTAAGAGCCAAGGCCGAGGCGTAGCTTTCCTCCGTCCATTTTCTGGTGCGGCGGTCTCTTACAGGCTTTCGTCGCCGCTACAGAATTTGGGGTCACATTGAGGATTATATATAAATAGTGACGCTACGCGAGGTAGCGCCGCCGTCCCGGCGGCAGATGCTGGTGAACTCGATCCCAGCGGCGATGTGGGCAATATCCTTGTGTAATAGCCGGCAAAGCCTGCCCTGAGCCGATTCGCTCCTCTTCGAATCGCTCTGAGTGAAGCGAAGAGGCTCACGGTAAACTCCGCGAAGGGATGCTGGCGCTACGACTTCTGATGGTCAGTTCTCCGGGGTGTGCTATCCCAAACGCGAGAAATGAACGACGGTGAATGGCGCTCAACCGCGGACATGACGCTGTGACCGGCGCGGCGCGCTCCGCGGCGGGAGTTCCAGGGGCCAGCCAGGGGCTTGACTGGCTCTGGCAGCATTTGCGCGACGTGCCGAACCCACACGCGCTCGATTGCGGTCCGGTTTCCCCGGCCACTTTACAATTGCTTTTGCGGCGCGGCGCGAAGTTTTATGGCGCGGATTTGATGACGCCGCTCCTTCAAAGCGATGCCCGTCTCTGGGACCGTAGCGGCAAGACGCCTGTCTTCCTCCCTTCGGAATTTCTGAACCTGCTTCCTCCCATATCTGAACGCTCGCTCACGGTAATCCTCAGTTGGAACCTGTTTGATCTTGCCCCGCGCGAGGCGCTGCCAGATATTGTCACCCGGCTCTTCTCGCTGCTACAGCCGCTGGGGCTGCTTTTTTGCGTCCTGCGCGAGCCGCAGGCCAAGACCGGCCCGGAACATCGCTGGCGGCTCGAGTCCCTGACCTCGCCCCGCAACGAAGCCGACGCTAAAAGGCCCTTTCCATATCCCGCCATCACCAACCGCGAGATCGAGCGGCTGCTACCCGATGCCAGCATCAAAACGTTTCTCACCCGCTCCGGCCGTAGGGAGATTCTGGCGATGCGGCGGGAATAGGCTGGATTATTCACTCCGGCGCGGCGCCCCTGGTAGCCGGTCCCAATCCGGCTCCTTGATCTTCCGTTGCGCGAGTGGTTGGCACGGACACGCCATGCCTTGGCCGCTTCAGTCACAGCTCTTGGACAGGCGGCCCGTCGACCGATAGAATAGGTTGAGGGCGCTTGCTGTTCAAAGGGTCTGAAATGAGCGTCCCGGAGGCTGCGCGTGTTGCGAAATTTCTTGAGGTGCAAGATTCATGGGGCCACTGTGACCGAGGCTAACGTTGATTACATCGGTTCGCTTGCCATTGATGAAGAAATCATGCGCCTGGCGGGAATCGAGGAGAACGAAGTTGTCCAGGTGGCGAACCTCACCAACGGCGAGCGCCTGACCACCTATGCTATCCGCGCGCCCGCAGGCAGCCGCGCGTTTGGCGCAAATGGAGCGGCGGCGCACAAAATCCGCAGGGGCGACCGCATTATTGTATTTGCCTTTGCAATGTATGCCGAGGACGAGATCGAAGCGCACAAGCCGAACCTGGTTTTTGTGGATGAAGCCAACAATCCGGTGGCCGGCCCGGCGCGCGAGACGTTTGCTGAGACATATTGATTTCCTTGGGAGGTTCAAGCTGCATGAGATCGACCGCCAGGCAGGTTGCAATTCTTCTTGCGGTGCTTTCGATATGCGCGGTTCGGACCGCCAAGGCGCAGGACATCGTGAACGAGGCGCTTTCGTGGCTTCCCGCGCAAACCGTGGCGCTTGAATACTCCAACCCTTCCGTGCTGCGCTCGCTTCCCGCCTATCCTTCCCTGCGCGCGCATTATCTGGGCAAG
>DASZAE010000361.1:0-5783 GCA_035945515.1 Terriglobia bacterium
GGCGTTGATGATCTTCGCGCGCCGCTCGCGCTCGGCCTCGGCCTGGCGCGCAATGGCGCCTTGCAATTCTTGCGGAAGATCAACCTGCTTCACTTCCACCTTGGTCACCTTCACCCCCCAGGGTTCGGTATGCTCGTCGAGAATCGTCTGAAGGCGCAGATTAAGCTTCTCCCGCTGCGCGAGCAGGTCATCCAGCTCAACCTCGCCCAGCACCGAGCGCAGCGTGGTCTGCGCGAGCTGCTCGATGGCGTAGCGGTAGTTTTCAAGCTCAAGCACTGCCTTCTGCGCGTTGATCACGCGGAAGTACACGACGGCGTTCACCTTCAGCGGCACGTTGTCGCGCGTAATCACGTCCTGCGGCGGCACGTCCCACGTCACCACGCGCATGGTCACGCGCAGCAGCTTGTCGATGGGCCACAAAATAAAGATCAGTCCCGGCCCTTTGTCGGGGGTCTGAATGCGGCCTAGCCGGAAGACCACGCCGCGCTCATATTCGCGCAGCACGTTCAGACACGCCGAAACCCACAATAGGATGATGATAATGACTACGATTGTTGCGCCCGCCATAGAGCCTCCTGTACCACGCTATTGCACAGGGTTCGTTGCTTTAACCCTGCGGCTGTTCCGCATCGAATTGAAAATCCGCGACGTAAAAAAGCGAACATCGCGCCACACAGCCTTCACTCTTGGCCGCTGCACCGGTCGACCACCAGGGTAAATCCTTCGACGGCCTGCACGCGCACGGTTTCGCCTGCTTTCACGGCAGCGGAAGCGCGCGCGTCCCAGAGCTCGCCGTGCACCAGCACCTTGCCCGCGGGAGCAAGGTCGGTGCGCGCCACGCCGGACGCGCCTACCAATCCTTCCGGGCCGGTCACAGTCTTCTGGCGCAGCGCCAGCACCGCGGCGCGAACCAAGAAGAAGATAATCACTGCCACCGGCAGGGTCACGGCCAGCGAGGTCGAGATGTGGATGTGCGGCCCAGGCCACGGCGTTTTAATCAGGATCAGCGAACCGAAAAGCATGGCGATGACTCCCCCCGCCGCCAGCAGCCCGTGCGCGGTGATGCGCGCCTCGAGCGCGAAAAGCACAATCGCAAGCACAATCAGCGCCGCTCCCACGTAATTGATGGGCAATAGATTGAAGCCCAGCAGCGCCAGCACCACGGCAATGGCCCCGCCGATGCCAGGGAGCACCATGCCAGGATGGGTGAACTCGAAATAAAGCAGGATAACCCCAATCGCGCCCAGGATAAAGGCCAAGTTGGGGTCCGCCAGGCGGGAGAGGAACTGCTCGCGGGAATTCATCTGGTAATCGTTGAGGCGTGCGCCCGCGAGGTGAAGCGTGGTAGAGCTTCCGTTGATGCGTTTGATGGTCCGGCCGTCGAACTGCTTGAAGACTTCTTCCGGCGTGGACGCGATGGCGTCAATCAAATGGCCGCTGAGCGCCTCGCGGTCGGTGTAAGACTTGCTCTCGCGCACCCCGGCTTCGGCAAGCTGCGGGTTGCGTCCGCGCTGCCCAGCGATGCTGCGGATATAGGCCGCCGCGTCATTTTCCATCTTGGCCGCTTCTGTCTTGCCCACATCGGCGCCGCTCAGCAGCACGGGATGCGCGGCCCCAGTGTTGGTGCCTGGCGCCATGGCCGCCAAGTCGCCCGCCAGCAGGATGAAAAACCCCGCCGACGCGGCGCGGCTGCCGCTCGGCGCAACATAGGTGATGACCGGAACTTGAGAGCTGAAGATGGATTCAATAATGCCTCGCATCGAGACGCCCAAGCCCCCTGGCGTGCTGAGTTCAAGAAGGACGGCAGCGGCATGAATGAGGTTGGCATAGTCGATGCCGTGTTCCACATATTCGGCGCTCACTGGCTGCACGATACCGTCAAGCCGGATTTCCACCACCACTGGCGTGTCATGTTGATTTTGTAGCGCAAGGTTTGCCCCACTACCCTGCGGCAGCCCAGCAGAAAAAGCCGCGGCGTCAAAAAGTGAACGCTGCGCGACAATCGTGGGGAGCAAGACGCAAGCGAGCACAATCAACGACACCACAACAGGTGGCGCGCACATCGCGCCCTTAGCGATGTGCGCGAATTGGCGGAGATACCGCAAAGGGTAACTACGGTCAGGAAAACATTGACCATGGCTGCCCACCCGCGCTCGGAGAAATCCGCCGCCCCTCATGTGTGTTTTCACTGGACCGCCTGAGCGGGCGCCGCTTGTCCGCGTAGCGCATCGATAAGCTTCTGCGCGTTCTGGTTGCCCGGCTCAAGCGCCAACGCCGCCTGGCCCTGCGCCAGCGCGTCCGCCTGCTGATGTAGAGAAAGATAGGCATGGGCCAGCCAGAGATGCGTTACGGCGCTATTGTTCAATCGCAGGGCGGCCCCGAACTCCTGGATGGCCTTGCCGTGGTCGCCGTGCATTTCATACGCCTGACCAAGGAAAAAATGAACGTCCGGATCGTCTGGAATCAGCGTAGTTGCCTCGCTGAGCTCGTGGATGGCCTCAGGATAGCGTCCTTGCTTCACGTAATCCTCTCCCCGTAGCAGATGAAACTTTCCGTGCTGCCCAGGCGGCTCCTTGCTCAGCATGTCTTCGAGCGAATTATGCACGGTTACGGAAAGCAGCCGGAAAGCTGATCCATTGTACTGTTTTTTCAGTCGCGGCTGAGGAAGGATGTTGCCGTTTAAATCAGCCATCGCTTGGCCATCGTGGCTTGCCACCCATGCAAGCTGAGCCTGGCTGCCCGATCGATCACCTGCTTTTTCCATGGAGTAGGCCAGCAAAGTTCTAACTCCAAGATCATTCTGGTTTAGGGTTTCCGCTTTCTCGAGATATGTTACGGCCTCGGGATAACGGCGTAGGTCGGAATAACAGGCTCCAAGATTAAAGCTATAATCAGCATCCGCGGGATCAATCTGGTAAGCACGCTCGAAATTGGCGAGCGCCTCCTTATAGCTGCCCCCACGAGTTTCCAACACCCCCAGATTGTTCCAGACCTCGCTCAGGGGAATCTGTTTTGAAAGGGTTTCAAATTCTTTTTCCGCGTCCGCATCGCGGCCCATAAAAAAGTTATCAACTCCGCTGAGAAATAAGGACGCCTGATAATTTGGATCATTGGCGTCCAGCTTCGCCAGCCACACCGCGGAATTGCTATAATCCTTTTCCTTGAAATAATAGTCGCCGAGCGCGAACGCGGCGCGATGATCGGTAGGATCGAGGCTTTCCGCCGCGGTCAGAAAATGAATCTTGGTCACGCTGTCCGCGGCAAGAAGGCCGCGAATATAGTTCTCAAATGCATCCAGACGGACAGGACGGAAACGCTGCGCAAAAAGCTCTTCCGAGTCGCCGCTAAAATTGTTGTCGTAAGATACCAGCAACCGCCAAGCCAGACGGTTTTGCACCGCGATGAAATTTGAAAGCGTATCCGTTTCTTCAATCGGTGGATAAAGCTTGAGGGCGCGCACGTCCAGCAACTGCTCCTCGGCGCTTAGCTCCTGTCCCGTAACCTTAAAGCTGCCCACCACCACCCAATCAACGCCTAACGTCTGCGCAATCTCATATTCACTGGCGAGCGCAAGGGGAGTATCCGGGGGAACGTTGAGTTGCTTGTACGCGACGTTGCGCTCATCCCTGCTCAGGACGAATCGCCCGGATCCCTTCAGGCGTGTCGAGAGCAACTGGGCAAACGCTTCAGATATC
This sequence comes from Terriglobia bacterium, assembly GCA_035945515.1. Classification (GTDB taxonomy): domain Bacteria; phylum Acidobacteriota; class Terriglobia; order UBA7540; family UBA7540; genus RH2-MAG17b. Next base: position 3,696 of record DASZAE010000361.1, read on the forward strand.
CAGCCGAGATCCGCGCTGGCGCTGCGATTTTCAAATGGAAACACAAGGATTGTGCGCGTTTGCGGGGCCGCGGCGAGCACGGGCGCTACGATGAGCAACAGGAGGAAAACGGCAATTACTCTTTTCATGCAGCCACAACCATCAAAAATTATATCACTTGGTTTTCGCACGTGTCCGCCCAACTTTAACTCACTGTTGATCACCTTTTTGCGACACCAACATCAATAATGGCGGCAACTGGCCGCGGTCACAGCTATAGATGTCGTACAGACTGCGGATCAAGATCATTCTTGCGATTGAGATATTTGGAGAGGTGGGAGGCGGCAGCTAAATTTGAATTGAAGCCCCCCACCCCGGGCCCATTCCCTGCGAGAGAAGGGGGGGAGCTCGCAGAGCGGGCCGGGTGGGGGGCTACCCGGGGAAGCCTGTCTAAACGTTTATTCGGCGAACGGCAACAACATCTTGAGCCTTCGTGCTACTTACCCCCTGATTATGATGCAAAATGCAGACTATGTGTCACGCGGGTCTTGTTTTTGCCGCCCGCTCACCCGTTCTGAGCAAGAAAGCATCTCGCAGGTTGTTGATTCGAAATAAAAAAGCTTCTTCGTTTCGCTCGGAATAACGTATTGTCAAACCTCTCGTAATCCGCTCAAAAAAATCAACCGCGTTCACAGAACTTCCTGCTGAATCGTTCCAAACCACAAACCTATTACTTCGCTTCAACGCAAAAGCAAACCTTTTGCAATTGCAACGCTCACATCAAAAGCAACTTCAAATTTTAAAACAACGCTTCAAATCAATCTAACCGCATACGCCACGAAATGCAAGATGCTTTTTCCGCTTCTCCCAAAACTTAAATCTCATAGCGGCACGGGGCAATAGACTATACTGGCCGCGAGACCGGCTTGACAAGATAATAATTAGCATTGCGCGGTATTTAAAGGGCGTCGTAGAAAACGTCCTACGCGGATATGCGCAATCGCCGCTTTTCTGATATCCTGCCTTGCTGATTGGAACCACGATTTATTTACAGGAGGATTTTTAAGATGGAGTTCTCACGAAGACAATTATGCCTGCTCCTGCCCGCCCTCCTTGCTGCTACTCCCGGTTTACCCGCAGACACGAGCATGCTTCCCGCCAAAGTGTATCCCTTCGAGGATCTCACGGGTCACCGGCACGGAGGCAGCGAATCATGGCCGGTTCTCAATGGGCTGACGCACTCAGGCTTCCAGATCGAACTGCATGAAACGCAACTTGCGCCGGGCGCAAGACCTCATCCGCCGCATCATCACATTCACGAAGAAATCTTTCTAATAAGGGAAGGTCGCCTCGAAGTAACGATCGCTGGCAAAAACACGCGGATTGGCCCGCGCGGAGTCGCCTACATTGCGTCGAACGTCGAACATGGGATTTTGAATGTCGGCGAATCGAGCGCCAACTATTTCGTGATCGCGCTCGGCACGGACCGGCCAAGCCCGCAGGCGCGCGCGCGGCCGGAAGGCGCGGCCAGGTCGTAGTCTGATCGCTTTTATGGACTTCGCGGCGTTCCGAGTCCGCCACTGTAGATAAGGGAGTGAAACGATGAAGATTTTTGGGTTCCAGGGGTTGGTTTTGAGCGCGGTGCTGGTGGCGGTTCTTGCGCCCGGAGCGCGACATTTGCGGGCGCAGACCGGCATGATCCGCCTCACCGTGGACGCCACTCAGGCCCCAATGCACATCATTCACACCCGCATGGTGATGCCCGTCACGCCGGGACCCCTAACGCTCTACTATCCAAAGTGGATTCCAGGCGAGCACGCGCCAGACGGTCCCATTGCGAATCTCGTGGGATTAAAATTCTCCGCTAACGGGCAGCCGATTCCGTGGCGCCGGGACCTGATCGATATGTTTGCTTTCCACCTGACAATCCCGAGCGGCGTGTCAAGCCTCGATGTGACGCTCGATTACATCGAGCCCGCGGCGCAATCCGGATTCAGCGCGGGCGCATCCGCGACAGACAAATTAGTGCTGCTCAGTTGGAACCAGAACCTGCTCTACCCCGGCGGCCGGCGTGCTCAGGAAATCTTTTACCAACCCACCCTGCGCTTG
>DASZAE010000362.1:0-6829 GCA_035945515.1 Terriglobia bacterium
TGGATTGCAGATGCTCGGCGCGCTCGGCCCGCCCCAGCCGGGCATGGATAGCGACGTTCTCCGAACGCGCATTGCGGAGTACATTATTAAGGAACACCAGCCTGGCCTGCTTCTGGTTCATCTGGTCGATCTCGACGATACTCAGCACCACTATGGCCCGCGCAGCGCCGCCGCGGCCTCCACGCTGACGCGCATTGACGCGCACATCGGCGAGATTCTTGCCGCCGTCAAGCAGGCGGGACTTGCGGATGACACGGACGTGTTCATTGTTTCCGATCACGGCTTCGCGCCGGTTCATCGCCTGATTCATCCCAACATTCTTCTCGTAAAGGCTGGCCTGCTCACCGCAGATGCGCAGGGCAACATCACCGGCGGAAAAATTGAAACCGTCTCCAACGGCGGATCATTCTTCATCTACTGGCCCAAGTCCGAAGACATGCGCGCCCAAGTCCGCCGCGCGCTCGGGCCCCTCTTCAGCCGCAATCTCGCATGGGCGGTTCTCGACAAGAACGCCTTAAAGGATTTGGGCGCTGATCCGGATGCTGGACTGGCCCTGGATGCTCCAAGCGGCGCCATGTTTGACAGCGCCGGAACAGGCAGCTTGGTTACTCCGGCTTCTGGCGGGGATCACGGATACTTGCCGTTTCGCGCAGGGCTTGCCGCGTCGTTCATCGCCTGGGGTCCAGACGTGAAATCCGGCATCGATCTCCATCGCATCCGCATGATTCAGGTCGGTCCCACCATCCTCAAAGCGATGGGCGTCACCGATCCTAAATTCGGCGACGCGCCACCGATTGATGACATTTGGAAGTAGCGAACACAACCTGCCTGATCTTCTGCGCGGTTCCGTAAAGACGAAGCCTCTCGCAAGGGCGCTAAGAAAACGCCAAGCGGAACAGTACAATTCCTTTGCGAAACCTTGGCAGCTTTGCGCCTTTGCGAGAAGTCTTGTCATCCATTGTCTGCAAGCAATTCCTGAATCAACTTCGCTGCATCACTTCGGCTCAGGCCGTGCGGTTGTTTGAGAAAATCGCATTCGACGTCGGGAAAGCCCAAACGAGTGAGGCGCGCTGGCAGCTCGGCAGCGGTTATCGAGGGATGGGAAGCGGGAAACCGTGCGAGCGCGCTGAAAATGGCTTGGTGGTCTGGCTCTTGCCAATGGTAACTCGCCAAGCGTTGCTTTGAAGACTCGTCGAGGGGGCCGTCGGCAAATTCCTGCAAGATCGCGGCCAGTATCAGGCGTTCGATTTGGATCACACGGCTATCAGAACTCACGGGCTTCAATGTAGCGCAGCCTTCGCATTTTAACGCCGCGGTTTGTCAGAGCCGCAAAAGGCGCGGGGTTAAAAGGCGAACCCTGCGCTACAAAAACAGCGCCAACAAGCCACACCCCATAGGCGCTACGTCAATCGCGCTGCCGCCGCTTGATCCAGATACCAGGTCACGCTTCCGCTCTCCGGCTGCACAAGCTGCGCGGGATATTCGGCTGGGGCAGAAGCAGGCGCGCGCAGCACTTGACGGAGCGTTTCCGCCTTGCCCACGCCCGCGACCAGGAAAATCACCCGTTTTGCCGCATTGAGAACAGGCAGCGTAAGCGTCAGGCGATTCATGTCGAGCTTGGCGACGTAGTTTGGGCATACGGCCAGGCGGCGCTCGGCGAGAGCCGTCGTTCCCGGAAAAAGCGATGCCGTGTGTCCGTCGTCGCCCATGCCGAGATAGATCACGTCCAATCGCGGCCATTCGCCCGATGCCGTGCCCAGCGTCTCGCGGATTTCCGCCGCGTATCGCGCTGAAGCCGCGCTGCGGTCCGGCTCTTCGGCGGCCATGCGATGAAAATGGACCGCCGGGAAAGCCGCGAGCATGGCCTCACGCATCATGCGGTAATTGCTGCGCGGATCGTCGGGCGGAACGCACCGCTCATCCACTTGAAAAATGTGAACGCGGGGCCACGGAATCTTGGCTGAAAATTCAGGCGTAGCCAACAACTCGCAAAACCGCTTCGGCGTTGAGCCGCCGGAAAGCGCCGCGACAAACGCCTTCGGGGAGGACGCTTGCGCGAGACTTGTGAATTCCTTTGCCGCCGCGCGGCTTAACTCATTAAGGCCTTTGAAGACGCGGACTTCGGGGTTGGTCATAATGGGAGGTTTCACCTCTAAGCCCGATCCCTTTACAGTCGCTGCCACTTGCGGCCGTCGCGCTCAATAAAGTCATCCGCTTCGGCAGGCCCCCACGTCCCCGCCTCGTAAAAGGAGAGGCCCTTTTTCCCGATTTCGTGCCATTTGCTGATCACCGGGTCGATCAGCTCCCAGGCGAGGTCCACAAAATCGTTGCGGGTAAACAGCATGGGATCGCCCAGCATACAATCGAGCAGCAGCGTTTCGTAGGCTGTGGTGGGCGGGGTCTGGCCGAAGGCGTCTTCGTAGCGGAACTCCATGGTGACGGGCCGGATTTGCATGAGCGTCCCCGGAATCTTGGCGTTGAACTTCAGCGACATGCCTTCATCCGGTTGGATATGAACCGAAAGCGTATTCGGCTCCAGCGACGTTGTGCCCGTGCCTTTGAAGAGCAAATGCGGGGCGCGGCGGAACTTGACGGTGATTTCCGAGACGCGCTTGGGCAGCCGCTTGCCCGAGCGCAGATAAAAGGGCACGTCCGCCCAGCGCCAGTTATCGATGTAGAGTTTCAGCGCGGCGTAGGTTTCGGTAGTGGATTGGGGCGAGACTTTCGGCTCAGCCCGGTAGGCCACCTGCTTTTCCCCGTTCGGCCACCCTTCCACATACTGGCCGCGCAAGGCGAACTCGCTCAGCCGGTCGAGGGGTATCGGGCGGATGGCGCGCATGAGCTTCGATTTCTCATCGCGCACAGCGGTCGCATCGAAAATGGCGGGCGGTTCCATGGCTACCAGGCTAAGCAGGGAAAGCACATGGTTCTGGATCATATCCCGCGTCAGGCCGGCTTCCTCGTAATACGCGCCGCGATTTTCCACGCCGATCTCTTCCGCCACCGCGATCTGCACGTGATCGATGTAGCGCCGGTTCCAGAAAGGCTCGAAGATGCCGTTGCCGAAGCGGAAGACCAACAGGTTTTGCACGGTTTCTTTACCGAGGTAATGATCGATACGGTAGGTCTGGTCTTCACGGAAGGCGCTGGTGACAATGCGATTCAGTTCCCGCGCCGATTGCAAATCCCGCCCGAACGGCTTTTCGATTACGATGCGCGTCCAGCTTTTGCCCTCGTGTTTGGGCGCGGCCAAGCCCGTGTCGCCCAGATGCTGGACAATCACTGGGAAAAAACTCGGAGGAGTGGCGAGATAAAACAGGCGGTTGCCGCAGGTGCCGCGGTCCTTGTCGAGCTTGTCGAGAAGCTCTTTCAGTTGCGTATACGCATTCTGATCGCCAAAATCATCCGCGATATAGTGGACGTCACGCGTAAAGGCATCGAGGGCGCCGTCATCGCCGGCGGGCACCTCTAGATATTTTTTCACCGCCTTCCGCATCTTGTCGCGGAAGCTTTCGCTGGTGTAGGGAGTCTTGGAGCAGCCGATCACCGAAAAGCCATCGGGGAGCAGTCCAGCCTTCGAAAGGTAATAGAGGGCTGGTACCAGCTTGCGTTCGGTCAAGTCGCCCGAAGCGCCAAAGATCACCATCGCGCAAGCTGCTGGAACGCGCTGCCCGGTCGATTGCCCAGGCGCGGACTGCGTAGCTACGTTAGACTCCGCCATGAAGCTCCTCCTTTGAGGTGGTCCACATCTGGTTCTACGGCTGTAGCGCAAAGTTTTGCTTTTAAGACTTTGCGGCTTTCAGCGACCCTAACGATAAACTATTGTAATGGCGATGTCTTGCTGCCGGTTTTCAATGTAAAAACCGGCAGCCAAAGGCCGCTGTTACGACCAGCATAAAACAACGCTTTTGCCGCGCTTTTTGCATTCGAAGCGGAGAGGTTATTGATTCCAAGCCACTTATTCGCTTCATATGCGAAAATCAAAATATCCTCTTTGTCTACATGATGTTGTACCGATTTTTCAGGCTATTTTCAGTCCGGTTCGTGCCGCTTCGTAATTTTAATGTTTCCATATTTTCAAAACGTTATAAGAAACATTAGAAAACAAAAACAATCCTTTTTTGTGTTTTTATTTTTCCCGATTTTTGCGCTGAAATCTTAATTTTATTATAATCGCACTATAAACATCGTGTTAAATCGGTGAATCTATTTCAGCAAAATTATCCCGTCGGGGATGGGCCAAATGCGCAACACAGCCGGAAATACACATCTTAACTCTATGATATCAAGCATGTTGTTTTGACCCCAACGGCTCGTTTCTGGCCGCGCCCCGTAGCGCGAAGTTTTGTTTTTTCAAAACTCCGCGCTAAAAGAGCCGACGGTCGAGAATCTGCAAGGAGCCGCAGCTACATATAGAGCGCCATAAGTCGGCGACGATCGTTGGCTGTAGCGGCGGGCAAAGCCAGTAAGGGGCCGCCGGATTTCAATATTAAAAACCGGCAGCCAGAGGCTGCCGCTACAGAATCAGGCGCCCAGCATTTCGTGGGCTTTCTTGACGATTGCGTCTTTAGTGAATCCGAATTTTTCCGCCAGCACTTTGAACGGCGCAGAGGCGCCGAATCGGGTCATGCCGATCACCGCGCCTTTGGGGCCGACGTACCGCTCCCAACCAAATGGCGAGGCCGCTTCAATGGCCAGCCGCAGCGTGAACTGCGGCGGCAAAACCTCCTCCCGATAGCTTTGTGGCTGCTTCTCGAAAAGGTCCCAGCTCGGCAGGCTTACCACGCGCGCGGCGTGCCCTTCGCTCTTGAGCTGCTCGTAAGCCTCAACCGCAGGGGGCACTTCTGACCCTGAGGCGATCAGAAGAATTCCGGGTGTTTTGCCAGGTGAATCCGCCAGCACGTAGCCTCCGCGAGTCAAACCTTCTGCGGAAGCATAACGCTCGCGGTCAATGACGGGAACCACCTGGCGCGACAGCGCGAGCGCCACCGGGCCGCCGCGATGCTCGATAGCCACGCGAACAGCTACCGCCGCTTCGTTGGCGTCCCCGGGTCGAATAAAGCAGAGATTTGGAATAGCGCGCAACGAGGGGAAATGCTCAATTGGCTGATGCGTGGGGCCATCCTCGCCGAGGAAAATGCTATCGTGCGTGTACCAAAAAATAGTATGCGTTTCCATCAGCGCGGCAAGGCGCAGCGTTGGGCGCATGTAATCCGAAAAGGAGAGATACGTCCCTCCATAAGGGATGAGGCCGCTGATGGAAATCCCGTTCAGAACAGCGCCCATGCCGTGCTCGCGCACGCCGAAGTGGAAGTTGCGGCCGCCATAATGTCCTTTCTCAATAGCGCCCAACCCTTTAAGTTCTGTATTATTCGATCCTGTTAAGTCGGCTGATCCAGCAAGCAGCATCGGCAGGCTGGGCGCAATAGCGTTGATCACCTTTCCCGCCGCGCTGCGGGTGGGCACCGGCCCGTCTGATGCTTTGAAAAAAGGAATTTTGCCCTGCCATCCGCCGGGAATTTCGCCGCGAACGTAGCGGTCCCAGTCAGCGGCGAGTTGCGGATAGGCCTTCTGATAGCCCATCAACCGCTGCTTCCAGCCTTCTTCCAGTTTGGCGCCGCGTTCGAGCGCCTGCCGGTACTGCGCAAGCGCCGCAGGCGGAATGAAAAATGGCGGGTCGAGCGGCCAGCCCAGGTTTTCCTTGGTCGCCTTGACTTCGTCTTCGCCGAGCGGCTCGCCGTGAATGGCTGCCGTATCGTGTTTATTGGGGCTGCCATATCCAATGTGCGTTCGCACGTCAATAAATGAAGGCCTGCCCTTTTCGGCCTGCGCCTTGCGGAGGGCCTGGTCGACGGCTTTAAGATCGTTTCCATCCGCCACATGCTGCACAAACCATTCGTAGGCTTCGAATCGCTTGGCGCGGTCTTCGGTAAAAGCCAGATTGGTCGATCCATCGATTGAGATGTTGTTGTCATCGTAAATGAAAATTAAATTATCCAGCCCAAGATGGCCCGCCAGAGAAGCCGCTTCCGAAGCCACGCCTTCCATCAAGTCGCCATCGCTTACCAATGCGTAAATTTTGTAATCGATCAGCGGATGGTCGGGGCGGTTGAAATAGGCGGCAAGGTATTTCCCTGCAATCGCCATGCCCACCGCATTGCCCGCGCCCTGGCCGAGCGGTCCCGTGGTGGTTTCGACTCCAGGCGTCAGGCCATGTTCGGGGTGTCCCGGCGTCTTGCTGCCCCACTGGCGAAATTGCTTGAGTTCATCAAGAGGCAGATCGTAGCCTGTGAGGTGGAGGAGGCTGTAGAGCAACATGCACCCGTGACCTGCGGAAAGCACAAAACGGTCCCGGTTGGGCCAAAGAGGGTCGCGTGGATTGTATTTCAGGTGCTGGGTCCAAAGGACATAGGCCAGCGCGGCCGCGCCCATAGGCAAGCCCGGATGACCCGATTTCGCCTTTTGCACCGCGTCGATGGTGAGGCAGCGGATGGTGTTGATGCAAAGCTGGTCAAGCTCGGCCTGTTTCAAATCCTGTGATTGGGCTGAAGTCGTCGTCTGTGGCGCCAAAGGTGCGTCCTCCTCTTCGATTGTAGCGGCGGCCTCTGGCCGCCGGATTCTAAATAGTAAAGACCGGCGGCCAGAGGCCGCCGCTACAGCAGATTTACCTTAATTTTCATGCGGGGCCCTACTGCCGGGTTATAGGGCGCGGATCACGCTAAGTTGGCTCATACTCGAACAGTTGCACCCACCTTCATTATAACCATATCTATACGCGACGCCATAAGTCGGCGGCGCCTGATTCTGTAGCGGCGGCCTCTGGCCGCCG
>DASZAE010000363.1:0-9744 GCA_035945515.1 Terriglobia bacterium
CACATAGCTAAACATCGCCGTTTGCTGAACATCGGGTCCGCGCATCCGTTCCACCTCCTTGAGGCATCCTCCCACCAGGAGGAAATATGTCATAATGCGACCTGAAATCAAGAGTTTTTCCGCAGCCTGTTTAGCCGCTGAGCATGGCTCGCAAGGGCTAAAGCCCTCATAATAAATAGCATCTCCTGCGGCACGGCTGAAAGCCGTGCCCTGATACACACAAAGTCGGTCTCGGCCAAATAAGTCAACAAAATTGCGGCACGCAGCACTAGGTTAAATCCTCAATTCCAATAGAGTATCCTACCACTGCGATGGGGAGTTGTTTTTCCACTTGCGCCCTGAAGTCTTATTCGACCCCGCTGCGCTCAGGATAACAGCCAGGGCAATAGGGCGGAGGGGCGCGCTTCGATGAAGTGAACAAGGTTCGGCTTTTGACCGTTGCGTGACAAGGCTCGATGAACAAACCTGGATGAGGAATGCTTATGGAATCTGGATGGGTGCGATGTCGGTATACGGGCCGGCATTCACGCTGATATTAAATCTGTACGGCGCCTCGTTGGAATTGCGAGACCACCATATCTCGAGTTGATAGACGCCGGGCGGTACATTCAAAAGATAGTACATTCCCGAGGTGTCCGTGTATGCGGGGCGTGACCGGCCCATCTGCGAGTTGACCAGCGTCACCGCAACGTAAGCGGCGGGATACTGCCGTCCGTAGGCGACGCGAAAAAGCCGGCCTCTGACCGTTCCAGCCTGGCTTGGCAGCGCCGCTGCCGTGCAGCACAAAAGCAGAATAAAAGCCGCTGCCGCCCATTTGGCCTTTTCGCGCGGCGCTCCGGTCATTGCGCGACCCCTTGGGCTGGCATAGCCTTCTCGTTCGGCTTGTATGGCGCGGCTGCAGCGGCTTGTGGCGCCGCCTGTTCACGATGAAGACTGATGACGGGCGTAACCTGAATGTGCTCCTGATGGATTGAAAGCGGGTATTGGTCTTTCTGGTAAGGCAAGGACTCACCGCTGAGCGGTATTTGGACAAGTTCGTAGCCTGGAACATCAATGGCGAGATTGGGCAGATCGCTCTTTTGGACTCCGCTCGGAAGCTTGAAGTTGACGACGAAGCTTCCATCGCGTTTTTCTGAGTATTCCGGCGGAATCAACAGGATTCTGGTTTGGCTGCTGAGATCCTCCGGATTGCCGCCGTCATATTGGATGGTTCCAGTCACGGTCCAATCCTGCTGTGGCTTCTCTTTGGACTCCCACAACGGCATTGTGCAAAGGAGCAGCAGAACCAGAGCAAAGTAGCCGGCAAAGGCCCCGGACAGGTTGATGTCGAAGCCCTTTAGCGGGCCGTTGACGAACGCTCCGCCCGGCAGCGTCTTAAAAAGCAGATAAGCGGGCGCGAGCGACAGGAGGATGATCAGCGCCAGGGTGAGATCTGAGTTCCACGGTCCCACGTCCATATACACCACCCCTCGATAACAAGCGGAACGCTCTGCGGTGAGCGTCCGCCCGATGCCACGCACGGCCCAGCGAAATCCACTGAAACCTCAAAATGCTGGGGCGCCGGAAAACCTACTATTTATATGGATAGGCGATAACGATGGGGTAAGTTTCTCGTAAGCGATATCGTTTGTCAAGAGGGTTGCGGCGGTGGTAAAACCGTCCGCCGATCGAGCCGCTTACCGTAGACTGCAACGACTATTCCCACTGCAATCCACAGCGCGACTGCATAGACCGCATACCACATCGCTTCCTGCGCGGCGTTTGCCCGCGTGGGGCTGAAGGCGACGAGCGAGCCTGTGGAGACGGCGTGCAGGAGCTGAGCCAATAACACGCTGCCGGTGTTGACGTAGACCCAGGAGATAAGCACCCTCATCGCCGTCATGGCCGCTGCAAACGCAAAAAAGAAGCGCAGCCAGTATGCGCCGTGAGGGGTCGCGGTCCCAAGATAGTTAATCACGGGCAAGTGCCACGCGCTCCAGAGCAATCCAAGCAAAATGGCCGGCCCCAGCACATTCGCGGGCGACCGCATCTTCGGAAGAGCGTAACCCGTCCAGCCGATCTCCTCCAGAAACCCGGCTAGTATCCCAAACGAGATTCCGATTAGAAAGGTGTTCGGCGTATAAATCGGGGAAAGGAATGTCTTCAAACCCCACAGGACAACCACAATGAGGCTGGGTGGAATCAGAAGCGCAGCATACCAGCGCGCCGGAACGCGGGCGTGACGCATCCGGGAGAAGAGGCCGCGAAGCCCGCTTCTGCCGTCCACAACTCTTGTCAGCACGATTCCTGCAATGCTTGGCCCGAGCAGCATCACCGGAAACATGATGAGGCCGTCCACCTCCGTGAGCGCCTCGCCCCGGAGGAGCCTGGGCGCCGCCACGGCAAGCGCGCCCAGCCATGAGATTGCGTAAGTGAGCACAAAGTACGCGCCGACAGGATGGCGCGCGACGAGGTCTTCTTGCTTAGCAAGTGTTGGAGATGGCTCAGGCATTTTTCCATTCCAACGTTACACGAAAGCAGCAGGTGGAGCAAAGCGCCTTTTCTCAAGACACGGCGCGAGCGGGGAGATCATGATGGGGTCGAGCAGATCTACTGAGATTTACATATTATAGTGACGGTTTTGTGTGGCGACAGCATCCTGCCGGCTTTGAAAAGATGCCGCCGAGACGGCGGCGCTACAGGCGCGGCAGGACGCCAAGCAAAGGTCGTCTCAATCAAGCGGAACCTCGACCTCGGCGCCGCGGCGCTCGGCAGAGACATAGGCGCTGTAGAGCACGGCCACCGCGTCGCGCGCGAGATCGGCATTCGAGAGCGGCTGCCGGCCATCGCGGATGCACTCGATGAAGTCCTGAAACTCCTGCGGGTAGCCGTGCTGCCAGTCCTCGTCCGGCGCGGGATGGCTCCAGCCCTGCTTGGTGCCAGTCTTCTCCACCACATAAACATCCTTAAGGAGGTCTTCACTGGGGTTATAGGTCTCAAGCGCGTTCACCGGATTCAGATTGCAGCGCGTGCGGTGATTGTTGGCAAAGACTTCAAGCCAGTTGTGGACGCCGCCGAGCACAAGCTCAGTTGAATAGATGTCGGCCACGGTGCCATCACTGAAGGTGACGTGCGCGTGGCTGTAATCCTCAATATCGTCATACGTGGTGCGGAGGAAGCCTGCGTCGCGGAAATTCTTGAGCCGCGTGATCTCGTGCGTGCGCGCGCTTACCGTGGCGGGCCGGATAGGCTTGCCGTCGCGCGCCTCGCCTTCGGTGCGCTTGAGGCTGAGCGCGGCGGTGAGCGGATGGCACGCCTTGCCCACCATCGAGCCGCCGCCCGCGAACTTCCACATGCCGTAGTAGGGCGAGTGCGAGCCGCTATGCGATTCGTCGCCAATGATCCACAGAATCTGGCCGCCACTCTTCACCAGGATTTCCCGCTCTTTCTGAATCGCCGGCGCATACACCCAGTTCTCCGCGTAGCAAACGATCTTGCCCGCCTCTCGCGCCGCCTCCAGGATGCGTCCGCAACTTGCGAGCGCCTCTTTGAGCATGATTTCTTTGGGGAACTTGTTGCCGCGGAAATCGTCCGTCCCCGGGCCGTAGTAGCCGGTGAAGGGCTTTTCCACGATCACGTGCCGCCCGCGCTTGAGCGCCTCGACGGCGAGTTTCTCGTGCAGCACGCCGGGCGCGCAGATGTCGATCACGTCTGCCGCGTCGCACAGCGCGGCAAACGAATCGAACGCCTTTACGCCGTGCGTTCGCGCAAAAGCCTCGCGCGAGCCGGGCGAGGCCGAGGTCGCGCCTACTACCTCCACCGGCGCGTTATAAACCTTCTGATAGCTATTCCAATGGAACTCGGCGGCAAATCGCGCGCCGGCAATGCCCACGCGAATAGGGTTACTCATGCAGAAGCTCCTCACTTTGATATAATGCGGCGTCGCACCCTGCAGGAAATGAAGCTGCAAAGGGCCGCAAATGAAAGATTCTATCATTACCTATGGATTTGGATGCTTCCTCGCAGCGTCCGCCTTTAAGGCTCGCTGGTGGGAAGGCAGGCAATATCGCGGCCATTTTGGTCAATGCAAAGTGAGTGAGCTCCTGGAGGCAAAACCTGCAGCGACTTCAAGAACTCGATGATGGAACCCTGATCGTATTTGGAGAGCGCGCGAAAGGCGCGGCTGGAAACTTCGGCTTCGCCGTGGTGTGCCAGGATTGCCTCGCGCATGGTTGTGAACTGGCCATGGTGCATAAACGGGCCTGAATTATAAAGGCCCCAGAGCTTCCGCGTAATGAACTGCTGATTTCCAGCAAAGAAGGCACTACCACCGGCGGGTTGGTTTTGGTTCAGCGGCTCGGTGTTCGGATCGTTTGGGCCGTCGCAGATATTGTGCAGCTTCAGGTCGGTGTAAGCGGGCACATAGACGACGCCATTGATGGGCTTCAGGTGCGGTCCCGGCAACTCGCTGCTGGTGAGGTCAATGCTGATCGCAGGAGCATCACCGGGCCGGAGGTTTCCCACTGGATTATAAGGATTTGGCTCCGTATAGACCCACCCTTCGTTATCGAGCCGAAGCGCGGGTATGTGGCAAGTCGAGCAACCGATCTTCCGAAACTGCTTCTCGCCGTTGACGATGGCCGCTTCAACATAGGGATCGGTGTTGATGACGCGACCGGGAACTGGAAGTGTTGCCTGGAAGAGAGTAACCGCCGTAACATCGGCGCGAGTTAGTTCGTTGATAAAGCCATCGCCGTCCGCATCCACGCCAACCCCGAAACGTTCTTCGGACTGAATGCCGATATGCTGATTAAAGGCGCTGTTTGTAAACACGCGCAACGAAACGACATTACCTGACTGAGCGAACGGCAGGATCAAGAGGCTCGGCGGATTGTCAGGGCCAGAACTTGCGAGGCTCTGCGGGGGCAAGCCCACAACGTGCGAAGTATCCCACGAGCCGTCAGCGCGCCGGGCAATCACTCCAAACGAAACGCCCTTAGTATCGAGAAGGCGCGCGCCTCCAATAGGAGTTGCGTCACGGATGCGCTGTAATTCCGCCGTCATTTGCCGGGCAAGCATTTCGATGAAACCCGATCCGTTCATGCCGATGGTCTTGCGCGGGTCTGCGGCGGATTGTTGAGTCACGAACTCGCCGCGCTCGTCCACGGCGCCCTTGATGGGCATCGTGTCATTGTGATCGAAGGTGAGAAAATCGAAACGGTTTCCCTCTACGAACACCTTCGTCACGATGTCTCCCCCGCCGCCAACGTAGGGCAGATTGTGGCAGCCAGAGCATGAATTGGCGTCGGGGCCAGAAAGCCGGTTGGTGTTGCGGGGAAAGACGAGCGGATCGGAAGCGTCTGAAAGTGGGGCGCCAGTCCCTTTTGTGAGCGGTCGTCCCGCGCCTTCCTGGCTCGTCCAGCGGGCGGTGAAAAGCTTCTCTCCAAAGGCAACCAGTTGCAGGATCGGCAAATCGTATTCCTGCCCGTCTTGAAGATGAACGGGAATGGAAACCTCGCGGCCAATTTCCGGATGGCCGAATGAGTCTCCGTCGCTTTGCGCGAAAACGTGCGAGGCCGCGAGAATGAGGAAGAAGAGCAAACTCAGCAGCAAGACAACCGAAAACAGCCGTTTCATTTCCCCCCTCAGCGCGGTGGTCTACCCTAGTGTGGAGTGCGGCAGCTTGCTGCCGCTTTCAACAGCGCAAGCGAGCTTGCGCGCTCCAAATCGCGGTTGCTATTCACTGGGTTTGCAATCGGCAAGTATCCCGATGCGACACTCGCAACTCGAACCGCTTTCGATGCACTGCAATATTCGACCGGCGTCTTTCCGAAGCGCCTTTTGAAGTCTCGCGCAAAACTGGAAGTGTGTGAATATCCCACGGAATAGGCTACTTGCTTGATGCTCAGATGGTCCGTGCTCAGCAACTCCGCCGCTTTGCTCAGCCGCGCTTCGCGCAAGTAGGCCTTAAATGTGACACCGGTTTCTTTCTTGAAAAGAAGCGTGAAATGCGAACGGCTGACCCCAACCCGCGCCGTCACTTCTTTAACCGTCAACGGTTTCTGATGCTCACTTTCAATGATCTCCCGCGCAGCATCGATCCTTCTGTCCATGTTTCCCCCCTTCAAACGTGCTTGCTTCCAAATTCCTGCTAAAAGCCGCAGACTTTCTGGAACCCGAAAGTCCGTGCTACCCGCTCCGTTCTCTCTATCGACCGAATTCCTTGATCACCTTGATCACATACATGCCAAACAGCGGCATGTGCCACCCGCGTAAGTCCCGGTTTGATCGACACTGCCCTCACGGAACAAATATCTCCAGTTTGAGACCCTGTCCCTGACCTGGGATAAGCCGGATCGTGTACTCCTCGGAACTACCCAACATAAAGATTTCTCCGTTTCTGTCTGTACGGAGCTGAATGACGCGTAGACCCGCGCCGCGCGGCTGGAATGAAACTTGCTTGTCCGCGGCGATCCTCCCGCCTGGCTCTAGCACGCGCACGGCGAGTAAGGGAGATTGCCCGATTGGGACGTCTACTTTGCCCTCTTTTAGCTCCCGCTGGGAAAGTGTTAAGTTTGGAAGAATCAGATTACTAACAAGGAAGCTTCTCTCATCGCTGAGCCGCAAAATGTCAAGCTGTGAGAGGATTATCGTATAGCTGCCTACCCTCGGGATCTCGACTACTGCTGTGCCGTCGTCCCGGATAGCGGCCGGACGGGCATCGACATCCGATCCTGCCAGCTTCGGTGCTATGCCATCTGGTAGCACCGGGGTGTCGCCTGTTTCCTTGAAAATCTCAGAGGGGAGGACTATCAGTTGTCCACCTCGAATCGCATATTGCGGCGACACAAGTGCCAACTTCACCACCTTAATCGGGCGAGTCCATGAGAGTGTGATCAGCAGGCAGGACAGCGGCATGAGTAGTATCTCCATTTGCAATCTACTGGTCGGGGAGGCATTGTGTCGCCGGAGCATAGTTAAGAGCGAAGCAAACGGAGTCACCGAGTACCGTGACGGTCAGCCAGTGCACCACAAGAAAGTTAGGGATTTGGGGAGGAGTAAAGAATGTCGCCGGTAGTTCGATGGTATAACATAGCGTGCCGGGACCGGCGCACCTTACCCACGTTCCCACGAGCACGCCGCCAGGGCCCGGTTTCACCCCGCTAAGTTCATAACCAAAATAATGTATAGCGATGCCACTTGAAACGCTCGGCTGGTCTTGGGGACATGGAAGGTTCTGCCCGTAGTAGCAATATTGGCCGGTATAGACGATGATGGGCGCGAACTCTGCGTCGATTGAGGTTGAACCCGGCCCTATCGCTGAAACAAACCCAGAACTATCGACAGTAGCGATGGTTGTATCGTCACTCGTCCAGGTTCCAACCTGCATATCATCCACATAGCCCTCGCTGTCCGTGGCCTGCGCCACGCTCTGCACGAGCTCACTGCTGGGCTCGGTGAGCGCAACGTCAAAATTGCTATAGCCGTAGCACCAGATACACCCTTGCCCGCACGTGGCCGTCACCGGGTTGTAAACTCCAGCCGAGATCACAACGTTAATGGAGGCCATTCTGCCCTTGGCGCTCTGGAAGACGACACTGCCGTCGGTCTTCGTGGCTGGAATTGTATTCCCGTTTGCGTCCGGCTGCTGGTTCATCCGCAGCACGGCCATATCAATCATAGTCGAGCCGTGCGCGGCCAGATGCACCGGAAGCTGATAGTTGCCAGAGCCATCGCCGTAATAGAAAATCGCTACCAGATCTTCAGCTTGATTGGTTGGGTTCAATAGGTTGTACATGGTGTCGAAACCGTTCGCCGTCGTCCATGGACCTGACCCCTTGCTTTGGCTCTGCCCGATGCCCTGCGGCTCGACTTCGAACACATAAGTCCCGGTTTGATCCACGCTGCCCGTGGCTGTCACCAAGTCGCCAGCGCGCCCCTTATACGAAATCCTGAGATTCAGGTTGCCATTGAAATCCTTCAGACCGAGGCCGGCAAGGATAGGTTCCATATCTACCTGGCGGCTCTCGAAAGGCACAAGCACGATAGGCGGGGCAGCCTGAAAAACCGGCGCGCCGTTTGACATCGTGTTGAACCGGACATGCACCAGCAAGGGATTGGCGCTGGTATTGCGCATGGTGAGGTATGGCGTAAAGCGAGTCTTCTCAGGGAAGCCCATCATAGGATCGGGCTGCCCCGCCATCAGGCCCACGGCGGCATAAGTGATGCGCGTGGCCTTGTCGTCTTTCGCCGCGTCGTGAAACCAGAACGGCATGTTGGCTGAGTACCCTTCGCCCACGTTCTCCAGTCCGCCCGTCACCATAATGGCCCCCATAGGTCCATTGTATTTAATGCGAAGGCCCCCGGCTTGGTTTTCTGCGCCCTGCCGTCCGTAGACCAGGTCCCAGAGACGAAGCACCTTTGTCGTGTGGCCGGCCAGTTGGAGGAACGCGCCCGGCTGCGCCCCGCCACGTGCGTCCACCGTCTGAATACTGACTTCGGTAGACTTGTCCGTCATGTTGGCGACGCTGACGTATCCGTCAACACCCGGATCGTGCCGCCACCACAGTCCCTCCAATGTATGGCCGCCCGGCATGGCGGGATCGACGCCGTTCAGCGGCGCGATAAAAATCAAGCTTTGTGGGACGTTCAGCATCTCGACCGACGCCACGATGTGGCCGGCCGACGTGTACTGCCAGTGAAGCTCAACGCTGCCAAACTGGGAAAGATGATCGGCCATCCGAGCGGGCACCTTCGCCAGAGCGTCATTGATATTCACAAAAGCCACGCCCGCCGTGGCAAGATGGACAGACGGAAGTTCGTAGCGCACGCCGTCCGCCATGTACAGCACCGGCGTCACATCGAGCGGCGCGACTACGAGTTCATTCTTGATGCGAATCGTCGAGACAAAGCCGCCACTCACGCGCCAAAAACCACCGTAGAGCGTGTAGGTTTGAAGCACAGCGGCCGGCGGTTTAGCCGTGGCTTTAGCAGCGGCAGGAGTGGAAGGCGATTGCGCTCGGACGGCAGGAAAGTAGAAATAAAAAAACAGACCAGCAATAATCAGCGCCGATGCTATCCCCAGGGAGATCGCTTTCGACTTCATGGCCCCTCCTTCTGCCGAATGGTTATTAAACGACTGCTTGGATACTTGAGAGTAAACCGTATCCCCCCCCCCCCCTGTGTCAACAAAAATGAGTATGCAAAACGTCTGATTTTTTCTAAGCGAGGAGGCGCGGCCTACATGAAGTAAAGCCGCGAAAGGACCGCAAACGAAAATTCGATCCTCAATTAGCAGTTGGGCGCAGCATGGGAGTATGATGTAATTCGGATATTGTTTTGTGTTCCGAATTCTCAACCCTAAACATTGAAAAGAGAAATGCCTTGCCTGAAGAGAGATTAAAGCTTGCTGTTTTTATTGATTTTGACAACATCCAGATTGGCGTGAAAGACACGCTGAACCGGGAATTTGACGTTTCACTGGTGCTCGAGTCGCTCAAGGAGCGCGGCGAAGTGGTGGCCAAGGTCGCCTACGGCGACTGGTCGCGGGCGGGAGACATGAGCCGCCAGATGACGCAGCACGCCATCCAGATGGTGCAGCGCAGTGTGACGCCGCGCGGCGACAAGAACGGCGCGGATATCAATCTGGCGCTCGACGCGCTGGAAATGGCCTTCACGCGCCATCACATCAACGCCTTCGCCATTGTGGGCGGCGACAGCGATTTTATGGCGCTGGTTGAAAAATTGAAGCAATTCGATAAGCAG
>DASZAE010000364.1:0-5596 GCA_035945515.1 Terriglobia bacterium
GCCATGACAGGCGTGCTAGACTTTCGTCAGAGCTTCTCGATCCGGGTTCTGCTGATGAAAAGCCCCTGCCCGGCCAGATCCTCATCTAACGGTGAGGTTGTCTTAGCTCAACCATTCCTCTGAAGCGTCCTATCGCTTCGCCTCGTTCCGGCTACGCCGGGCGCGGTCTTAAAGGAGTCTTGAAAGTGAATCGCAAACTAATCCGTCCATCACTCTCTGACATTCAAGATCAGATGGGCCAGCGGCCGCAGCGCAGCAAAAAACCTACTCCGCCGGATCAGACTAACGCCGAAAGCTTTTACTACATTAAGCAGATGCAGGCGCGGACCCCCATGGTGGTGGTTTTGAATACGGATGAGGTGATTCGCGGCGTCATCGAGTGGTACGACAAGAGCTGCATCAAAGTTCACCGTAGCGGCGAGCCAAACCTGCTGATTATGAAGAACGCCATTCGGTACATGCACAAGGAGTCGGAGTCGAAGAGTCAGGGGAATGGCAATTACATTCCTGATGATGACGCGGAGATGCCATCCTGAGTTGAACGCCATAAGCCTCGCTTTTTACCGAGGTGGCACTTGACACCCATCTCTGTCTGGACATAATAAGGGGAGCACGGCTAATGAAAATGAGCATGAATGACGAATTGAAAGCGGCTTTGCGGCGGCGACTCGCCTCTCTTATGATGTGGGGCGCGCTCGTGGCGGTGGCGGTTTTGTTGATTATTCCGGTGTTTGCAGGCGCCCAGCAGATCGGACGGCCAAAGGTCCCAGTGCTCGGCAAGATTGTGGCCAATGGTCCCACGAAGGGCGCGTTTACCGGAGTGATTCAAACCCTTGACCGGCACAACAACGTGCTCGAAGTCGGTTCGGCAGATGGGACTGACGTGGCGATTTTCCCTATCAGCAAGAAGGTAAAAGTTTCCTCAATCGAAGGCCGCAAACTCAAGCTGGCGGCCCTGACGCCGGGCTTGAATGTGATCGTTACCTATGAGCAGCAGGGGGGCAAGCGCACCGTGCAGGAAATCACCATCCTCACCAAAGCCACCACCGGTAAGAAGTCTGTAAATGCCTCTTAATTGCGATCTGTAACCAGGTCCGCGTTTTCCCCCGCCATGATGTAATCGTGTGAATTCTGTATCGGCGGCCTCTGGCCGGTTTTTAATCGTAAAGACCGGCGGCCAGAGGCAGCCGCTACAACCCATCATCCTCGCGAATGAATCCCTCGTGTCCTCTGAGCATCTACTGAAACAGCGCGGAATCAACCGGCGCGCGTGACGGGCAATCCTGGTTAAAGCGAGGCGGCGGCTTTCCATGAAAATCGGGATCACATGCTATCCGACCTATGGCGGCAGCGGCGTGGTGGCCACCGAACTTGGGCTGGAGCTGGCCGCTCGCGGACACGAGATTCACTTCATCAGCTACGCAATGCCGGTGCGCATGTCCACTGCTTCGGGCCGCATTCACTTTCACGAAGTGGAGATGATGAATTATCCGCTCTTCGATCATCCTCCCTACACGCTTGCCTTGGCCACGCAAAT
Source organism: Terriglobia bacterium (assembly GCA_035945515.1). GTDB lineage: Bacteria > Acidobacteriota > Terriglobia > UBA7540 > UBA7540 > RH2-MAG17b. The sequence goes on from DASZAE010000364.1 coordinate 1,538, forward strand.
GTATAACGTGGCCGTCAACGAATCGCTGGACCTGCTGCACGTGCACTATGCCATCCCGCACTCGGTCAGCGCCTATCTGGCGCGGGCGATGCTGGCCGGTTCGCGCAAGCTGCCTTTCGTCACCACGCTGCATGGCACCGACATTACGCTGGTGGGCGTGGACCGCTCTTATCTGCCTATCACCCAATTTTCCATTGAAGAGAGCGATGCGGTCACGGCAATCTCGGAATACCTGGGACGGATGACGCGCGAGCAGTTCCACATCCGGCGGCCCGTCGAAGTGATTCCGAATTTCGTAAATTGTGATCTTTTCCAGCCGTCGTCTGACGCTGCGCGACGCAGGCTGTACGCGCGCGATGATGAGCGGCTGCTGGTGCATCTCTCAAACTTCCGTCCAGTCAAGCGGGTGCCCGACGTAATTGAGATCTTCAGCCTTGTCCGCCCCGAAGTCCCGTCGAAGCTGCTGATGATCGGAGACGGTCCCGACCGGACCGTTGCCGAGTGGATGGCCCGCGAGAAAAGGCTGGCGGATGACGTCATCTTTCTCGGCAAGCAGAATCAGGTGCACGAACTGATTAACTGCGCGGACTTGCTGCTGTTGCCGAGCGAGATGGAGTCGTTCGGGTTGGTGGCGCTCGAGGCGATGGCGTGCGGCGTGCCGTGCGTCTGCTCGCGCATCGGCGGCGTGCCCGAAGTTGTGCGTGACGGAGTGGACGGTTATCTCGCGCCTGTGCGCGACATTCAAGGGATGGCCGCCCGCTCGATTGAGATTCTCTCTGATCCCGCTAAACGCGAAGCCATGGGCCGCGCTGGCCGCGCGCGCGCGCAGACAATGTTCTGTAGTGAAAACATCATCCCGCTCTATGAAAAGCTTTATGAGCGCGTGCTTGCAAAATCATAGAAATAAGCGTGATCTTTGCGTCGCTGCGGCCTCTTGCGAGCTTCGGGCATCGCTACAAAGAGGTCGAGGCCGCTGGTCGGGCTCCAGGCTCGCGGATGTATAAGGCCAGCAGCACAACAACGCCCGCGGTCATCAAAGCGCAAAGCCCGGTGACCGCGGCGTATCCGCTTCGCTCATAAAGCAGCCCACCTACGAAGGCCGTAGCGCCTATGCCTAGCTGTGATAAGAGTCCGCGCGCCGCCATATAAGCTCCGCGCTGATCCGCGGACACAATCTCGGTCATTAGGGCGGTGATAGGTCCTTGCCGGAACGCCGTGCCGAGGCTGGTGAGACCGAAGACCACCAGCAGCAGAATGCCCCACGGAAAGAAAGGCATCACCGCCAAAGACGCCGTCAGTATGACGCAGCCAATGATGGAGACTCGCTGTTTCCCCCAGCGGTCCGAAAGCACGCCGCCGAGTGGCGCGCCCGCCACGGCGACGAGGCCGCCGAGCATGAAGACCCACCCAATTCCGCTGGTCGTGAGTCCAAAATGCGTGTTTAGCCACGCGCCGATGTAGGTGAGAAATCCAACCATGCCTCCCGAAACAAGGAACGCGATTGCAATTCCAGCGGCGAGATGGCGGCGCGTAAGGAATGAGCGCAAGGCCCCGGCCGTCGCGCGCAAGCTCCTTTCCGCGGGCGGGGAAACTGGACGCTCCCCTCTCAGCATCCACATCGAGGCCGCCGCCAAGCAGGCTACAACGGCAAAGAAGATGAACGTGCCGCGCCAGCCAAAGCGGTCTGCAATTTCGGCTCCCGCCGGAACGCCAATGACGGGCGCTGCGAAGTAGGCAATGGAAATCAGTCCGATGGCGCGTCCACGCACGGCATAGTCGAAATAGTCGCCGGCGCACGTCAGCGCGCAGGTGGAGATGGTCCCGGCGGCGGCGCCTGTGAGCACGCGGGCCAGCATCAGGCCGCCAAACGTGCTGGTCTGGGAGGCCATCCAGGACGCGGCCGCAAACACAAGCGCGCCGCCGAGCAGGAACCGGCGGCGGCCATAATGGTCAGAGAGCGTGCCGCACACGAAGCCCGCCGCGGCGGCTGCGACGGCATAAACCACAACCAGCATTCCCGCCATGCCCACGGTCACGTGAAACGCGCGGACCAGGTCGGGAAGCAGGGCCGCGATCATCTGGTTGTCGGCAAGTCCGGTGAAGAGCAGCAAAAACAAGCTGGCAATCACTCCGTATTTCAGCGCAGGCGGAGAAGATTGTTCCATTGAGTCATTGAATCATCGGATCGTTAAAAAAGGCGAGGGCATGGGAAGATGACTTGAGAATGATTCAATGGCCGATGGCTCAATGAATCATTCATATTTATACTTGACGCCATAAGTCGGCGGCGCCTGATTCTGTAGCGGCGGCCTCTGGCCGCCGGTTTTTAATAGTAAAGGCCGGCGGCCAGAGGCCGCCGCTACAGCCAATGACCGTCGCCGACTTATGACGCTCAGTATAGTTGTTACTCACGACTTGTTGTTGGTCACTGCTTTACGGTCGTCTTCAAAGTGATGGAGGTCGAGCTCGATTGCCGCGCGGTCGGTCATATCCATCACGCTTGCGGCGGCGATGCCGATGGCGACCACGATGGCGTCGCTGATTTCATCCTTGGTCAAGCCGATCTCAATCGCCTTCTTAATGTGGCCTTCCAGGCAGCCCTGGCACTTGGCCACCGCCGAGGCGGCGATGGCGATCAGCTCCTTGGTCTTCAGGTCGAGCGCGGTGGGCGTGTAATAGCTCTCTTTATAAAAAGACATGTAAATGCGCCGGAAGCGCGGGTCGATCATACTCATCGAAGCCGGCGCCTTGGTTTTTCCCTGCCCGTCATCGTTCGCCATACACTCGTTCGCTCCTTGCAAGGCCTCCTGAAGTGATTACGCCCCGCGCGCGGCCAAAGTTACATCCGAAAAGAGCATCTTAGCATAGCTTGCCGTCCGCATTGTCTTGATTGACTTCCGCTTCGGGAGCCGATAGACTGCGGCTTTTCATATGCCTGAGCCAAAAAGAGACATCCGGCGAAAAGGAATGGCCGTCCTCCTGGCCGCTCTTGTTGTGTGGACCGGGACGGCTTCCATGTTGGCCCAGAGCACGAACGCGCCGCAGCAGGGGATTGTTCGGTCCGCGGTCGAGAAGCAGGGCGTGGGCAAGCGAATAGGCATCAGACTGTCAAGCGGCGATGTGCTCTACGGGCGCATTACCAGGATTGGCGAGCACTCGTTCACGCTGCGGCCCGACCACACCCACAGCACCCGTGAGATTGCTTACGATCAGGTTACGCAGTTGCGAGGCGCCTCTCGCACCCTTCTCTGGGCCGTTCTTGGAGTCTCGGTGGTGGCGATTGTGGTGATCGTGATCGCCTTGGCTCGCACGCCGTCTACGCACTCCACTTAAAACCGATGTCTTTGGCGCTTCTGTTCTGTGCAGTGCCGGTGTTTCGGCTGTAGCGGCGGGCAAAGCCTCTAAGGGACCGCCGGTCTTTAATGAGTAAAAACCGGCGGCCAGAGGCCGCCGCTACAGCACCAGCCGCAGGATTAGAATACAAAACCTGCGCACAAAGACCGGCGGCTCCTTAGAGACTTTGCCCGCCGCTACAACCATCGCAAAAAGCGCTTTTGACACAAATTTTTGCAATCGAAGCGGAGAGGTTATTGATTCCAGGTAGCTTATTCGCTTCGGGTGCGAAAATTCCGCTATCGTCTTTTTATTCATAATGATGGAACGATTTTTCATGCTATTTTTGCTCCGGTTCGTTCCGGTTCGTATTTTTAATGTTTATTTGCCTTCAATACATTACAGATATATTAGAAAAACAAAAACAATCCTTTTTTGTGTTTTTATTTTTCCGGTTTTTTGAGCTTAAATCACGATTTTTATATAACTAACTTATAAACATCTTGTTGCATCGGTAAATCATTTTCAGCAAAATCGCCTCCTGCCGGATGGCCCCAACGCGCCTTCAATTTGCCTCAACTCTATGATATCAAGCGTTTTGTTTTGAACAGGACAGCTCATTTTTAGTAGTTCTCGGTAACGCGGGCCTGCGTATTTGCTGTAGCGGCGGCCTCTGGCCGCCGGTTTTTACTAAATAAAGACCGGCGGCCCGAGGCCGCCGCTACA
>DASZAE010000365.1:0-6667 GCA_035945515.1 Terriglobia bacterium
CACATAGCTAAACATCGCCGTTTGCTGAACATCGGGTCCGCGCATCCGTTCCACCTCCTTGAGGCATCCTCCCACCAGGAGGAAATATGTCATAATGCGACCTGAAATCAAGAGTTTTTCCGCAGCCTGTTTAGCCGCTGAAGGTCGAGGATTAGCCGAAAAAACTTCTAATTCGGGACACTAGCCTCACGCTTCCTAATGCCAGTGCCGCCGTCGAGCCGGGATTTCCCGTCAGATGGCGGCGCTGCTGCCCGAGGAGAAATACCGTCTCGTTTATCCCATTTGTCTCAAAAGTCTCAGACAGGCGTGCTAGGCTTTGTAGCGCAGACCTCCGTATTTGAGGTCTGCGGGTTTTCTGTCCATTCAAAGGCCGCAGACCGCAAAGGCGGCGGTCTGCGCTATAGAGCGGTCCCAAAGATTAGAAAATAGCCGGAGGGAATAGGTGAAAACACAAAAAGTTGCGGAACGAACCCAAGAAGTTCTTTAGAATCAATGTTTCTAATGAACGCCGTCGCATTCGTCTCAATAATCTCATAGTGGCCCCCGATAGGCATGTGGAGTGCGGCAGCTTGCTGCCGCTTTGGCTGGGGGCGTGTCCGGCCAGCGTCAGAAGCAAAGCTTCCGGCGTAATACAGCGGGAGCATGCTCCCGCACTCCAAAATTACGGAACGAACCCTAGGACCCCTTTAGAATCAATATTTATGCTTTTTGTTCGCCCTTTTTTCGGCGGCCCGTAAAGCATCTCGTTCGTCTCAAAAGTCTCAGTGCGGCCGCCCTCACCCGCCCTCCTACGTCGGGAACCCTCTCCCGTCGGGAGAGGGCGGACATCCCTTATTTTTCCCCAACCCTCTCCCGCGGCGGGGGAGAGGTAGCCACGGTCAGTGCTTTTCCTGACCGTGGGCTTTTCCTACGCGAGCGCAAGCCCACGGTCAATCACAATACAATTGACCGTGGCTACCTAGCGGACACGACATTAGAAGCTGTTTCAAAACCTATTTCGTGGCATCGGACGCAGCGATAGAGGCGGCTTTATGCCGCCATTTTAGGTAGCGGGATAAACCCACCGCTACTTCACATGAGCGATTCGAGGTTTTGAAACAGCTTTTAGTGTCGCGTAACTCTGATAAGTGACACATGACTGGCCTGTCATCCTGAGCGCAGCGAAGGATCTGCTTTTTCTTGATTTCCACCAACTCAACAGCAGATGCTTCGCGGAGTTTACCCTGAGCGAAGCCGAAGGGCTCAGCATGACATCGGGATAGAGGCTGTGTGTCACCTATTTGAGAAACGCGACACGAGTTGCTATTGAATAGGGGAATCGGAATCGGACGCGGTGGAAGCGGTGTTCATGCGAATGACGAAGGTAGGGTCGGAGTAGTAGTAGTCGTTTCCTGTCACGCCTGCCTTTGTGGGATTGGCATTGAGCGTGAAACTTTGATAATAGCCCCGGCCATCCGCCGCGCTGGGACTATAAGTAAAATTATAGCCGTCGCGGAAGCCGGCGGCGAGGTCGCTATCGATCAGGCCGGCCGCTGCGGAAGTGATCGCGCCGCCGCCACTCGGCGGGGCCATCACGGCAAGCGTCGTGGCGTAACCCTCGTTGTACATAGTCATATAAGTGAGGTTTGAGGAAGTAATGCCGCGCAGATCGGCTACGGCTGCCGCCTGATTGGCTGCCATCCGGCTTTGCAAAAGATTAGGAATGGCAATGGCCGCGATAATGAGAATAATGGCGACCACGATCAAAAGCTCGATGAGTGAGAATCCGCGTTCCGCCGTCTTCTTCATAACTTCATCTCGCATCAGGACCCCATAAATAACATTCCCGCTGTCCCGGTTAACGATTAAGATCAATCTGCTTGGAGCAACATGATGGCCATACGCGTTGCTCTACGCGCCAATCATAACTGGTTGATAAATAGCCAGTTACAAGACAAAGGCTTTTTGAGGACAGCCACAGGGATTAAACCCTCTTAATGAAAGACATTTCTTGTCATGGACACAGCCGCATAGAGTCATTGAAGTGGAGGGAGCGGAAATGAAAAAACCGATTTGGTTAAGATTACTTGGCTGGGTTGATGCGGTACTGTGGTTGTTTTGGTTTGTTTTTATGTTCGAGATCGAGCAAGGCCATACAGGGGCCACCTACGGTTTTGCGGCGCTTGTTTTCGGCGCTCCGGCGTTTTGTCTGGGTTTTGCCTGGGCCATTATGAGCACAATCTTATGGGGTATGAATCGCCAAGTAAAAGTGGGAGCGGCTGTGATGCGGGATGCTGTTGGAAGAGCAATGAGGGTGCCATCTCCACGCACGCACCGTCAAAATATGAAGGTCGCCACGCCGAGCTGGAATGGAAAGGCTCCCGTACCCAGTTGCAGCTATTGCGCAGGGCCATCTGTATTGCATTGCCGATGCCACGAAGCGAGCCTCTGCTGGGAACACTTGTTAACTCACGACTCAGACGAGTGTGCTTATATACGGGTGGAGCGAACGGTGCGGTAGCGGCATAATCTGCGGCGCATCGAGGCCGATTTTGCTTGACACGCGCCCGCGCCCGTCAAGTATGATGGAGTTGCTGGCAGCGGCGAATGGTGCGCGGAGCACGTTTTTCTCAACGCGAGCCACGACGCCGTTGCTGGACAAAAAGGAAAGGAATTATGAGCGAAACAACCGAAAAAGAACCTCCAGGTACTGGGGGAGCTCAGTTGCCTCCGTAGAACGTGATGGCTTGAAGACCCTTCGTTAAGTTCCCGCCTTTGGTCTCACCCCATCATCTTTCATGGAAGCCCCCTCAAAGTCCTGGTAGTTCTCTTGTGCTTCATCGCAAGACTCGCGCGCTCATCCTTTTGCGGATGAGATTTATGAGACTAGTGAGATCGGCTTAACTCGCTTGCGCCGCGCCGCATTCGCCCGCCTGTCCGCTTGACGGGTTGGCGTGGCTGCCGTGATTGAAGCGTCAGCCTCGCGCTGCCGCACCAGCCGAAAGTCTCACGCTGTGTAGTTCCTACGGTCGAGCCGCGCTCGTTTCGCCTGATGGTCATGTCCGCCATCAAAACCATTCCGGGGATTACCGCCAAGGGCCGCATGGTGCGGCAGGGATGGCGGCGGCATCTGCTCACGTTCCTCATGGTCGCCGGTCCCGGCCTGATCGTGATGGAGGCGGATAACGACGCCGGCGCCGTTTCCACCTACGTGCAAGCGGGCGCGCAGCACGGCACGCATCTTCTCTGGCTGCTGCTCCTGCTGCTGCCCATCACCTACTTCACACAGGAAATGGTGGCGCGCCTCGGCATCGCCACGGGCGAAGGTCATGCGGCCATGATCTACAACCGCTTTGGGAAGTGGTGGGGCCGCTTTTCGCTGGCCGATTTGCTGGTGGTCAATTTCCTGACTCTCGTCACCGAGTTCGCCGCCATCGATCTGGCGATGAGAGAGGCGGGCATTGCGCCCTGGATCGCGGTGCCCCTTGCCGCCGCGGGACTCATCGGGCTGGCGCTTTCCGGGGGTTATTTACGCTGGGAGCGCATCACTATTCTGCTTTGTTTGCTGGACGTGATCTGGGTGGGCATGGCGATTTTCGTCCATCCGCATTGGGGGAGCGTTGCGCGCAACACTCTCCTGCCTTCGATTCCTGCGGGCGGACTTACCGGCAGTCTGGTGTTTCTCATCATCGCCATCGTGGGGACGACGATTGCGCCCTGGCAGCTTTTCTTTCAGCAGAGCTGCGTGGCGGAAAAACGGTTGAGGTTCTCCGATTTGAAATGGGAGCGGCTCGACACGTTGATTGGCGGCTGCTTCACCGTGATTGTCGCGGGCTGCATGATGATCGTGGGCGGCATGGCTTATCGCCATCATCTGCCCTTCAGCGATCCGGCTCAGTTTGCCGCGTCTGTGGTCCCGTTCGCGGGAGCTGGACTCAAAGATCTCATTCTGCTGTTGATGGTCAACGCCTCGGTGCTGGGCGCAACGGCCATTTCGCTCTCGAGCGCCTGGGCTTACGGCGAGGTGAAGAAATGGCCCCACTCGCTTCACAAGCCCGTCCGCGAGGCGCCGGCCTTTTATGCTCTCTACATCCTGGGCATCCTAGCGGCGGCAGGCATTGTGCTGATCCCACGCGTGCCACTGCAATTGGTGATTATTGGCGTGCAGGTGCTGGCGGGGCTGATGCTGCCCTCGGCCATCATTTTCCTTCAGCTCTTGCTTAACGACCGGGAACTGCTCGGCAGCCGCCTGGTAAATCAACCGTGGAATAACTGGGTGAACTGGACCATTGTCGTGCTCCTTTTTGCCCTCTCGCTGATCCTTGCCGCGCAGGTTGCGGCGCCCAATCTTTTTACCTGGCAGTAACACAAAGGAGGCATGCTATGGCGAAGAAGCTGGAATATCTTGAAGTGATTCATCCCTTGCTGGATGCGCCCGAGCAAAAATGCAATGCTGAAAATCTCGGACCGATGCGCATGAGCCGGGGCGTGAAAGCATCGCTGCTGGCGCTGCGCGTTTACTTGATTTCGATGACGCTGCTGTTGCTCTACCACGTTCTGGGTCTCGCTGGGGTCATCCGGCTTTAGGGACGCAGTATGAAATAATTCATACGACTGGGGCAGGGAAGTGGTAGCCACGGCACGGTGTTTGTGCCGTGGGTTTTGAGTTGTGGCGGAGGCCTCTGGCCGCCGGCCTTTAATATCAAAAGCCGGCGGCCAGGGGCCGTCACACAGTGGAATATTGCCCGGCAAATGAAAAACCCACGGCACACAAATCGTGCCGTGGCTACCATCTCTATTAATTTCGTAACGAGACTTCAGCGGAGCGGGATTCATGCAGTTGTTACAACCATCAAATTGGCACGAGCGCATTGCGGCGCGCATCGCCTTGCTGCTGCTCGTCTCATTCCTGGCGGGTTTGCCGATGTGCGCACAGACGGCGGACGGCCTAAATAGTCTGTGTGACAACCTCGGCTGTAGCGGCGGCCTCTGGCCGCCGGTCTTTAATATCCAAAAGCCGGCGGCCAGAGGCCGCCGCGACAACTCAAAAACCGCCGTCGTCACACAGGCCCAGCAGAGCCAGCCTGCCCAGCCGGAAACGGCCGGTAACACCTCCGCAGACACCACCATCTTCAACCACCCCGCCGGGCGATTCTGGCTTTCGGGGCAGATCAACTTCATTTCGCAGGCCAATCCTTCATTCCCTGCCCTCTATAGCGGACCCAACAGCTTTGGGCCAAAAGGCCAGATCGCAACTTCGCGCGTGCTCACGCTCTATACCGGCCTGAAGCTGAATGACAGCACTCAGGTCATCTTGGACATCGAAAGCGCGGGAGGGCACGGGCTGAGCAGTGGCGCGGGCATCGCGGGTTTCACAGACCTCGACATCGTGCGCACGCCCAATCTGGGTCAGGCGCCTTATCTCGCCCGCTTTCTGGTGGAAAAAACCATCTCTTTGGGCGGCGGGAGCGTTGAGAATGACCGCGGCTACTTGTCATTGCCTTCGTCGCTTCCGGCGAGGCGGATCGAAATTTGGGCGGGGAAGTTCAGCACGGTCGATTTCTTCGACGTCAACCCCGTAGGCAGCGACAGCCACCTGCAGTTCATGAACTGGACCGTGGATAATAACGGCGCTTACGATTACGCCGCCAACACGCGCGGCTACACATGGGGCGCGGTGGCTCAATTCTATGATCGCAATTGGGCGGTCCGGTTCGGCGAAGCCATGATGCCCAAGGTGGCCAATGGCGAAAACCTTGATGCGGATTTGGCACGCGCTCACTCCGAAAACCTGGAGTTTGAGCTCGACCCTGCGCTGTTTCCCCGGCGAGCGACCTCGCTGCGGCTTCTTTCCTACGTGAATCATGCGGACATGGGGAGCTACCGGGAAGCGCTCGATGGCTTCCTTTCCGGGCGTGATGCTTTGCCGGACGTCACGCTTTACCGTCAGCAAGGGCGGGTGAAATACGGTTTTGGGGCCAACCTGTATCAGGAGGTTGGCAATGGGGTCCGGCTGTTCGGGCGCTGGGGTTGGAACGACGGCCGCAATGAGTCTTTTGCCTACACTGAAGTAGATCGAACGGTTTCTTTTGGCGGGGACGTAGCCGGTTCTCACTGGCGCAGGAGTCTCGATAAAGCGGGCGCTGCGTTCGTCGCCAACCAGATTTCGGGCGACCACCGCCGCTATCTCGAGCTGGGCGGCAAAGGTTTCATGCTGGGCGATGGGGGGCTTGACTATGGCTTTGAGCAAATCGCCGAGACCTACTACACGTGCCATCTCTGGCGCGGCGTTTACGGCTCCGCCGACCTGCAGCACGTTACTAACCCTGGCTACAATCACGCTCGCGGACCGGTCTTGGTGGGTTCGCTCCGCCTGCATGTGGATTTTTAGAAGAGATGCGCCGTAATGGCAGCCCCTAGCGGGCTTCTCGCGCCGGTTTTTCCTGCTTAAAAACCAGTGGTGGCCAGAGGCCGCCACTACAATTAAAGCCCGGTGCGCCAGGAACAGATGGGTTACTGTATAATTAAAAATACGCTTGACTTATGGCAGGCTGCAAGAGAGAATCCCAACAGCCGTGACCACAGTGTTGGTTTCGTCATTTTATTGTGAAAGTGGGGTGTTCGCTTGGCTGAAGTTCGGCTTCAGGAAGGAGAGTCTCTTGAAAACGCTTTGCGGCGTTTCAAACGC
>DASZAE010000366.1:0-8039 GCA_035945515.1 Terriglobia bacterium
AAACCGCCCCTTCCAATCCGCCTGCGGACCCACGCCAGTCTGATTAAGGTATTCGAAAACGGTGCCGACTTCGCGCACCCTTGCAACCCGGCGCAGCCCAACGCTGGCGACATTGGAAAGCGGCACCATCACCCGCATCCCGTTTGTGCCAAGCTTTAAGAGATAAAAAGTTTCCGGCCGGCCGGTAAGATTACGGCTTGAAATCTGCTCGACGATGCCCACGCCCTGATTTGGATAAACTACCTTGTCTCCAACCCGGAAGTCCATAATACCCCCATGAGTGTTTGAGATAAGACGATTAACCTCTGCTTGTGCTCTGTCATCCCATATCATATATCACTTGACCCGCCCCGGCGCGGATATTTTGCGTTCTTAAAAAAATAAGCGGAGCCGGAAAAACAATGCGGCACGCGAAATGGCGAATAAAAAGTGAAACGCTACAAGAACTCGTATACAATGGCGGCTGGAGAAATCATGCACCTTGAAGAAAAGCTCCGCGAATTGCAGCGCATTTCGAAGCCGGCGTTGGAGAGTCGGACACAAAGCCCAGGATGGGCGCAGGAGCGGTTGAAACCGCTTCCAGCCCAGCGCGTTCCACACGGGATTGAAGAGTACGTGGAGGGGCGCGTGCGCAACGGCAGCCTGGGTGAATATTTCGTGGCTGAACAGGCGCTTCCATTTGGCCGGCCTTACGGGAAGATGCGCATCGGCGACATTGCGGCGGCGGACTTGCGCCCTCTCGAGACTGTCCTCCGCGGCCCTGCTTTGCCCAGCCCGGAGCGCCTGCTTTTTCTGGACACGGAAACTACCGGCCTCCTGGACGGAACGGGCACTTGCGCATTCCTGATTGGTATCGGCTCGATCCAAGGTTCGCAGTTCGTCGTACGGCAGTTTTTCTTGCGCGATTACGCGGAGGAAAGCGCCGTGCTCACCGCGCTTGCTGAAGAAATGGAGCAGTTTGAAGGCTTGGTCACTTTCAACGGCAAGTCGTTTGACGCGCCGCTCCTCGAAGGGCGATACCGGTTCCATTGCCTAGAATCGCCTTTCAAGCGCATCATCCATCTTGACCTGCTGCACCCGGCGCGACGGCTTTGGAAACTGCGGCTGGGGCGCTGCCATCTTACCCACCTAGAGACTCACGTTCTCGACATCGCCCGCGATGGAGACGTGTCCGGCTCGGAAATCCCTGGCATTTATTTCGACTATCTTCACACCCGCGACCCGCGCGGCCTGCAGCCGGTATTCTTCCACAACGCGCTCGATATCATGTCGCTGGCTGCGCTCACCGTGGAGATGGCGCGCGTCATCCATGATTGGGAAGTTGCCAGCGAAAGCGGGGCCGCCGCTCAGATTCATAGTGTTGATTTATTGAGCCTCAGCCACATGCTTGAACGCGCTGGCGCGCACAGCTTGGCTTTCCCAGCCTGTGCCCGCGCGATTGCACTTGGGCTGCCCAAGACGGTCGAGCCGGGCGCTATGTGGCAACTCGCCGCTCACCACAAGCGGCGCGAGGACTTTGAAAGCGCGGAAAAAATCTGGCTTGAACTGACCGCCCTCGAAACGCCTTTCGTTCTTCGGGCATTCCGCGAGCTTGCCATTTATTACGAGCGCCGCCAGCGCGACTTTGCGAAGGCACTGCAGTTTACCGAACAAGCCATCAACCTTCTCACCACGGATTCCTCTGGTCCGCAACTTGGCCCGTTCACGCGCCGGCGCGAGCGATTACAAAAGCGCCTCGCGGCCCTGTAGCTGGGGGCTTAATGCCGCCGGCCTTTAATAAAACTGGCAGCCAGAGGACGCCGCTACAGAATCAGCCATCGCTGATGTATGGCTCGTGTGTAGCACAATCTAGGCTCCTGGCCAAAGGCCGTATTCCGCGCTTACATTAATCAACTGGCCGGTGATGTTTCGCACCCTTTCCGTACACAGCGGGTAGCCATCTCTGAAACGGCGATACCGTTTCAGAGATGGCTACCCGCTGATCGGTAAGCATGAAGTGGGCGAGATAGTTCGCGGCAGGAAAAAAGTGTCCGTAATGCAGCCAGCGGGCGGAAAAGCCCAGGTAGCACGAAGTTTTTACTAACCATCCGTTACATTAACCGGCGCTTGTGCCGCCCCTCGTAAAGTTGTATATATGAAGCACTCTTCAATGGGAGGGGCTTATGAAAATTGCAGCTATTCTGACTTTACTAGTTGTTATAAATGCAGGCGCAGCCAAGGGTGACAATCTGGTCGTGGGATTCAACATCCCTGCGGGAGGCTCCTATACGGTGGCTTCTGGAATCAACGATCTCGGGACGATCGTCGGTTCGTATGTTAACACTTCCAGCCAGCAGTTGGGTTTCGCACTTGCTGGTGACTCGGTCACCACACTCCAAATGCCTGGAAACTCATTTACAACCGCTCAAGGAATAAATGATCTCGGCGAGGTAGTGGGTTGGGCGGGTTCTGCCGGGGCACTGACCGAAGGGTTTGTCTACAACAATGGTACGTTTACAGCCTTGGCGGTCCCTGGGGCAGCGTCCACAGCTGCTTTCGGTGTGAACGATCAAGGAGAGGTGGTCGGACAGTACGAAGCGAACGGCCAACAGTACGGGTTTATATACAACAACGGCACCTTTTCCACTGTCGAGGTTCCGGGCGCGACCGGTACAGCGGTGTTTGGCATAAACGATTCAGGAGAGTTAGTCGGCGGCTACTGTGATAAGACCTGCAACAGCTACAGCTTAGGATTTGCAGAGGCCAATGGTGTTTTCACAACAGTCAAGTACCCAGGCGCGGAAGGGACAGCCGTTTATGGCGTTAACGATGTTGGTGACCTCGTAGGTTCTTGGGGAACGACCGGGATAGGTGACTTTGGGTTCGTTGACATAGCTGGCGAGATGCAAACAGTAACAGTCGGGTCTAGTACAGACAGTGCGGTGTGGGGAATCAACGACTCCGACGAGATAGTTGGGTTCTGGGCGGACCCAAACGCCTCGTTCCACGGCTTCTACGGCTCGGTGGAACCTGCGCCCGAGCCACCAACAATATGTCTCTTCCTGGTGGCGGGTGCTTTCTTCCTTGCCATGGCTTTAGCTGGACGGCGGTCTTTGTCTCTGCGCGCGAAATGGACTGCGTGAGGCGGCTTCCGGCGACGCAGGTGGCGCACACATGGCGCGGGGGTGCCATGTGTGCGATGAAAAGAATCGCACCTGTTCCTGAAAGCCGCACAGATCGCAAAAAGCGCGATCTATGCGCCACCCGTGATTCATGGCATCGACGACCACGGCGTATTCGGAGGAGCGAAGAACCACCACACGCTATCTTAGATGAACCGTGACGAAGAAGATTCGGTTGGAGACATGCAGTCGTCGGCGTGAGACATCGCCCAAAACATTACCTCAGAAGCCCAGCGGTCAAGTGTTGCCAAAAACCACTTGACAAGGCATCGCCGTTTCAGAGATGGCTACCCGCTTGATGCCGTCGGCCAGAGGCCGGCGCTACAGAATCAACGGTCGCTGATTTATGGCGTCCTGTATAGCACAATCTATGCTCCCGGCCAAAGGCCGTACCCCGCGCTTACGTCAATCAACTGGCCAGTAATGTTTTGCGCCCCCTCCGAACACAGAAACAAAACCGCTCGAGCGATGTCTTCCGCGGTCACGGCGCGGGCGAGCGCCGCCGGCCGCATAAACTGCTCGCGCATGACCTTGACCGGCACTCGCAGTGCGTTCGCCCGCGACTGAATCACCCGCTCCAGCGCCTCTCCGGCGACGGGGCCGGGACAAAGGGCATGCACTTGTATGCCCTGCGCGCCCGCTTCCTGCGCAAGGGTCAGCGTCAGGCTGTTCAGCGCGGCCTTCGAGGCGGCGTAAGGCGCTCGTAGTGGGTAGCCCCAACGCGAGACGACAGAGGAAATGTTGATAATGCGCCCCTGGCGGCGCCGCGCCATGTGCCTGAGGCACTCGCGGGAAAAGAGGAACGCACCCGTCAGGTTGGTCTCCACTACATCGCGCCATTGTTTGAGTTTGATTTGCGTAAGAGGCGCCGTGGGGCCGCGCGCGCCTGCGTTGTTCACCAGAATATTGACGCCGCCAAAGTGGCGAATGACCGTTGCGACTGCGCGCTCGACATCGCGCTCTTCGCGCACGTCTGCGCGCACCAGCAGAGACCGGCTGGCGTCCAGGCTAAGGTCCTGGGCGCGTTTAGCGGCGGCTTTAAGCCGCTGGAGACTGCGCCCCACCCATACAACTTTCGCGCCGGATTTGAGCAGTTCGAGTGCGATCGTCGCGCCGATCTCGCCGCCTGCCCCGGTAATGATCGCTACTTGATCCTGAAGTTGTCCGGAAGATTTCATGCTGTGCGGAGTGAACTCTGTAAATATGTCATTCTGAGGAGCCGAGGCGGTCCTGAGCGTAGCAAAGGAAGAATCTCGGAAGTTATTGATTTCACACAGAAGCAGATTCTTCACGGAGTTTACCCTGAGCGAAATGCCGGGATTCTTCGCTTCGCTCAGAATGACAAGCGAAGGGCTCAGAATGACAGCGCCAACGGGTTTTTCAATAACCTGCTAAACGGCGAACGCTGCGCTGTAAAAAACGGCGCCGCGATCAATCGGCTGGCCCTTCGCCGCGAGGAATGGACTTTAGAACCACCTGCTGCTTAACGGTTTTTTGTTCTCCTGTGACCGAGTTCAAGATGATGGTTTGAAGTTCACCTTCAAGTTGTAGATAGTCCGGGTCGCCCGGCTTCTTGCCCGCGCCGCGCTCAACCGATCCGCTAAAGCGATAGAACTTTTCGTGAATCGGCCGGGTTTTGAACTCGACGTGATCCCCTTTCCGGGAGCCAATGGTGATGGGGTAGCTCAGCACATCATCCGATTCACTCTCGCCCTCGAACACATCGATATATCCCTTTAATGCGTCTTCTTCCTGAAGAATGGAGAGCGAATCTTCCGGCCCCAGGAAGTGGTAGCGCCCCGTCATGCGCGGTACGGTTGCGGCCATCTGCGCTTGCCCGCTCCCCGATGCCATTAAAGGAATCGCAGACAGGGCGGCCACGCACAGTAAAAGCGGGATTTCGCGCATCTTGATCATCTGTTTCTCGAGCGAGTTTTATTATAACGGAATCACAATCCGTATTTCTTCACATAGTGCCGGTATGAGCGATACGAAATGCGCAGCAGCTCGGCGGCGCGAGTGCCCACCCCGTCTGCCTTGCGCAGCGCCTCGAGCAAATACTCCTTTTCCATCGCCGCGACGGAGGCTTCGAAATCAAGACCTTCGTCGGGAAACGACGGGGTCTTCTGCGGATGCGCCTCATTCTTGCGCACGGACTCGGGCAGGTGATCCGCGCGCAGCAAGCGGTCCTCAGGCGAGGCAAAGGCAACCGCCCGTTCGAGAGCGTTTTCGAGCTCCCGCACGTTCCCTGGCCAAGAATAGCTCTTCATCCGCTCCAAGGCCGCCGGCTCAATGCTGTTGAGCGGCTTTGCCATCTGTTGCGCAAATTTAGTTAGAAAGTGAGTGGCCAGCAGGTCAATATCATCAGGGCGTTCCCGCAGCGGGGGCACATGGACGGGAATCACACTTACGCGGTAGTAAAAGTCCTCTCGGAATTCACCGGCTTCAACCATCGCTTTAAGATCCCGGTTAGTAAGAGCAATTAAACGAACATCGACTGGAATATCAGCTACGCCGCCGAGCCGCCTCACTTTGCGCTCTTGCAGTACCCGGAGCAGCTTCACCTGCATGGACAAGCTCATCTCGCCGATTTCGTCCAGCAGCAGCGTGCCGCCGTCGGCGGATTCAATAATGCCCTTCTTACTCGCGTCGGCGCCGGTAAAAGCCCCCTTCAAATAACCGAAAAGCTCGCTTTCAAGTAAAGTCTCAGGAAATGCTCCGCAGTTAATGGAAATAAAAGGTTTATCTCGCCTAAGGCTCGCCTCGTGAAGCGCCCTCGCCACCAGTTCCTTGCCGGTGCCGCTTTCGCCTGTGACCAGCACGGTACTGTTAGTGGGTCCCACATTGCGAAGAGTCTCCAGGAGCTTCTGCATCCAGCGCCCGTGACCCACAATGTGATCCTGGGCGAAGGCGCGCAGCAATTCGCGCCGGAGGCTGCGGTTCTCTTCCCTTATCGCAATCTCTTCGAGCGCCCGATTGACTACCAGCTTCAATTCTTCGATCAGCCGGTCAGTTTTGATCACATACCGGTAGGCGCCCAGATTTAGCGCGTCAATAGCGGTGGAGACTGTGGGCACTGCCGTAATGAGGATAAACAGCGCGGAACTGCGGGTTGCCCGGGCGCATTCTAGCAGCTCGATGCCCGTCAGCTCTGGCATACGGATGTCTGAAATGATGACGTCGTAGATGCGTGTTTCAATCTTCTGCCGGGCCATCTCGCCGCGCGTGGCAGTCTCAACGTCGTGTCCCTCGCGCCTGAAGGCGATCTCGAGAAGCTGGCAGAGCGACTCTTCGTCATCGACAATTAATAATCGCGCCATATTAATTTCCAAAAGCTGTTTCGCGCCCGCGCCGGCTGGCTATTCGCTCAAGGTCATGATGCTTTCTTCTTGCTCGCGCGGCAGCTCAATCGAGAAAACCGTTCCTTCGCCAGGGGTTGAGCTGACCTGAATATCGCCGCGATGCGCTTTCACGATTTGATAGCTGATGGCCAAGCCCAGCCCCGTTCCGTTCTGAAAACGCGAGTGGAAAGGCTCAAACACCTGCTCAAGCTGCGCGGCTTTCATGCCGACGCCGGTGTCGGCAATGTGCACGAAAACCTTGCGGGGATGACCGTCTTGAATCTCCGCAGTCAGCTTGCCGCCATCTGGCATGGCCTTCAGAGAATTATTGCAGATGTTCCAGAAAACCTGGCGTATTTTGTCCGTGTCCACGCTTGCCATCACGGCGCCTTGAGGGAAAATGCGATTGACCTGATGGCGGGAACCGAATAGCGGATTATGCTTGAGCAGTAAAAGCGTTTCGTCGAGAAGGCGAGCCAGATCAACAGGGCGGAATTCAAAGCGATGGTCGCGCGCATACACCAGGAATTCGGAGATGAGTTTGTCCAGGCGGGCGGACTCGCGGCTTACAATTCCCATCAGCTTTGCTTGATCCTCATCCATGCTGGTGATGGCTTCTAGCAGCTTCACTGAGCCTGAGATGGACGCCAGCGGATTGCGCACTTCGTGAGCGATGCCAGCCGCCATGCGGCCGAGCGTGACCATGCGGTTCTTCATCTGGTCTTCGGCTTCCCGCTGCTTTTCGTCGGTGAGATCCTGGAACGTATAGATATAGCCCACCACGTCGTCAGGCGCCACTTTCAAGGGCGCTTCCGAAATGCCGAGCACGCGCGGCTCGCCATCCGGATGGCGGTAGAGCGCCTCATGGCGCGTGTAGGGCGGAAAGGCTGTCGGGCTGGCGCCTCGCGTCCGCAAGCCATCTTGCAGCACGGTGTAAATCGGTCTGCTGCGCAGGTCATCGGCTTTCAGTCCCAGGATATGCTCTCCGGCGGGGTTCACGATCTGGATAGTGCCCTCAAGGTCTGTTGTAATCAAGCCGCCGCGCATACTCTCAATAATATTTTCGTTGAGCGCCTGGAGGCTTGCCACCTCGCCGGCTTTTACCCTTAATTCCTTGCCCGTCCTGCGCAGGCTTTCAGCCAGATAGCTGGAAAGATAGGCCACGGCGAAGAAGCCAAACAGCGTGGCCAGAATCTTGAATTCAAACGTTTCGAGGTCTACCGGCAAGGACGCAGGCGCGATGATCCGCTCGACCGAGGGATGAAGCCTCGTGAACCCCGGATAAAATCCGGGAAGATAAGCTAAGCCGAGCACCACGCCCATGCAGAGGAAGCTTGCGCCGGCAAGCACAAAAGCCTGCGAACGCGGAAGCACGACACTGGCCATAATAACTGCGAGGAAATAAAGCGAAAGGTAATTGCTCTCCAGGTTCCCCGTAACGTGGACCACCAAAGTGATTAGAACGATGTCGCCGCAAATCTGAATGTATGCCTGAAGGGCGAGATCGCGGCTGAGCTGGCTGTAAATGAGGTAGAAA
>DASZAE010000367.1:0-1761 GCA_035945515.1 Terriglobia bacterium
GCGTGGATCAAGACCGCGGCCACGAAAGAAGATCAGGAACGCATCGAGAAAGGCTATGAAGAGGTTGTGCGCGGCCAGGCAGAAGACCTTGCGCGCGCGATCCTCAAGTCGCCTCCGGCGGGCCGCATGGCCATTCTCAACGCCATGTGGGATTTTCACATCCGTCACTACGCGCTTCCGGCGCTTAAACCCGGCCAAGTAGCCATTGGCCTGCCCAAAGTCCTTACGCAATATGTCGAGGGCGTGCCAGACCTCGACCAGCCAAACTACGTCTATCCACCCTATCAGGAAACGGCGGGCTTTAAGTACGATCCGCATAACAGCTTTTACCAGACCCGCGTGGGCAATGACAGCGATTTGATCCATTTCTTCCATAGCTCCGGCCCTGAACTGGAAGAGGCGCTAATCGCTTGCCTCAACGGCGCGAACAGCGATATGAAAATTGAAGTGATGAAGGCGGGAAGCACGCTGGAAGGCGCGGGCGATCAGCGATTTGCCCTGGCCGCTCTTAACCTGACAATGGACCCTGACCCGCAGGTGCGGCAAACCGTGAGCTATGTTTATCAGGACGGCCAGCGCGGCGTGCTGAACATCAATTCGCCGGATGTTCCGGATCCCAACCTGGTGAAAACCGTAGTTGAAATTCTGCGGCAGGGCGATCCGGGCGCCCGCGCGGTAGTGCTGCCACTGCTTGCCAGTTTGCCCGACAACTCTCCCTGGACCCAGCAAAGCGATGTTGCTGGAGCGGTGGGCGCGCTGCTTTCCCAATCTCCCCGTCCAAAGGATTACGCTATGGTCTTAACGGCGGCGTCATCGTTTGGGAGTCTCATCAGCAATCCCGGATTTCAAGATCGCGTGTTCCAAGGTCTCGATGACGCGGACCCCGGCGTGGAGAAGGCGTCGATTGATATTATGCTCGAGCGTTTTGTGAACGCGCCCGCAAGCGCGAGCCGGGTTGCCGAAGCCTTTTCCCGGCTGGGCGGCAAGCAGCGCGCGATTTTAATCGCTGAGGTTTCCGACCCCAAGTTCATGCGGCTTCATTTGGGGACGACCAGCCTTGGCATTTCCCAGGACGCGGCGGGTCTGCTGGCCGGCAAGTATGGTTATACGCAATATAAGGCGCCCAATTTCCTTACGGACCCGGTGGTGCTGAAGGCCGTCATCGCGAGCCTCTACGATCCAGACGCCAACGTGCGCGCGTCGGCCCTTGACGCGCTGCGCCGCGCTCCCGGCATCGAGCAGCAGCCGGATTTTACCACCGCTCTCCATAAGCTCCAGAACGACCCGAATCCCCGCCTGCAGTTGATCGCTGCGAACGTGCTCGGAGGCAAGACGCTGGCGGACGCCCTTACCGACGTGAAGCCTAATACCGTGCTGAACTATGACTATTTTGTGAAGCGCGTCGAGCCGATTCTGGCGCAGGTGGGACCGGATGGAAAGGCCTGCGTCATCTGCCACGCTTCCCACGCCATCTTCAAGCTCACCGGTCCTGACGAACAAGGCAAGTTCCTTCCGTCGATGAGCGAGCAGAATTATAAGTATGCTATGCGCGTGGTGGATATCAGCGACCCTCGCCACAGCCTCATTCTGGTGAAGCCGACGCATAAACCCGAAACAGGTGGAAACGTTAACGACTACTATGCCTCGCACAACGGAGGCCAAAGGTGGAAGGGCAACGAGAACAGTTGGCAATACAAGACCATCTTGGAATGGATCGAAGGCGCGAAGCTCCAGACTGCGGAGAATAGAGTTCCCGGCGGC
>DASZAE010000368.1:0-3435 GCA_035945515.1 Terriglobia bacterium
CGCTCGATAATACGCTCGCAGACGCCACGAAGATTGGCGCTGCGGCGTTCGAGGAGGCCGGCAGCGGCAGCGTGGCGGTAGACGGAGGAGCGTGAAGGGAGCTGGTAATTAAGGGCGATGGTGGTTTCGGAGCGCCAATTAACGAAGTCGGATTCGATGGAATCGCAGTCCGGATGGTTGCAGATGGCGCATTTACGGGCGTGGCGTTCGAAGGAAGGATTGGACTGGCAGCGGGCGGCGATTTGGACTTTGGCCGCGGCGGTATCGTGGGCGCGAGCGCGTTTTTGGCGGCGACGGGCGTTCTTTTCTTCCTTTTCGATCTGGGCTTGGGTGGTGAACGGGGATTTGTGCTGGAAAGGCGGCAGGCCGGCGGCGATTCTGTCGGCGTTGAGAGCCTCATTGCGGCTGGCGATAGTCGCAGCGAATTCGGGACTGAGGATGATCTGGTAGGACTGGTCTTCTTGGGGCATCCGAGGCATGGCTGGTGTATCTCCTTTAGGTGAATGGATTTGTGGTGATTTATTCCGGGCGGAGGGCAGCGACCCGCCTTCGCCAAGGCTACGGCGAGGTGGGTGAGTTGGAGATGTGCAATAAAAAAGCTCCATAAACGCAAAAAGGCCGCGTCTCCGCGGCCTTCACCTCTCTTACGAATTGTCTGGCTGGCCCTCCAGCCAAGAAACACCAGTATACCAGAAAGTTAGGTGAACGTCAAGGAATAAGGAGGTGAACTTTACACATCCCCTGTTAGAATTAGGTTCGCAAATGCCCCTACATACTGACCTCATTGGAAGAGGCTATTTCCCGGTTGAGATCCCACCAGCTTTCTCAACGGCCAGCTTCGTGGGCGCGCTGGACCGTCTTCCCAACCCGGGGTCCTTTACCAGACCGCATAGTGGATGCGCGCTTCATTCCATTCCTCGCCTGCAGCATCATCGCCGCCTCCTCGGCATCCCCAATCCGCTTCATCAACTCAGGCTCGCCTTCGTTCTTGAGAAACATTGGAGCGAGATCGAGGCGCATATGAAACAGTCAACTTTGTCGATGACACGATTGAAATACCTTCCTGATTCGGAACGAGGTCTTTCACGTGAACGCGACTTTGATGCCCTCGATCAAGAAAGAATCGTACGGTCTTCGGCCTCCCGATTCCTACTTAAAGCCGACTTATCCAGGTTCTATCATTCCCTTTATACGCACAGCATCCCATGGGCTCTTCACTCGAAAAGTGCCGCTAAAGCGGACCGGTCGGAAAAGCTCTACGGTAACGTTATCGATACGGCCGTGCGAAACACGCAGGACCAACAAACGCTGGGAATTCCGGTAGGTCCGGTCACGTCAGACCTCATATCAGAGCTACTGGGAGTCGCTTTAGACGTTGAATTGACAAGGTTGCGACCCGGACTGAAAGGGCTTCGTTACGTTGACGATTACTACCTATTCTTTGGCACGCGCTCGGACGCTGAAGAAGCCCTGGCAGACCTGCACAGTGTTGCGAGTCAGTTCGCCGTCGAGATTAATCCTCTCAAAACGAAGATCACGGAACTGCCACAGTCTCTGCAGCCAGCTTGGAAAGCCGACCTCCGCTCGATAGTCGTCGCGCGGGAGCACGAGCGAGACGACCTGATGTCGTTTTTTAGCAGGGCTTACGAAAATGCTTCTAAGTATCCAGGCAACAATGTGCTGAAATATGCCGTCAAGCAAAGTGCGGGTTTCTCGATTTCTCCGGATTGTTGGGGGTTGTATGAATCGTTCCTCCTGGGTAGCTTGGTGGCAGAGCCAAGTCTCGCGCCCACCCTATCGGCAGTCTTGGTCGATTATTCGACTAAAGGCTACCCCGTGAACACGGATAAACTAACAGAAGTGCTCGCGGAGATTGCGTCCTACCACGGCAGATTCAAGCAAGGATTTGAAGTGGCCTGGGCATTATGGATTACGAAATTGTTCGGCGTCCGATTGCCCGATTCTGTTTGGCCCTCCATCTCTTCGGTGGACGATTCTATCGTCGCTCTTCTGAGTCTGGATCTCTATCAGGCCGGGCTTGCAGATGGCGTCGACACCACCCTGTGGGAACAGCATATGACTTCGGAACACCTTTACACTGAAAACTGGCTGCTTGCCTATGAAGCACCGAGGAAAGGTTGGTCACCCCTTGTCGGCCCAGACAACTATGTAACTGACGATGACTTTTTTGGCCCCCTCTGGCGACATGGAGTCGAGTTTTACGATACTTCAACCACCCGGGCCGCGACGCAGACTGATTGGCTCGCTGAATACGCATAGGACTGCCGAGCCCGAGTCGAACCAAGGAAAAAGCAGGTCCCTCACACCATCCGCGCGATGCGCGGATGGGTTCGGGATGACATGGTGGAGGGCGGAGCGATTGGCGGCGTGGCGTCAAGGCCCTTCGTTCCTCAGAGCAAGCGGGGACGGATCGATCGCGGCGGGATGGCAGAGGGCGGGCGGAGTGAGTGTGGGTGTGGGTTAGTTTGGGGCGGTTTGTTTTTACGATGTCATTCCGAACCGGCCGCAGTTGGGCCGTGTGAGGAATCTGCTGTTACGGTTTTCGTTTTGGGTCTGCCCTTGTCTTTAGGAAACCACTCCGCGCTAAAGTCTTCCCAACGAGGATTTTCACGCTCAATCAGCCATACTTTCTTTTGATGTCTCCACTTCTTGATTTCCTTCTCGCGGGTAATCGCCATGCGTATGTCGCCGAACAGTTCGTAATGTACCAAGCGGAAAATACGGTAGCGCTTGCTGAATCCGGGAACAAGGCCGAAGCGGTGCTGGGCAAGGCGACGTTCGAGATTGTTGGTGACGCCGGTGTAGAGGTTTCGCGAGCGGCTGGCGAGGATGTAGACGTAGTAGGTGCGGCTCACCTGACGATTGTAAGTAGAGAAGAGCCAAAGCGAGCAGCAGATTCCTCACCCGGCCGGAATGCGGCCGGTTCGGAATGACATGGTCGGGGGCGGAGCGATTGGGAAGGACTCAGCGGGCGGCGGCGACGGGGGAAGGGCGGGGAGTGGCTTTCGGCGGGGGCCAGGGTTCGAGGAGTTTTTCCTTGCGATAAATCATGGCGTTGATGTCGTAGGGAGCAAGTTCAAAGCCGTGGCCGTGAGTGATGGCGTCGGTGGGACACGCCTCGACGCAATAGCCGCAAAAAATGCAGCGCGAATAGTCGATGTTGTAGACCTTGGCGTAGCGGTCGGCGTCGGAGATGCGATTGTCGGCGGTGTTTTCGGCGGCTTCGATGTAAATGCAATTCGCGGGGCACGCGGCGGCGCAAAGAAAACAGGCGACGCATTTTTCGAGGCCGTTCTCGTCGCGCTGGAGGACGTGGATTCCGCGATAGCGCGCCTGAAAATGGACCGGCTCGGCGGGATAATTTTCCGTGGTGGGCTTCTTGAACATGGTGATGAACGTCACCTTGAAGCCCTT
>DASZAE010000369.1:0-6348 GCA_035945515.1 Terriglobia bacterium
TTTTGCAGTGCCTTTGGAGCCATACAGTTATGTTTGTGCTTGGAATCGAATCTAGTTGTGACGAGACCTCGGCGGCGGTTGTTGAAGACGGCGAGCGCATTCTTTCGAACGTTGTAGCATCACAAATCCTTACCCACGAAAGATTTGGTGGCGTTGTGCCGGAGCTCGCCAGCCGCGAGCATCTGCGAAAAATCTCGCCGGTGGTTGAAGAAG
Source organism: Terriglobia bacterium (assembly GCA_035945515.1). Taxonomy (GTDB): domain Bacteria; phylum Acidobacteriota; class Terriglobia; order UBA7540; family UBA7540; genus RH2-MAG17b. The sequence continues at coordinate 214 of DASZAE010000369.1, forward strand.
CCTTGCGCAGGGCCGAACTCTCCGCGCCGATGATTGATGCAATTGCCGTCACCGAAGGACCTGGATTGATCGGCTCGCTTCTGGTCGGCCTTGTTTACGCGAAGGCGCTTGCGCGCGCCTTAGACAAGCCATTGGTCGGCGTAAACCATCTCGAAGGTCACATCCACTCCGCATGGCTTGAGAACAAGATGATGCGCCGCGCGGGTCGCGCGGTGGCAGAAGCCAGCTTCCCTAATGTGACTCTCGTAGTTTCCGGGGGCCACACCAGCCTCTACCGGGTTTGGATGGAAACGGAACGCTCGGCGGACGTATTTTTCTATCGCCAACTCGGCCAAACCCGTGACGACGCCGCGGGCGAAGCCTTTGACAAGATTGCGAAACTCCTTGCTTTAGGCTATCCCGGCGGACCCGTGATCGATAAGCTGGCGCGTTTCGGAGACCCGCACGCTTTCAAGTTTGGCGCCATCAAGATGAAAGGCAATCCCTTTGACTTCAGTTTTTCAGGATTGAAAACCGCCGTTCTTTATCGCGTGCGCGGCAGCGATCTGGCTGCGGAAGCGGAGCTTCGCAACGAATGGCGCAAGGGCAAGGGACGCGCAATCGCTGATGAGATACGGGAACAATGCTCACCAAGCACACTCAATCTGATTGCAAGTTTTCAGGAGGCGGTGGTCCGGGATCTTACGGAGCGCACGCTTCAAGCCGCTGAGCGGGAATGCGTCAACTCTATTTTCGTCACGGGCGGCGTCGCCTGCAATTCCTTGTTGCGGGAGCGGTTTGACTCGACCGGGCGCGGGGCGGGCTTCGGTGTTTTCTTCCCCTCGCCCGCGCTCTCGACGGATAATGCCGCCATGATCGCAGCCGCGGGATATTACAAACTGCGGCTGGGTGAGCGAGCCGGGGTTTCCCTGACGGCTCACGCATCCTTGCCGCTCGGAGTCCAGGCGGCGCGCCCCGATGCGGCTACTATGCCGGCCGGATGATCTCAACTTGGGGACGCCTGGGGCGCAGCACGAAACCCAGGATGATTCCTGCCGCAAAGCCTCCAACATGCGCCCACCACGCGACGCCTCCCCCCGTTGCCGATTGGATGGAAAGCATTCGATAGCCCATCACAAACTGAATCAGGAACCAATAGCCGAGCACCAGCACGGCAGGCAAGTGCACGGTCCAGAAGAAGAAAATCAGAAAGAGCACGGTGGTGATGCGGGCGCGCGGGAAGCAGACAAAATACGCGCCGAGCACGCCGGCAATCGCGCCGCTTGCGCCTATTGAAGGCACGCTCGATCCCGCGCTCATCTCAACATAGAGCAGCGCCGCCGCGAAGCCGCTGGCAAAATAAAGCGCCAGGAAGTTAGAATGCCCGAAGCGGTCTTCAATGCTGCGCCCGAAGACGAAGAGAAACAGCATGTTGCCGCCCAGGTGAAGCCATCCGCCGTGCAAAAACATGGCCGTCAGCGCCGACCTGAGAAAATCGAACCAATGCGGTAGGATGGCCACGCCGCCCGGGGATGCGTAACGCGCCGGAATCAGCCCGAAAAAGTAAATCAGACTGTTTAGCTCCCGGCCGAGCGAAAGCTCATAGAGAAATGCCACGGTGTTCAATATAATCAGCGCCAGCGTGCACGCCCAGAACGTTTGGCGGCGGATGTTATCGTTGAGCGGAATGGGAATCATGGATGAGCCATTGTACCGCAGGCTAGGGAGTGTGATAGTGTGGGGTGCCGGAGGGCGTTCGATTCAAAAAACGGGGCGCCGTTTGAAATCTGCTTGCTCCACAATTCCATCGGAGGAGTCTCATGAAAAGGCTAATCATCGTCTTTTGCGCCATGCTGGGTATTCTTATTCCATGCGCCGGAGCACAAAGTCCGGCGCCTCTCAAGCTTGTTCAGACTTATGAGATGCCGGCCGCCGTCAAAGGGTCTTTCGACCACTTCGGCGTGGATCTTCAAGGACACAGACTTTTTTCGGCGGCGGAACGCTATCACGCTGTGATGGTTTTTGATCTGCACAGTGGAAGTCTGATCCATACCATTAGCGGCATCGGCATTCCGCACGCCATCCTATACCGGGAAGACCTCCAGCGCATCTACGTGACCGATGGCGGCGCGGGCGCTTTGCGAATTTTCGACGGAAAGACGTACCAGCTTCTCAAGACAGTGAAGCTTCTGGTTGATTCGGACTCGATTGCCTATGATCCCTCCACCAAGGATTTGTATATCGTCAACGGCGGAGGCGACGCGCATCAGACGTATTCCACCATCAGCGTTGTGAACACAACCACGGGCGAAAAAGTGGCTGATATGAAGATAGACGGCGACACGCTTGAGGCGATGGCTATCGAACAATCAAGCCCAAAGATGTACGTAAATAACCGAGCGAAAAATCAAATCGAGGTTATTGATCGAAAAAAGCATACGATCCTCGCGGTTTGGCCGGTGACGCTGGCCAAGGTCAATGTGGCCATGGCCTTTGATGAGGCGCATCATCGCCTTTTTGTGGGCTGCCGCAGCGGAGCGATCGTTGTTTTTGACACACGCACCGGCAAAGAGTTGCAGGCTCTCCCCATTGGGCGGGGAGTTGATGACCTGGTTTTCGACCCTGCCAGCAAGCGCATCTACGCTTCCTGCGGCGCTGGGTCGGTTGACGTGTATGAAGAGCAGAGTCCCGATCACTACGAACACTTGGGAAGCGTGCCCACCAGTCCCGGCGGCAAAACCTCGCGCCTTATCCCACAACTGCATCGGTATTATGTTGCGGTTCCCGCGCAAGGCGCGACGCCCGCAAAGGTGCTCGTCTATGAAGTAACCGGAACGTAAGAGCGCAGTGTCTGTAGCGGCGGCGTCTCGCCGTCGGTCTTTGCTATTTGTAAATTAGCGGCGGGACGCCGTCACTACAGACGTTATGACGCTCAATAATCGCCCAACTGAAGTAAAATAAAAGCATGAAAGCCATAACTGTAAAACCCGGCCAAAAGAATAGCATTGAGATGCGCGACGCTCCCTCGCCGCAAGCAAAACAGGATGAAATCAAGGTGCGCGTGATCCGCGTGGGGTTGTGCGGAACCGATATGGAGATCAATGAGGGCTTATACGGCGAAACTCCGCCGGGCGACGATTATCTTATCCTGGGCCATGAGAACTTTGGCGTCATTGAGGATATCCAGGGAAACGCGAGCGGCCTGAGCAAGGGAGACTACGTGGTTTCCACGGTGCGGCGGCCTTGCGGCGAGTGCTCCTATTGCCAGCACGGTGAAATGGATTTGTGCAGCAGCGGTAATTACACCGAGCGCGGCATTAAGGGACGCCACGGATTCATGGCGGAACACTACGTGGAATCTCCGCGTTACCTGGTGAAGATTCCTGAACCGATCCGGGATCTTGGCGTTCTGCTCGAGCCGATGTCTATTGTGGAGAAGGGAATCGACCACGCTTACTTGATTCAGCGCCGGATGACGTGGCAGCCGAAGCAGGCGCTAGTGCTGGGCGCAGGTCCGGTAGGACTACTCGCGGCCGCAGTGCTGCGCGTCAGAGGATTGCGCGCTTTTGTGGCGGGGCGCGAGCCCGCGACGGACCCACGCGCCCAAATCGCGCAGAGCCTCCAAGCCGAATATGTCTGTGTGGACGGGGTGGAACTTAGCGATGCGGTGAAGCGGCTGGGCGCGCCTGACCTTGTGATTGAAGCGACCGGCGTTTCCTCGGTGGCTTTTGCCGCCATGCAGGTCCTCGCTGCGGACGGGGTTCTCTGCTTATTGAGCGTTACGGCCGGACAAGGGATGCGCCAGGTGCCCGCTAACACGATTAATCAGGACCTTGTTCTGCGAAACAACGTGGTGTTTGGCAGCGTCAACGCCAATCCCAGGCATTTTCATATGGGGGTCGAGGATTTTCTAGCGGCGGAGAAACAATGGCCGGGCGCGCTGCGAAAGCTCATCACCACGCAATTGCCGTGGCAGGACTATGCGAAATGGTTCGGCCAGAAGCACGCGGGCGTCAAAACGACCCTCGAAATCAGCGCCAACTGATAGGGGCAAGAGACGAGGGTCGAGAATCAAGAATCAAGAGGCAAGCCGGACGGCGCGGGTCAATTTGATGTGGAGCCGGCTTTGTGCCACTGCACGATGTCGAGTTAAAATCACCGATATGCCTCAAACATTCGGACTCGCCTCTTGTCTCTCGACTATTCACCCTTGTCTCTGGGCTTTTGCTTCTCGTCCCGGCATTTGAGAAATATTCCCCCAATGATCCATCTCTATCGTGGCGAGGAAGCCGTAGCTCTGCTTCAGGACGCAGGCTTCCGCCGCCAGTGGACCTCTCTCTACGAGGCTTGCTCTTACGACACCTGCTTTCAAGATGTCCCATTTGCAACCACGTGGTATCACATTTATGCCAGCCGGTTTGAACCGCTCATCGTCACTGGCGCCACGAACGCTGGCGCTCTGGATGGCTTGCTCCTGCTCGCTGTTTTGAAGGAAGACGGCTCAATTGTCCAGGTTGGCGGTGGACAGGCGGAGTACCACGCATGGCTGGCAAATGATAACGATCCATCGAGCTTCATCGAACCTGCTTTTGACCGCCTGGCGGAAGAATTTCCCAACGGCAAGCTCCAATTTCTGTTTCTTCCTCCTGGCGCCCCGCTCGAGTGGACGCGACGCTGGCGTTCCCGGTGCGACTGGCGCTCGCTGCGCCGGCCGCTGCTTTCGACGGCTCCAGGGAATGAAATCGCCGACTATTTGCGGAAAAAGAAGAAGAAAATGCGGCTCAACCAGCTTGAGCGCCTGGGCGAGCTTTTATTTGAGCGCATCGACGACCCTGCGGCGTTTGAAACCGCGCTGGATGAGATGACCCCGCTTTATGATTTCCGGCAGGGCGCGATGTATGGAACACCACCGTTCGCGGCGGACGCGCTTAAGAAGCCTTTTTACCTGGCAATGATGCGCCAGCCGGGCTTGCTGCACGTCACGGCGCTGCGGCTGAATGGCCGCATCGTGTCGGCTCATATCGGCCCTCGCAATAAGGACCAGATTGTGCTTGGCGTGATCGTTCAATCCCCTTTTCTTTCCCGCCACTCTTTGGGGAGAATCCATATCCTGTTCCTTGGACTTCAGGCAGAGAAGGAGGGGTTTTCGGCGATAGACCTGACGCCCGGCGCAGGGTACAAGGAAGAGCTTGCTACGCATCATGACGAAGTCTACACCCTGACCGTGTTTTTCAATCGCTCCGCCGCGCGCCGGCATCGAATCGAGCGCGGGCTAGTCAAAGCGTCAAAGCGGTTCGTTTCAGTGGACCGACTGAAGAAGATGGATGAACGCATCCGGCCCCGGCTCAGGCGAGCATTGCAATCGCCGGTGGCGGGCGCGCAGGAGCTTAAGTCCGCGACGTGGAACAGGAAAGAAGCGCGGGTCTATTGTCTTGATCTGAAATTGCACCCGGCGCCTCCCGCCCCTGCCGTCATGCGCCGCGATGATCTTAATGATCTTCTGCGCTATCAGGCAACTGGCGCTACCCAACCGGCGCGGCGCGAGTTTCTGGCCAAGGCGCTCGAATGGCTCGAAGAGGGCCGCCATGCGTACACCCTGGTCGCCGGGAGCAGGCTGGCTCTCTGCGCATGGCTGATTGAAAAAAGCGAGAGTTGCCCGCTGGATGAAGTGGGACAATCGCACCCCTGCGCGCCAAACTCGGCGGCGCTCATGAACTTCTACACCCATCCCGATGACGCGAAAAAGGAGCTTTGGCGGGATTCGCTCCGGCAAATGATCGCCGATGCCGCGAGCGTCCCGGAGACGCAGCACATCTACCTCAGCTTTTCTGGTTACGACCACGTGTTGCAGCGCATTGTGGAGGAAGCAGGCTTTCAGCACGAAGCGGCCTATTATGAAATTAACCGCTTGGGAAATATCACGCGTGGCCGGGAAGCCCCTGCTGCAGCCGACTGAAAAAATCCTACTACCCACTTCGTTGTGAATCCTCTTGAAGGCAGTTAGAATAAAAGTCGATGGGAACAGACTTGATCCAAATCGCTGCAACTGCGCCCCGACTGCCGCGCCCGGACTGGCTGAAAGTGCGTTTGCCGGGTGGTGAGAATTACCGCGAGCTCAAGGGGATCATGCGCGGGCTGGGGCTGCACACCGTCTGC
>DASZAE010000370.1:0-12166 GCA_035945515.1 Terriglobia bacterium
AGCTTATCCGTAAATAACTATAGTCTGCCGCCAGCAGATCATGGCCGCAGCCAGGCTCAGTAAGGCGACATCGCTTTCCTCGGTCTTCTCAAAGCTCACCAGCACCTTGCGGTATCGGTTGAACCACGAATGGGTCCGCTCCACCACCCACCGACGGGCCTTGTAACCGCGCACGGTGCGCTTCGCCTCCGCTTCTTCCTTGCGTTGCTGGATGTGCGGTTGATAGTTTCGCATCTCCGCCTCCCGCCGGGCCGGTGCTCCCTTGTAACCCGCATCGGCGCACAGGCGCTGAGGCATCTTGACACTTGGCGCAGGCCGCGCTCTCACCACCTGGTCGAGTGTGGCCGACAACAGTTTGACGTCATGCACGTTGGCTCCGCTCACGGCGAGCGATAGCGGGACGCCACGCCCGTCGACTAATAAACTTCGCTTGCGTCCTTTTTTTCCCCCGATCCGTGGGGTTGGCGCCCACACACTCAATGGCGAGGGGGGCTTTCACCAAAGCCCCGTCAACGCTTTGCCAGTCCCAGGCGATGCCTTCCATCTCATCATACTCGGCCAATCCCGTCCGCCATAGCGCCACAAAGAAACCGGCCCGATGCCACTGTTGAAAGTGCTTGTGGATCGCACTCGCACTACCAAATTCTTTGGGCACGGCTTTCCACTGGCACCCCTTACGCAACACATACACAATGGCGGAAAAGACCTTCCGCGGCGGCATCGGCTTTCGGCCGCCACCGGGTCGGCGTTTATATTTCCGCCCCTTCGGCCGCTCCGGAACAGGAATCAGCGGTTCGACCCTCGCCCAAAACTCATCGGACACTTCCCAAGATTTTATTTGTCGCATCGTGGGTCATAATCTTGCCTCAACTCAACCCAAGATTCAATAGTTATTTACGGATAAGCTCTTAGGCTTACTTGTATCAGGGCACGGCTTTCAGCCGTGCCGCAAAAGGGCCAAGAGAAAACCGGCTTTAGCCGCTGAGCATGGCTCGCAAGGGCTAAAGCCCTCATAATAAATAGCATCTCCTACGGCACGGCTGAAAGCCGTGCCCTGATACACACAAAGTCGGTCTCGGCCAAATAAGTCAACAAAATTGCGGCACACAGCACTAGCCATATTTCCGGGGCGAATCCTAGCCATTTGGCGGATGCGCTGAATACGGAGGACTGCGTACACTTAGTTCAGTGAGCTTCGACGCTCACGTTTACTGAATGAACTTGGAGGAATTCGATGGGCAACACAAATGTACTGCAGGAATTCTCAAATGCCACGGCGGCGGCGGTAGAGCAGGCAAGCCAAGCTGTTGTGGCCCTCAACTCGCGGCGTCACATGCTGACGGCCGGGGTACACTGGCGGGAGGGGCTGATTGTAACAGCGAACCATGCGGTGAGGCGCGAAGGTGAAATCCAGGCGTTATTGCCGGATGGCCGGACGGCGGCTGCCACGTTAGTTGGGCGCGATCCAAGCACGGACCTTGCCTTGCTCCGCGCGCCATCCGCAGGCCTTGGGCTTCCCGTAATGGGCGACCCGGCGGCGCTGAAAGTTGGAAATATTGTCTTGGCAGTCGGGCGCGTAGAGACCGGCCCACGCGCCAGCATGGGCGTGGTTGGCGTCGCCGGAGGCGCTTGGAAGACGTGGCAGGGCGGCCAAATTGACCAGTTGATCCGCCTGGGCTTCGAGCTTCATCCAACGCTGTCAGGCGGAATGCTGGCCGACGCCGCGGGCCGCTGCCTGGGCATAAGCACCACGGGACTCTCTCGCAGTCTCGGCGTTGCGATCCCAGCCACAACGGTTAATCGCGTTGCCAGCCTGTTACTCGAAAAAGGGCGGATTCCGCGCGGCTATCTTGGCGTCGGGCTTTGGCCCGTAGAAATACCGGCTTCGCTTCAATCGCGGCTTGCTCTGCCGGAACAGCGGGGCTTAATCGTGCAGCACGTGGAAGCCGGTGGCAGCGCGGAAAAAGCGGGCATCCTGATGGGAGATATCCTCGTGCGGCTTAATTCCAAGCCCGTGACGGGCATCCGCGAGCTACAGTCGCTGCTCTCCGCCGAAGTTGTGGGAACAAGCGCCAAAGCCGCCGTGATCCGGGCTGGAGCTTTGGTTGAACTCGATATCCTGATTGCTGAGCGGGCGAGCTGAGACGCGCGGCCTGGCAGCAGGCATGAGAAAGTTTATACGCGACGCCTGAGTTTGTAGCGGCGGCCTTGCTGTAGCGGCGCTCTCTGAGCGCCGGTGTTCAATCTATAAAAACCGGCGGCCCCTTACGGGCTTTGGCCGCCGCTACAGCCGATGACCGTCGGTGACTTATGTCGCTCAGTATGTTTCACGCGGGGCGCACGAATGATCAGAGTCCTCATCGCCGCTGAATCCGAGATGGTGCGCAGGGGTCTCGAGTCTATTCTTGCAGATGCTCCTTCGATAGAGGTCGTCGCTTCGCTGAATAATCTTGCTGATCTCGGCCGGTCAGCGCAGGCAGCAGCGTCTGACGTTGTTGTGGCGGCGGTGGAATCAGGAGTGGAAGAATGGCTCCAGGAATTTACACCGGGAATGGGCGGGGCAGATGGGCAGCCGGCGTTCGTCATCCTTGCCCCCGATCCCCCGACGGGTTTCCCGCTCGACCCGCAGCGGGCTGGAATCGCCGCGCTGTTGCCCCTGGACGCGACCACAGGGCAGGTTCTTGCATCTATTAATGCAGCAGCCGAGGGATTGATTGTCCTTCACCCGGCCATAACAGGCCCGGAAGCGGAGAAACTTACGCCGCGAAGTCTTGACGGCGCGGCTCCCCAGTTGACAGCACGCGAGCGCGAGATTCTTGCCATGCTGGCCGAAGGCCTCGGCAATAAGGAGATTGCCTGGCGTTTGAAGATATCCGAGCACACGGTAAAATTTCACGTGAGCTCCATTTTCACCAAGCTCGACGTTTCTTCACGCGCCGAAGCCGTCAGTTTGGGTTTCCGCCTTGGACTCATACTGATTTAGAAGGTTGAGAACAGATAGTGGGGAGGAAAACTATGAATCCAATCTTGCAAGATGTCTCATATTCCGGCGCCGCCATTCCACAGCCACAGATCGCAGAGCCGAATCCTGCCGCTGCCCTGCTCGACGCCTACTCGCAAGCGGTTATCTATGCCGCCGAACATGTAAGCCCGTCTGTGGTGAACATCCACGTCACGCAGCGCCTCAAAAAGTCAGCCGGACGCGAGGGCCACGGCAGCGGCTCCGGTTTCATTTTTACCCCCGACGGCTTTATTCTTACCAACAGCCACGTCGTTCACGGGGCGGATAAGATCGAAGTGATGCTCACCGGCGGCGGCCATTATCCCGCCGAGCTTGTAGGCGATGACCCGCACACCGACCTCGCCGTGCTGCGCATCAGCGCGCCCAATCTCGTCCCGGCTCTCTTCGGCGATGCGCAGTCGCTGCGCGCGGGCCAGCTTGTAATTGCCATCGGCAATCCCTATGGCTTTGAATGCACTGTGACGGCGGGGGTGGTAAGCGCGCTGGGGCGGAGCCTGCGCGCGCGCTCTGGCCGCCTGATCGACAACATCATCCAGACGGATGCGGCGCTCAATCCCGGCAACTCGGGCGGACCGCTCGTCACCTCGCGCGGTGAAGTGATTGGAGTCAACACCGCCATCATCCTGCCCGCCCAAGGCATCTGCTTTGCGATTGCGATTAACACGGCAAAGTTCATCGCGGGGCGGCTGATCAAGGACGGACAAATCAAACGCAGCTATATCGGCGTGGCCGGCCAGGACGTCCCCTTGCATCGCCGGCTGGTCCGCTTCCACAACCTGCCGGTAGAAAGCGGGGTGCTCGTAGTCTCGCTTGAATCAGCAAGCCCCGCCGGCCGCGCAGGATTGCGGGAAGGCGACGTAATTGTGGGATACGCCTCGCAAAGCGTGCAAGGAATCGACGACTTGCACAGGCTGTTGACGGACACCCAAGTGGGCGTGAGCGCGCCGCTGACGGTGATCCGCAACCAGGAAAAGTTGATCTTGAACGTAATCCCTTCGGAAGCGCCGGCCTGATAACGCGCATCGAAATAGGCGCCACGCCCCGCGGCGTGTCATGCTCAGCCCTTCGCTCGTCATCCTGAGCCCTTCGGCTTCGCTCAGGGTAAACTCCGCGAAGGATCCCGGCATTTGGCTCAGGTAAACTCCGCTAAGCATCCCGGCATCTTGATTATCAAAGAAATGTTGGGATTCTTCGTCGCCTTCGGTTCCTCAGAATGACAGGGTCACGGAGTTTTTCAACAACAGCACATTGCGCCCATTGCTCGTGATATCATTTTGGGTTTGCACCTGATTCCGAGGCGCAAACACCATTAACCACGGGTATCCATGAAAAATTATCGCATTGCTCTTTTGCCTGGCGACGGCATTGGCAAAGAAGTCGTGCCGGCCGCTGTGCAGGTGCTTCAGGCCGCCGCCCGCGACTTCACGCTCACTTTCGAGCCGTTTGAGTGGGGTTGCGAATATTACCTGCGGACCGGGCGCATGATGCCGCCGGAAGGCCTCGAGCAACTTCGCCCGTTTGACGCCATCCTGTTGGGCGCAATCGGCCATCCGACAGTTCCAGATCATATTTCGCTGCGCGAGCTGCTGCTGCGCATCCGGTTTGAATTCGATCTCTATGTCAACTTGAGGCCGGTGGAAATCTTGCCGGGTCTTGAGTGCCCGTTGCGGTGGAAAAAGCCGGAAGATGTGAACATGCTTTTTATCCGCGAAAACAGCGAGGGGGAATACAGCGGCCTCGGCGGCAGGTTCCACCGCGGCACGCCCGAAGAGGTGGCCATCCAGGAATCAGTGTTCACGCGGCACGGCGTTGAGCGCGTGATCCGCTACGCTTTTGACCAGGCACGCCACCGCCCGCGCAAGCGCCTGGCCAGCGTGACCAAATCCAACGCCATGCAATACGCCATGGTGATGTGGGACGAGGTATTCCGCGAAGTAGCCAGGGACTATCCAGACGTTGAGACGGCGCAATATCACGTGGACGCCGCCGCGGCGCGGATGATTACTCATCCGGAAAGCCTCGACGTGGTGGTGGCTTCAAACCTGTTTGCGGATATTCTGACCGATCTTGGAGGCGCGCTGCAGGGCAGCCTCGGCCTTGCCGCCAGCGCTAATTTGAATCCTGACAGGCGCCTGGGGCCGCCCATCTTCGAGCCGGTGCATGGCAGCGCGCCGGATATCGAGGGGAAAGGCATCGCCAATCCCATTGCCGCAATCTGGGCAGCCGCGATGATGATGGATCATCTGGGCGAGCCTGCCGCCGCCGGACGCATGATGGACGCGCTACGCGCGGTGACCGGAGAGGGCCAGGTGCGCACACCCGATCTTGGCGGCAAAAACACGACGGCGGAGTTCGCCGCGGCCGTCGCCGGCAAATTATGATTCTCGCCGACAAAATCGAAGAATTGTTTTCCCGCCAAAGCACCGAATACGGCAGCGAATATTTTGCCGCTTTTCATGAACTCAAAACGGGCTTGAACAAAGGCACGATTCGGGCCGCCGAGCCTGACCTGCAATCACCCTCCGGCTGGAAGGTTAACGTTTGGGTGAAGAAGGGTATTCTGCTGGGCTTTCGGATCGGAAGCATCGTGGATGTTTCGAGCGGCGGCTTCCCGTTCTTTGATAAAGACACTTATCCTTTGAAGGATTTCCCCCGGCCGCCGGGCGTCCGCATTGTGCCAGGCGGGTCCGCCGTCCGCGACGGGTGCTACATCGCCAAAGGCGTGACTTGTATGCCGCCCATGTACATTAACGTGGGCGCTTACGTGGACGAAGGCACGATGGTCGATTCGCATGCGCTCGTTGGCTCTTGCGCGCAGATCGGTAAGCGTTGCCACTTGAGCGCCGCGGCGCAAATCGGTGGCGTGCTTGAGCCGGTGGGCGCGCTGCCTGTGATTATCGAAGATGAAGTGCTGGTGGGAGGCAATTGCGGAGTGTATGAAGGCACGATCGTAGCAAAAGGCGCAGTCCTCGCGGCAGGCACAATCCTGACCGGCTCCACGCCGGTTTATGACCTGGCCCGAGACACCGTCTATCACCGTGAAGTCGATTCCCCGCTCCGCATTCCTGAAAATGCAGTTGTCGTTCCCGGCTCGCGTGCTGTTCGCAGGGGAAGCGGCCCGGAGCTTGGCCTTTCGCTCTATACGCCCGTCATTGTCAAATACCGCGACGAAAAAACCGGGGAATCAGTCCGCCTGGAAGACTGGCTTCGATAACGCCTGCTTTACCTGCTTGGGCGAAGAATGAGCTTCTGCACGCGCCAGTTCAATAGTTCGCCGGTGTAGAGAATGTTCTCCGATGGGCACGCCATTTCATGCACCCAGCCGAATTGCCCCAGTTGCTTTCCCGCTTTTCCGAAGACACCCAGAATCTTCCCGTTCAGATCAAGTTTATAGATGAGGCCTGGCCGGGAGTCCGAGCTATAGATAACCTGATGTGGCGGTGGCGTGATGCACAGCGCCCACGGGGCGCCCACATTCGTCCATTGTTTCAAAAAGTTTCCATTCGAATCAAATACCTGGATGCGATTGTTTTCCCGGTCGCCCACGTATAAGCGATTTTCCGCATCTACCACAATCGTATGCGGCGTATGAAACTGGCCCGGCGCCGTGCCCCGCGCGCCCCATTCCTTCAGGCGGTTTCCAAACTTGTCATACTTCACCACGCGGGAGTTCACATAACCGTCGGTCACGAAAATATCATCCTCCGAATCAAAGGCCACGTCCGTCGGCCGGTTGAATTCCCATTCCGGCTGCGGAGGAACAGGCTGGCCGGGCAGCACGTGCTCCACCGGCTCCGGCCGGCGCCCAAGGACCATCTCCACACGCCCTTCCGGGCTGAACTTGATGACCATATTCGAGCCTTCGTCCACGCACCAGATGTTGTCATATCGGTCGATTTTGACGCTGTGCGCAAAGACGAATCCGTAGAGGCCGTCTCCGATCGTGCGCATGAAATTCCCGTTCGGATCGAACTCGAAAAGCTGCGTGCGCGCCCCGCGATTGTAGACGAAAACATCGCCCCTGGAATTTACCGCCACCCCTGCCGCCTCGCCAAAATACATGCTGGGTGGCAGCTTGAGGAAGTTCGGGATGGATTCGTAGGAAATTTCGGGAGCGGCTGGTTGCTGCGCCAGCACAGGCGCGCTCATGAATAGTAACAAGGCAAGCAGACAGTATCGCAAAGCGCCTCCGGTTGAAGTGGTTTAACCGCGCGTGTTACCAAGGCTTCGGTGATTTACACCTATTTTCCCTTCTTTGCTCCTGCGCTCGCGTGCACGCGCTTTTCAGCATTACTAGTGCGCTCGAGCACCTGTAAGAATTTTGCCAGCCAGGCCGGATGCGCGGGCCAAGCGGGGCCTGTGACGAGGTTGCGGTCGACATGTGCCTCGGTCATGGAAACGCTCACATACGTGCCCCCGGCAAGTTCCACTTCTGGTCCCACAGCCGGATATGCACTGATCGATCTTCCCTTGGCCACGTTGGCGGCGGTCAACAACTGCGCGCCGTGACACAATGAGGCCACGGGCTTCTCGGCGGCAAAGAAGTGCCGGATGATTTCCAGCACACGCGCATTCGTGCGCAGGTATTCCGGCGCGCGACCGCCCGGAATCACCAGCGCGTCATAGGATTCGGGTTTCACCTCGTCGAAGCTCGCGTTGAGCGCAAAGTTGTGGCCGCGTTTTTCGCTATAGGTCTGGTCGCCCTCAAAATCGTGAATCGCCGTGCGCACGATCTCACCAGACTTCTTGCCCGGACACACCGCGTGTACGGTATGGCCCACCATTTGCAACGCCTGGAACGGCACCATCGCTTCGTAATCCTCTACGTAATCGCCCACCAGCATCAGAAGCCTTTTGCCCGCCATGTTCTTTCTCCTTTCCATCCAGATTATATGGCAGAATCGGAGCCTGAGATTGATTCATTGAGCCATCGAATCAATAAGCCAGTAAGGCAGTGCGTCAATCCGTCTTTGAACACCCAACCCCAACAGGAGATGTCTTATGGCCACACTTGGCTTTATCGAATACAAAGATGCTGCCCCTGAAGTCCGCGCCGTCTATGACGACATTATGGCGACACGTAAGACCGACTGGATCAATAATTTCTGGAAGGCGCTTGCTCACGACCCGGCCACGTTGCGGCGCACCTGGGAAAGCATCAAGCAGATTATGGCAGAAGGCGCGCTCGACCGCGTGACCAAGGAAATGATCTATCTTGCCGTGAGCGTTACCAACCAATGCGGCTACTGCATTGCCTCGCACACGGCTGCCGCGCGCAAGGCTGGCATGACAGATCAAATGCTCGCGGAACTTATGGCCATTGTAGGGATGGCGAACGAAACCAACCGCCTGGCGAGCGGTTACCAAGTGGAAATCGACGACCAATTCAAGCTATAGCGGTGGCGTCTCGCCGCCGGATTTAAATAGTGAAAACCGGCGGCCAGAGGCCGCCGCTACAAAACTTCCGAGACCCGCTGGATTTTAGCTCCCACTTTCGCCAGCTTCTCTTCGATGCGCTCGTAGCCCCGGTCGATGTGATAAACACGATCAATCGACGTCTCTCCGGAGGCCGCAAGACCCGCCAGCACCAGCGATGCGCTGGCCCGAAGGTCTGAGGCCTGTACTTGTGCGCCGCTGAGCGGCGTCTTGCCGCGCACCACGGCTCGCCGCCCTTCGACGCGAATATCAGCCCCGAGCCGCGAGAGCTCGAGCGCGTGCGAAAAGCGGCTCTCGAAAATGGTCTCGGTAATCACCGATGAGCCTTCCGCCTGTGTCGCCAAGGCCATGTATTGCGCCTGCATGTCGGTGGGAAATCCGGGATATTCCTGTGTGGACACGTCCGCGGCTTTCAGCGCGCCGGGGCCTTGGACCTCCAGTTCCGATTCTCCGTGCTGCACAATTCTGACGCCAATCTCTTCGAGCTTCGAGATCACAGCAGCCAAGTGCCGAGGCTCAACATGATCGATCCACAGTGCGCCGCCCGTGATCCCCGCCGCGGCCAGAAACGTCCCAGCCTCTATCCGGTCGGGAATAATCGTGTGTTCAGCGCCGTGGAGGCTGGAAACACCACGAATGCGCACCCGCGCCGTTCCCTCGCCTCCGATATCCGCTCCCATTTTTTTAAGCAGGCGTGCGAGGTCTTCCACTTCCGGCTCGCGCGCCGTGTTTTCGATTATGGTTTCGCCCTCGGCAAGCGCCGCAGCCATCATCAAGTTCTCGGCGCCCGTCACCGAGATGGTGTCAAAGTAAAACAGGCCGCCCTTTAGCCGCCCCGTGCGCGCGTGGATATAACCGTGCTCAAGGCTGATCGCTGCGCCGAGCTTTTCAAGCCCTTTGAGGTGCAAATCCACCGGCCGCGCGCCGATAGCGCACCCGCCGGGCAGCGAAACACGGGCCTCGCCAAAACGCGCCACGAGCGGTCCGAGCACCAGGACGGACGCGCGCATTTGCTTGACAAGCTCGTAAGGCGCTTCTGGCGTAATCAGCTTGCGTGCCTGAAGCTCCACGGTGTTTCCATATTCATCGTGAGTGACGGAAGAATCGACGCCAAGTTCGTCGAGCAAGGCTCGCATGGTGCCGAGATCACGCACCCGCGGCACGTTGTGCAGCGTCACGCGCTCGCTTGTTAGCAGCGTGGCTGCCATCGCGGGCAGCGCGGCGTTCTTGGCCCCGCTGATCGTCACCCGGCCTTCCAGTGGCCGCCCGCCTTGAATAATGAATTTATCCATATAGATGTTTAAGCAGGGCTTTAGAGTCTGTGTGAAAACTGTTCACCAACGGTGTCATTCCGAGCGAAGCGAGGAATCTCGCTTTGAATTAGGACACTTACGAGATTCTTCGTCGCCTTCGGCTCCTCAGAATGACACGCAACGTGAGTTTTCACACAGACTCTTTATACCCCTGCAATCGCTGTCCTATAGATGGACTACTTCTTAGCCCGTAGCGGCCGCGGGCGCAGCAACTTCACCAGACTATTTTGACGCACCAGCCTCGCAGCCTCTCTGCTTGAGACTCCCTTCGCCAGCATCACGAGCGCCACCGGAAGTTTTCCATCGGATTCAGTTATCGCGCGCGCGGCCTCCGCTACGCTCACGCCCTGCGTCTTCATCAGAATTTCGATCGCGCGCTGGCGCAGCTTGCGGTTGGTCAGTTGAACGTTCACCATCAATCCCGCATAAACTTTGCCGAGGCCCACCATGCTGGCGGTGGAAAGCATGTTCAACACCAGCTTTTGCGCGGTGCCTGCTTTCATGCGGGTTGATCCCGCCACAATTTCGGGTCCCGTAACAGGAACAATGGAAACATCCGCCAGCGCGGTCACTGGCGATCCCGGATTCGACGTCAAGGCGATGGTTTCCAGGCCCAATCCGCGCGCGTAGCGCAATCCCGCGCAAGTGTAGGGCGTGCTGCCGCTGGCAGCAATTCCGATGAGAACGTCACGCTTGCTCAGCTTGATTTTGCGCAAGTCGCTCACCGCGCGCGCTTCGTCATCTTCCGCCCCTTCCACTGAGCGAAGCATCGCCGCAGGGCCGGCCGCCAGCACCGCGATGACCTTGCGCGTTCCGAAGGTAGGAAGACATTCGGCGGCGTCGAGCGCGCCCATCCGTCCGCTTGTGCCCGCGCCCATATAGACCAGCCGCCCGCCGCGGTCGAGCGCCCGCACCACGATTTGCGCTGCCTGCGCAATCTGAGGAATTACCTTGCTGACCGCGAGAGCGACTTTACGGTCTTCGCGGTTAATAATGCGCAAAACCTCCGCCAGCGGCTTCGTCTCCAGCGAAGCCGAGACCGGATTTACGGCCTCGGTGATTTTTTGCGGACCGGCTTTTCCTTTTTGTTTAGGGCTTTGTCTCACTTCGTTTCCCGCCCCGAAAAGGCTTCCCAGCCGCGCTTTGAGAAATCCCAGTAAATTATGGCGCCGCACACCGCGCCCGCGGCAAGATAACTCCAACCGAGCCATGCCGGACCTAAAATAATCTTCCCGATGCCAAACATCATGAGGTAAACCATTAACGAGCCCAAAATCCAGTCAGCCAGATTGTACCAGCCCTCGCGGTCGGGTGGAATTTCGGGAGCGAGCGCCGCAATGCGCCTCCAGCCCAGCGCGCCGGGCCGCGTGCGGCGATAGAACTCAAGCAACTTCGTGTCCGGCTCCGCCGCAGTCAGATAGGTAGCGGCGAGCCACGCCACCGTGGTGATTGCAACCGTAATCAGAATCGACTCCGCGAATCCGCGCGCGGTCGTATCCGAAATGTGGAAAACGCCATGCAGCACCGCAGTCGTGCCCATAGCAACCACCATCGAGGACACCTCGGACCAGGCATTTACTCTCCACCAATACCAACGCAGCAGATAAACCGTTCCTGTGCCTGCGCCAATCGCCAGCAGCAGCTCCCACGCCCCGCCGACGGAGGTCATCACCAGCGAAACCGCGGCGCCAAGAATTGCCAGGCCCACGGTGGCAAGTTTTGAAGCGATAACGTAGTGCTCTTCCTTGCGGTCCTTCACCATGAACCGGCGATAGAGGTCATTCACGATATAGGATGATCCCCAATTGAGCTGCGTCGCAATGGTAGACATATAAGCAGCCGCAAACGCCGCCAGCATCAGCCCGCCCAGCGCCGCTGGCAAATAAACAACCCACACTTTGACGTATCCAATTTCCGGGTCTTTCAGGTGCGGCCAGAGAGCAACTGAAACCAGCGCGGTGATGATCCACGGCCACGGGCGGATGGCGTATTGCGCGATGTTGAACCAGAGCGTAGCGAGCAGAGAATTTTTTTCGTCTTTAGCGCAAAAGATGCGCTGGGCAATATAACCGCCGCCGCCCGGCGCCGCGCCCGGATACCAATTCGCCCACCAGTTGATGGCGATGTAAACAAAAAATGTGACGAAGGGCATCCAGGGGGAATCGAGCGAAGGAACGAAATTGAGAATAGACCCGTGGCCGCCGTGCGCAGCCGTGCGGGCGGCGTCAACAACGGCCAGCCTCGAAAGCAGACCCTTCATGCCGCCCACCGCCTCGACGCCGTAATAGGCGAGCACAATCACCATCGTCATTTTCAGGATGAACTGGAAGAAATCGGTCCAAAGCACGCCCCACAAGCCCGAAATAAACGTGTAAAGTCCGGTGAAGGCGATGAT
>DASZAE010000371.1:0-10508 GCA_035945515.1 Terriglobia bacterium
CATGCCCAGGCGCAGGTAGTGCTCCGCGCAGCCAAGCGCCGCCGCGCCCGCGCCGCTGAAAACAACCTTCACTTCATCGATCTTTTTGCCCGCCAGTTCAAGCGCGTTCACCAGCGCGGCGCCGGAGATAATCGCCGTGCCGTGCTGGTCGTCGTGAAACACGGGGATCGACATGGTCTCACGCAAAGCCTGCTCGATGGCGAAACATTCCGGCGATTTGATGTCTTCGAGGTTGATTGCCCCAAACGAAGGCTCAAGCAACTGGCAGGCGCGGATGAATTCGGCCGGATCGCGCGTGTTCACTTCGAGGTCGAACACGTCGATGTCCGCGAACCGCTTGAAGAGCACCGCCTTGCCCTCCATCACCGGCTTGCCCGCGAGCGCGCCGATGTCGCCCAGGCCGAGGACGGCAGTGCCGTTGGTTATCACGGCCACCAGGTTGCCGCGCGCTGTGTATTCAAAGCTCAGTTCGGGGTCGCGCTCGATTTCAACGCATGGCGACGCTACACCCGGCGTGTAAGCCAGGCTCAGGTCCCACTGCGTTTGGCAGGGCTTGGTGGGTGAAATTTCAATCTTGCCCTTCGGGTCCCGCCGGTGATACTCAAGCGCGTCTTGCTTGCGTATTTCCATAGTCGTGCGTTCCCGACGGCAGGGTAGCCACGGTCAATTGTAGTTTGATTGACCGTGGGCGGTTGGGTCTGTGTAATAACTGTGGCTAACGTGCTGTAGTGGCGGCTACTGGCCGCCGGTTATCGTAGCGCAGAGTTTGTTTTTTAAAACTTTGCGGCCAGGTCTTCCGGCAGCGTAAAGGTCATCTTACGAGTCGTCTTAGCGCCATACTACATCTTAACTCTCAAAAAAATCTGGCGTGACGCCCCTATTCCGCCAACCCTGAAAAAACCGTCCCATTTATCCCATTTGTCTCAAAAATCTCAGAGTGGGATGTTAGGCTGATTGTGGTGCGCAGGGTTCGTCTTATAACCCTGGCGTTGCGTAACAGAAATGAGTGGCACAAACACCGGCTTTGTCATGCTGAGCCCTTCGCTCGTCATCCTGAGCCCTTCGGCTTCGCTCAGGGTAAACTCCGCGAAGCATCCCGGCATTTTTTTCAACCAACTACGGAGATTCTTCGTCGCCTTCAGCTCCTCAGAATGACACTTTTGGAATGTGTCACCTAATTCAGATACGTGACACTAATGTTGTAGCGGCGGCGTCCTCGCCGCCGGTTTTTACTTCTTGAAGACCGGCGGCCAGAGGCCGCCGCTACAGCCATGCTCGATCCAAATCGAAATTGCCCGTTAGTGCACATGAACTTTTGCAGTAACCAAAGGCGGTTAAAGGCGAAAAGAGAGCAAAAATGCCCAAAAAGGATTGTTTTACTTTTTTCAACTTATAGAAACTAAAGGAATATTAGAAGAGCAAAGCGGAGCAAACCGGACGGAAAAGCGGGCGAAATCGATGCAATTGATTGAATGCAAAGGAATTAGAACGATCCTGACAACGAACCGGAGCATTTGCAACAAAACAAAGGAGATGCCAGAGCCAGTCCGGTTTGCTTCCGGTTCGTAACAGCTTTTTGGGTCAAAAACGGGGTTTTTCCGGTTTGTAACGCGGTTGTAGCGGCGGCGTCCTCGCCGCCGGTTTTTACTTCTTGAAAACCGGCGGCCAGAGGCCGCCGCTACAGCGGCTCGTCGTCAAGACCGGCGGTCCCTTAGTGGCTTTGCCCGCCACTACAATGCGGCCCCAAAAATTAGGGCCTTCTAATGCCATTTGGATAGGGGCTTGCTCCAAAGCCTAGTAACCGCCTTCGTCATTGACACCCGGAAAGCCGCTGTCGTATCATCACGCGGTTTGACCCTAGGTTCTTGCCGCCGGGAGCTCGCGGCGGGAATCAAATTGAATCGAGTCATTGACCTTGCAAACAATCACCTTATGGACCGGCAAGCGGCCGGCTCCGTGGACCATGCCATTTTCCCTCAAGCTTCATCTTTGGTCACGTTCGAGATTGCCGGGCACTGGCGGCGCTCGCATCATTTCACGGGCCTTGCTCGCAGCCGTGGCCGTTACGCTGGCCGGAATTTGCGCTGCAACGGGCGCAAAGACTGCGGCCGGAGCGTCGGTTTCAGGCGCGATTGAGCGCGCGGACGCATACTATCAGCACCGGAGCGATCTCGAAAACGTGCGCAAGGCGCTTGCGATTGTCCAGGCGGAGGCGGCAAAAAATCCGCAAAGTTACGCGGCGTGGTGGCGCATCGCCGAATACGATTGCTATCTGGCGCGCCATTTGCCCGACAACCAGCAAATCCCAGTATTGGAAGAGGGCGTGAAGGCAGGTAAGAAGGCGGAGACGCTCGAACCCTCGCGGCCCGAAGGCCACTTCTGGACGGGGACGGATCAGGGATTGCTTGGGGAAGATCGCGGACTGTGGGGCGGCCTGCACCTGATCGATCCGGTGCGGGACGAGATGCAGACCGTCTTGAAGCTCGACCCCGACTATCAGGAGGATGGCGCCGAGCGCGTCCTCGGGCGCCTGTACTATGAAGCGCCCTTTTTCAAAGGCGGGGATAAGAATCTTTCCGTCCGCGTTCTTCAGCATTGCCTCAAACGCTTTCCCGGTAATTCGCTTACAATGTTGTATCTGGCAGACAGCTACCGCTCCACGGGACGCCGCGAGCAGGCGCGCAAGCTGCTGGAAAAAATGCTGACCTTGCGGCCCACGCCCGCTGACGCCCCCGAGCTCGCGGATAATCAGGCCGATGCGCGCCGGGAGCTGAAGAAGTATTTTCACCAGGATGGATAAAGTTGTGGCGAGCAACACTTGCAGGCCTTGCCTGCCGGTTTTTTAAATAGCCCGATTGTTTAGAAGCAAAGATTAGCGGCCCCGTTGCAAGGTTCGGCCGCCGCTACAACTCACGCCGTTCCCCATTGCAGCCGGCACATCATGGCAGCCACTGATTTCGCAACCCTCAACGAACTGTTTGTAGCGGCGGTCGAGAAGCACGCCAAGCCGGACGCATTCCTTTCCAAGCGCGAAGGCGTTTATCGCGGGCTTTCTTCGGCGCAGGCGTTCCGGCGCGCCGCAGCGCTGGCGCTGGCGCTTGAAGGCTTCGGCGCGGGGCCTGGCGACCGCGTGGCCTTGCTCTCTGAAAACCGCGAAGAGTGGGCACTGGCCGACTATGCCGTGATGGGCTTGGGCGCGGTCGATGTGCCTCTTTATCCCACGCTTCCGCCTTCCGACATCGAGTATATTTTGCGGGATTCGGAGTCGCGCGGCATCATTCTCTCCTCTGCCGCGCAGCTTCAGAAGATTGCCGGAATCGCGGATCGCCTGCCTGATTTGAAGTTCATCGTGATGATGGATTCAGCGCCGGCAGATCATCCGTCTGTTTACTTCTTCGAGAAGACCGTCGAAGAGCAGCTCCGCCGCGCGCCTTCTCCGGAATCGGATTTCCGCGCGCGGGCGCTAAAGGCGAAGCCGGGCGATACGGCCACGATTATCTATACTTCGGGCACCACGGGCCAGCCGAAAGGCGTGGCGCTGTCGCACGCCAACATTGTCTCGAACATCAGGGCTTGCGAGTCTCTGTTCGACTTCAACCCAGCCGACCGCTTGCTCTCGTTTCTTCCCCTTTCTCACATTTTCGAGCGCATGGTGGAATATTTCGCCTTTGGCCATGGCGCTACGCTTGCCTACGCGGAAAGCCTCGATACGCTTTCGCAAAACATGCTCGAAGTACGCCCCACCATCATGGCCGTGGTGCCGCGCGTGCTCGAGAAAGCGCATGGGAAAATACTTGACGCGGTGCGGCAGGGCCCGCCTGCGCGTCAAAAGTTATTTCGCTGGGCGCTCGGCGTGGGAAAAGAGTATGCCCTCTCGCGGATTGAAAAGCGACCTGTATCGCCTGCGCTGCGATTGAAGCATGGGGTGGCCGATGCGCTCGTGGCTTCCAAGATTCGCGCCCGCTTTGGCGGCAAGATTAAATACTTGATTTCAGGCTCGGCGCCGCTGGCCAAGGAACTGGCGGAGTTTTTTCACGCCGTGGGCCTGCCCGTCTACGAAGGCTACGGGCTGACGGAAACTTCTCCCGTGATTGCGGTGAACTTTCCGGGATCGGTAAAGCTGGGCACGGTAGGGCCTGTGGTTGCCGGTCTCGAACTGAAATTGGGCGAAGAATCCGTGGACGAGCAGGGTCGCGTGGGCAGAGAGATTCTGGTCCGCGGGCCGAGCGTGTTTGCGGGTTATTACAAGCTGGAAGCGGAAACCCGCCAGGCCTTCAGCGACGGCTGGTTTCATACCGGCGACTTGGGAACGCTCAGCGATGATGGCTTTTTGACGATTACCGGGCGCAAGAAGAATCTGATGAAGACTTCGGGAGGGAAATACATTTCTCCCGAAAAGATCGAATCGCTTTTCCAAGGCCACCCTTATGTGGCCCAGATGATGGTTCTTGGCGACGCCCGGCACTTTGTGGCCGCGCTGATTGTGCCCGACTTTGGGCGGCTGGAAGACTACGCCCGGCAAAGAGCGATCCCCTTTCAATCGCGCGCGGAACTGGCGGCCTGCCGTGAAATCCATGAGTTTATGCAGCAACAAGTTGAGGAAGCGTGCGCCCATCTCGCGCAATACGAACGGATTCGCCAGATTGCTCTGCTGCCGCGCGAATTTTCGGTGGACTCCGGCGAGCTTTCGCCAACGCAAAAAGTGCGGCGGTTCGTGGTGGAGGAGCGATGCCGCGAACTGATCGAAGAGATTTACCGCCGTCCGGCGCCGCAGCGTGCTGTGGCGGGTAGCGGCAATTTTACATCGCCATAAATCCCTTGTGCTCAAGGCATGGCGTAGCGCCGGCATCCTGCCGGCAATTAAAAAAGTATGAATATCAAGCTTACTCCGGCGCCAAGTTCCTCGAGACGATTCCCCTCACCCGCCCTCCTTCGTCGGGCACCCTCTCCCGCCGGGAGAGGGATGGAATCCCGGCCTCTTGCCCTCTCCCGGCGGGAGAGGGTGGCGAGCGTAGCGAGCCGGGTGAGGGGCGTTGCGCCGCGGTATTTCTGCCGGAGCAAGCTTGATGATCATGTAAAAAAGAAGAAAGCTGCAAGTGTCCTGAATCTGAAATTCGCTGCATAATTCTCAGGGGGGACCAACTTCTGTTTCAGAACACCAGAGCTTACCCTGAACGGAGCGAAGGGATGGGGGCGCTATGAGGCGGCAGAAGCCTCGACCTGTTTCCCGGCGACCTGCTAAAATAGCTCTATAGCTCTTAAGTGCGCGCATGGACGACCACAACGTTTTGAAAATTGCGGGCAAAGAATTTCGCTCGCGCCTGATTGTGGGCACGGGAAAATACCGCAGCCTGCAGGAGATGGCCCGCGCACATGAAGCCTCGGGCGCGGAAATCGTGACGGTCGCGGTGCGCCGGGTAAATCTGGCGGACCGCAACAAAGAATCGCTGCTCGATTACATCGACCGCGAAAAGTTCTTTATCCTCCCCAATACGGCTGGTTGCTATACGGCCGATGAAGCCATCCGCACGGCCCGTTTGGCCCAGGAAGCTGGTCTTTCGAACTGGATTAAGCTCGAAGTGATCGGCGATCAAAAGACGCTTTTCCCTGATAACTTCGAGTTGCTCAAAGCCACCGAAGTCCTGGCGCGCGAGGGTTTCGTGGTGCTTCCCTACACCAACGATGATCTGGTCTCGGCGCGCCGCCTGGTGGACGCCGGCGCGGCGGCTGTTATGCCGCTGGGCGCTCCCATTGGATCGGGCCTCGGCATTCAGAATGCCGCAAACATTCGCATTCTCCGCGAAATGCTCGCTGATATTCCCCTCATTCTGGATGCGGGCGTGGGCACGGCTTCGGACGCGGCGATTGCAATGGAACTTGGCGCTGACGGTGTGCTGATGAATACGGGCATCGCCGCCGCTGCGGACTCCGTCTTGATGGCCCATGCGATGAAGCACGCCATTCTCGCCGGGCGCCAGGCCTATCTTGCCGGGCGGATGACGAAGAAGCTCTACGCGGCGGCGTCGAGTCCGCTTGAGGGTGTTCTGCATTCGTGACCGTGGCAGGGGTTGCTTTCGGGAAATGCGATGGGGTTGTAGCGGCGGCCTCTGGCCGTTGGCTTTTAGATATTAAAGACCGGCGGCCAGAGGCCGCCGCTACAGCCAATGACCTCTTCCCGCGCGCCGCGCTACTGAGGCGGGTTGGCCGGCGGCTTACTGCGGTTCTTGTCCGCGGAACTAGCCGGTTTCTGAGGAAGAACGTAAATCAACTCGTGCTGGCGCGCCATGTGCAGGTCTTCCCGCGCATAACGCTCGATGGTAAAAGAGTTCGACTTCAAGCCCTGCACTTCCTTTTGCAAGGTCTGATTCTCGATCTTCATCTCTTTGATCTGCTGATGGAGAACGGTGTATTGACGGCGCTTCTGAAGGTAGGTCATGAGTCCGTCCGAGCCAAAAATTCCCTGCGCTACAAGCGCAATGGCGAGCAGGACGCCGCCTAGCGTCACCGCGCGCCGGACGTTTTCGTTGCGCCAATGAAGCCCGGAAACCTTGCGCGCTTTTTTACGCCGTGCGCTCTGCTTTCTGGAAGATTTCATATCGCTGGCGTCACCGCTCCATTGCGCCGGGCTTTAGAATTTGCGGCTGTAGCGGCGGCCTCTGGCCGCCGGTCTTTAATAGCTAAAAGCCAGTGGCCAGAGGCCGCCACTACGAGCCCGGCACATGCCGCTCTAAAGAGCGGCGCTACCTAGCCTAGAATACGCTTGCCGCTTTAGCCGTTCAACACCAAATCTTTGGCGGTGAGCATCAGTTTCTCGAGTTCGCCGGGTGAAGGGGCTTCGCAATAAACGCGCAGCACCGGCTCGGTGCCCGAAAGTCGCATTAGCACCCATGAACCGTCCTCGCAGATCATCTTCAATCCATCGGTGCGATCCACCTGGGTTACCTTGCGGGAATCAAAACGGTCCCAGCCCGTCTTGAGTTTTTCGAGCAGCCGCTTCTCGACGTCGGGCTTCAGATGAAGATTAACCCGCTCGGAATAATACGGCCCCACCTTCTTGAAAAGCGCCTCGAGTTGTTGCCGCACGGAAAGGCCGCGCTTGGCCACGGCCTCCGCCATCAGCAAACAGGCCAAGATGCCGTCCTTTTCCGGCAAATGCCCGCGGATGCTCATGCCGGCGCTTTCTTCGCCGCCCAGCGCAACCTTGTCTTCCTTGATCATTTCGCCGATGTACTTAAAACCGACGGGTGTGTGATAAACCGGCACGCGATGAAACTTGCCCACGGCATCAATGAGATGGGTGGTGGCTACAGTGCGCGCGAGGCCTCCCGGCGTCTTGCGCACTTCGATCATGTAGTCTGCCAGCACACCGAGCACGTAATTGGGGTGAATCCAGGCGCCGCTTGCGTCTACAATCCCAAAACGGTCGGCGTCGCCGTCGGTCGAGATGCCAATGGCATAACCCTGCTCCTTCACGCACGCGGCGAGTTCGCTCAGGTTCGAGGCGCTCGGCTCAGGGCCCACCCCGGAGAAAAGCACGTCGCGGTAATCGTGAAGCGTGCGCACTTCGACGCCCGCCTCGCGCAGCACTTCGTCGAGATAGCCGCGGGCGCAGCCGTAGAGCGGGTCGTAAGCAATCTTCAGTTTTGCCTTGGCGATCGCTTCCAGGTCAATGATCCGCTTGATCTCGCTGAGATAGGCCGGGCGCGGGTCGGCCGGGCGGAACAATGGCGCGGTGAATTTCGGCCCCTTCAATGAATATTCGCCCGCCAGAATCTCCCCGGCCAGCCTCTCCACATTTTTAGTGACTTCGGGCAGCGCGGGAGCGCCGTCCGAGGTGGAATATTTAAGCCCGTTGTATTCGGCTGGATTGTGGCTGGCCGTGATGTTGATGCCGCCGTCAAGGCGCTGGTGAATGATTTCGTAAGCGAGCGCGGGCGTGGGATGGGGCCGCGCAGTCTCGTGAACCTCGATGCCGTGCGAAGCCAGAATCTGGCCCGCCTCGGCGGCAAACCTCTCCGAAAGAAATCGCGTGTCGTAGCCGAGCAGGATGCGCGGCTGCATTTTTAGGCCGAGCGCGTGATGCGCAATCGCCGCCGCCGCGAGGCGCACGTTGGCGAAAGTAAAATCCTCCGCGATGATTCCTCGCCAGCCTGAAGTGCCAAAATGAATAGGATTGTCAGTCATTTCGCCTTATTGTATATGCTTTGATGGGCTTGCGCGCAAGCTGATTGTGCTTCGCGTATCGGCGCCGGCCGTTTGCTGTAGCGGCGGCCTCTGGCCGCCGGCCTTTACTATTAAAAACCGGCGGCCTGAGGCCGCCGCTACAGCGGGTAGCGCAGACCGCCGGTTTTGCGGTCTGCGGCTTTTCCCCCCGGCCAACAACAAGCCGCGGACCTGAAAAACGCAGGTTCACGCTACCCAGTTTCGGAGAAACAGATGACCGACAAGATTATGGTGCTGGTGACTGCTGGAAGCCAACGCGAGGCCGCAAGAATTGCGCGGCATCTTGTCGAATCGCGCCGGGCTGCGTGCGTCAATATCAGTCCTCCCGTCCGCTCGATTTACCGGTGGGAGGGCAAAATCCAAAACGACCGCGAGTTTCTCTTGCTCATCAAGACGAAAAGAAGCTTGTTTCGCGCGGTCAAGGAGTCCATTCTCCAAATTCACAGTTACACGACGCCGGAAGTGATCGCGCTGCCCGTCACTGAAGGATCGCAAGCATATCTGCGGTGGATAGACGATTCGCTAAGCAGGTAGCGCACACCGTCGCCTTTGCGGTTTGTGGCTTTTCTTCGGCAAAGACAGCGGAAGCAAGCTCCCGCACTCCAAAAAAACAAAACCCGCGGACCGCGAAAACGGCGGCCCGTGCTACGGCCTGATCTTATCGAGCGCCTGATCGAGATCAGCAATAATATCCTCGACGTCTTCGATCCCCACCGAAATTCGGACCAAGCCATCCGTAATGCCTAATTGCGAGCGTTCTTCCGCAGGCACGCTGGCATGGGTCATGGTAGCCGGATGAGAAATGAGCGTCTCAACGCCGCCCAAACTCTCAGCCAGCGAGCAGAGCCGCACCGATTTCAGCACAGTTTTGGCGTTTTCGAGCGAGCCGGTCTCAAACGAAATCATGCCGCTGAAGCCGCTCATCTGACGGCAAGCGAGCGCGTGCTGAGGGTGCGAAGCGAGGCCCGGATAATGAACCCGTTTCACTTTTGAATGCGCTTCAAGGCGCGCGGCCACGGCGAGACCGTTGGCGTGATGCTGGCGCATCCGCACCGAAAGCGTCTTAACCCCGCGCAGGATCAGCCAACTGTCAAAGGGCGCGAGCACCGCCCCCACCGCGTTTTGCAAGAACGCCAGCCGCTCAGCGAGCGCCGGATCATTCAGAATGACCGCGCCGCCTACGCCGTCGCTATGCCCGTTGAGGTACTTCGTGGTGCTGTGCAGGACAATATCGGCACCGAGCGCGAGCGGGCGCTGAAAATACGGACTCATGAACGTGTTATCCACGGCGAGCAGCATTCCATGCCGGTGGGCCAGCCCGGCAATGGCGGCAATATCAGTAATTTCCATCACTGGGTTGGTGGGCGTCTCGATGAAAAGTAATCGCGTTTCAGGCAGGAAAGCGCGCGCAACGTCTTCCGGCCGCCGCGTATCGGCGTAGCTGAAGCGCAGGCCAAAATCTTTCAGCACGCGCTCAAATAGGCGAAAGGTGCCGCCATAGAGGTTGCGCCCGGCCACCACGTGGTCACCCGACTTCAAGAGGCTCGCCACCGCATGAATCGCGGCCATGCCGGAAGCAAAGGCGAAGCCATAACGTCCGCCTTCGAGCGCCGCGAGGTTGCGCTCGAGCGCCGCGCGAGTGGGGTTCGATGTGCGCGCGTATTCATAGCCCTTGTTTTTGCCAAGCTCTTGCTGGACGAACGTCGATGTCTGGTAGATGGGCACGATGATCGCCCCGGTAGCGGGGTCTGCTTCCTGCCCAATATGAATTGCGTCGGTTGCGAATCCCATGTTGCCTCTCTGGGGGCGCAGATGATTGAACCCCTTGCGAATCTCAAAAAAAACGGCGTTCAACTACGAACGCTGCGTTGCAAACCCATAAACTCTTGTTTTTTAGCAAGATTTTTATGAGGCTGTCATTCTGAGCGCTTCGGCTTCGCTCAGGGTAAACTCCGCGAAGAATCTGCTTTCCCCATGGATTTACAAGCAGATGCTTCGCGGAGTTTATCCTGAGCGGAAACGCAGAGATTCTTCGCTACGCTCAGAATGACAGCCGCGAAGGGCTCAGCATGACATGCCTTGGTTGCGGCCAAAGACCGCGTTGCAAAGCATCTCAATCCTCGGCTGGCACAACGGCTTCCCGCAGGAATTTGGCGGATTCCTCCGGCGGCGTCGGGTTAATGTAAAAACCCGTGCCCCACTCAAAGCCGGCTACTTTCGTCAGTTTGGGCATGATCTCCATATGCCAATGGTAATAATCCTCATGGTCGCCGGTGAGCGGCGCG
>DASZAE010000372.1:0-23692 GCA_035945515.1 Terriglobia bacterium
GCCGAAGATGGCTTCCAGGGCACCGATGAATCAAGCCTGGTCGAAAGGCTGGGGGCGAGAGTCAAGGTCGTCATGGGGTCTGACCGCAACATTAAGATCACCAAGCCCTCCGATTTGCCGCTCGCCCGGTTTTTCCTCGCCATCGAGGGGCAGAATGAAGTTGCAGTAGAAGAAGTGGGCCGATAACGCCAAGCTTCAGAACTTGGCGGAGAACACCGGTTAAAGTGAAAACACATATTGTAGCGGCGGGCAAAGCCTATAAGGGGCCGCCGGTTTTTCGACGCGCAGAGAGCGCCGCTACAGAGAAAATTGTCACTATAATTTGTAATCCTCAATAGTCTCGTGCAACGCCCTCGCTAACCTTCATGTCAATCAAGAAACGCTCTGGCCAGACTACTTGCTCTTATCGAATCGGAATCGGCAATGATTTACACCGCCTGGTTGCAGGCCGCAAGCTGATTGTGGGCGGCGTGCGCATTCCCTTCGAGAAAGGTCCCGCTGGCCACTCCGATGGTGACGTGCTCGCCCACGCCGCCTGTGACGCGCTGCTAGGCGCAGCGGCGCTTGGCGATATTGGCCGCCATTTTCCCGACACATCTCCCGAATGGCGTAACACATCGAGTCTTGTCTTCCTGCGGCGCGTGCGCAGGATGCTTGGCGAGGCTGGCTACCGCATTGTGAATCTCGACGTGACAATTGGATTTGAGCAGCCTAAACTTGCGCCCCACATCCCGGCCATGCGCGGGAAAGTGGCGCGCGCGCTCGGAATTGATGTCGAGCAAGTCAGCGTCAAGGCGAAAACCGGGGAATCGCTCGGAGCCATAGGACGCGGCGAGGCCATCCGCGCCGACGCGGTGGCGCTGATTGAGAAAGTTGGCTCACCCGGAGCATAGCAACAACCTTCCTGCCGGATTGACACCTAACGCGAGGTAGCGCCGCCGTCCCGGCGGCAAGTGCTAAGGCGCCCCAACTCAGCGACGATGCGAGCAATATATCCTTGTGTAGCAGCCGGCAAGATGCCGGCGCTACAACTGCCAGAAACAATCCATTCACATCAAGTTTTTATAACTCCAGGTTCCTAGTCTGCGGGCGCGGCTGTCTGTGGAATCACTTGAAGCTGCACGCTCTGTTGGCTGTTCTGTTTTACTTCGACACTCTGACCTTGATCTTCATACTGCTTCATAAAGTCCGGGTCTTTGTACTCTTCGTTTTCGACGTTTTCCCATGAGAAAACCTTATAGGTGCCGGGCGCAATTCCTTCAAGTGAGAACATCCCCATCGCGTTGGTGTGGGTTACTTTGTAAAGATCGTCGCGGTCGCGGCGTGGCGGGTCAGGGATCAAAACCACTGAGGCGTCCACAGCGGACTTGTTATCTTGCCCCGTTACGCTCCCAGTCAGCGTGCCGCCATCGAGGCCGAGCGAAATGGCAAGCGTCCCAGACGTCATCCCCGCGGGCACCGTCAGACCGCTATCGAGCGCGTCCGCGCCATTGAATGTGGCGGACTTCAGATAATATGGCGCCGCGAGGGGTGTTACGCTTAGCTGATATTTGCCGGGGTATACGTTTTGTAGCACGAACTTGCCATCGCGGCTAACGCGGCCTCCTGGTCTGCCTCCCAGTGGGTTTTGGCTGTCACTTATAAGCCGAACGACCACAGATCCCAGGTCAAAACCTGGGCTTGGATCAGCCGTCACCGTGCCAGAAACAGCAACTCCAGGGGTAAGGGTGAGCTGCAAGCCGCTCAGGTTCTGGCCGGATGCGAGTTCAACCGGAAGCTCCGCAATAAGTGCGCCCGTTCTTCCACGACGAGCGAACGACTGTGCCACAAGTCTGTACGATCCCGGCGGCACGTTATCGATTTCGAAGTCTCCCTGAACATCCCGGACGGTCGATTGTGCAACCAGCCCTAAGGCGGCGTACGGTCCTGCTGAATTCGAGGGCAACAGAAACACAAAAGGACCGGGCCTGCGCAGGTCACCGCCGGCGCCGCCACCTATGACTTGGCCGCTCAGCCGCGCGGGTTCGACCGGAGTAAGCGTGATGTCGATGCCGCTCTCAGTGTCGCCGGGTTTCGCATTGATTGCTGTTGCTTGAGAGGGGTCTGTCGTGCCCGGATAATACTCAGGCGCATAGACCACGCTGGCGGGGCTGGATGCGTGCATCTGGAAGGATGCGCCAACGTAGTATCGGCCCGCGGGCAATGCGAAAATTCGATATTGCCCTAAGTCATCGGTTTGGGCGTTTCCCAAACGATTGTAACTTACACGTCCCGAGAAATGCTGTTCACGGAGGGCGCTGACGAAGGCTCGTGTTACTGGGTCGCCATCTTCGTCAAGAACTCTGCCCGTGATGACGACGCCCGGCTCCAATGGAAATCGGATGTTCTGCAGATTCTGGCCCGGCGTCAGTTTTAAGGGCTTAGGGGGGCCATACCGGTCGCGCTGGCCGTACATCTGAGTAGGGTAGTCGTTACCATAACCTTGCAATCTGTACTCGCCAGGCGGCAGAGAAGGAAACGCGAACTGGCCAGTAGCATCGGATCTTGCGGCGTAGCTGCGGGGCGGGCCGTTTACCATGCCATTGGTTCTGACCGTTATGGCCGTCGAGCCTTGTGTTCCTGTGGGATAGAGGTGAAGGGAGATTTTTCGCAAAGGCTGGCCGCTGGCCGCGTCCACTACCTGGCCTGAGACTTCGCACGTAGCCGTGCCCGGATTCAAAGGCGTCTGTTGCGGCGCCTTCGTCTGCGCGAAACCGGCGGGGAGAAACACAAGGAGAAATGCGAGGCAAAACCAACGGGCCAAACGGTTGGCACAGGCCAAATAAGCTGAGTAAACAAGGCGAACCACGGCTTTTGTCCCCCATTCAATTCAATGCGATGCCCTCGGCTGGCATCCATTTATCACCCTTCTACCTGCACGATTAACGCTTATCAGTAAGCCACAGAGACTGCGTGTCGTCAATCCGCTGCGAAACGTCTTTTAAGAAGGCCCTTGAGCGTTCGTCTTCTATGTATCTCATATTTGCACTTTCGCAACACAATGCAGGCGAAGCCGATGCTTTTTTAACATATGAAATACCACATTTTGTGCCTCTGTGCGGCAATATGCGGCATTGAATTCCAATTTAGCGGGGCGTAGAATCAAATTAGGAAGGTAGAGTAATTGCTTGAGGAGGTCGAAGAAATGAAAAAGCTTTTCATAAGCGGCGCTGTGGCGCTAATAGTGATGGCAATTTGGGTTATCCCCTCCAGCGCGGCGGTGCAAGGCAGTTATGTGGAAGTGCGCACGGCCGATGTTTACACCGGCCCATGCTTTGCGAACTCTGAAGTAGGCATGGCTGGCCGCCGGGCAATCCTGGCGTGGGATATCAAGCAAGGAGAATGGCAAGGAACCAACCTTGCGGGCCTCAAGGTGCTTGCGGTAGTAAACGCCAAGGATAATCTGGGGGACCCTTATCATAATCCTTATCCCGCGAAAGCCATTTTGATCATTGACCAACGGGCTAACGTGGCTCAACGCGAGGCTCTTGTAGCCTTCGTTCAGTCTGCGGGCGGACCCTTAGTCAAGCACATTATCCAAGTTGAAAGGGCTCCGATCAGCATGACGTTTGGCAGCGGCATGGACCACGGCACGGTTAAAGTGGTCGCGGGCAATTTGGCTCGAATTCAAACTCGCAGTCTGTGCGCGGGCGATGACATTTGCGGCAATGAAATCCGGTACTATCCTCCGCTCACCAAAATTGCGAACTCGATGCCGGCCTACGCTGTCGACCAGACCTATACTGGTGCGGGACTCGGCGTTGTGTGGGATACCCGCGATAACCGCGGCGCATACGTTGGCACGTTCCATCTATAAGACCGGCCTTATGCCCATTTTGTCCGAGGGGAGCGCCGCCTTGCGCTCCCTTTTTGTTGATATACATTACTATTCATGAGGCTTATCCGATGAAATTAGGGAAGCGAGCGGGATTTCCGATTGCGGCCATTTTTTTATGTGGGGTGCTTGCGTGCGCCCAAGGTTCTTACAAAGTAACTACGGGCAGCGCCCCGGCAGCGGTCCCGGCCCCTATTCAGACGCTGCTGGAATCCCAAGGCATCCAGTTTGCCAGCTCGCAAGGGGCTCCGGTCTGCGAAATCTGGTGGCGCAAAGGGATCCCGGTGCAGAAGGCCGTGGGCGGCTCTCCGGACATCCTCTATGGCAGCCTTAGCATGGGTGAGCTTGTGGGCGTTGTGAATTTCCCCGCCGCCGCCAAGGATTATCGAGGGCAAACAATTAAGCCGGGGTACTACACCTTGCGCTATGCTTTGATTCCGCAGGATGGGAATCATATGGGTGTAAGCGCCTACCGCGATTTCTTGTTGCTCGTGCCCGCTGCCAGTGATACAACCCCGGCCCAGAATATGAGTTTTGAAGACATGGTCAAGGCCAGCCGCTTGGCCACTGGCACCGGACACCCAGGCGTTCTGATGCTCGATCCGCCTAGCCAAGCTGCGAATGCTGCTTTTCCCGGCGCCTTCCAGGATGATCAGGGCAACTGGGCGCTAGAGGTGAAGCTTAGCACTGACGGCGGCCAACCTCTGTCCTTTGCCATGGTGCTGGAAGGGCAGTATCAGGGTTAGTGCTTCGCTCGGAACCTCTCGGCTTGGCGTAATTGACGCATAGGAAAGTGTCATGCACTCACATCAACCCGGAACCCGGCGCTGCGCACTAGTCGCAAACCTCAAACGCGCTCCCTCGTGGGTCAAGTACGGTGCTTTGGGTAGCATTCTGATCCTCGCCTTTGCCGCTTTAAGCGCAGCCCGTGGCCAGACCATTTCCAGGAGCGCGAGTCCTATTATCATCCGTGGCACGCTGGGCGCAATTGCGGGGAAGGGACCAGTTCTAGTGATGCCGCAGAAGGAATATGCTCTGAACGGGCAATCCCCTTACCTTCTTCATGTACTCGAAGACAAACGACTGGTGAATCAAGAATTGCAACTTGAAGGGACGCCTGGGCCAGGCGGAAGTTTCGTTGTTTCTCGCATTTATGCGGTTCGAGACGGAAAGCTCTATAAAATCCAATATTACTGCCAAGTCTGCAACATCATCTACGTCCAGCCGGGGCATTGCTACTGTTGTGGCCGGGAAACAGAGCTTCAGGAAGTGCCTGTCAAACCGGCGAATCCATGATAGTATAGTGGTTGATCATTTCGTTCCGCCTATGCGAGCCAGTGGTGCCTAACTCCTGCCAACCTGCGGAATCCTAGCCGGGGGCAACCTTGACATTGAGGCAACTCTCGTTTATCTTCAATATTTTACGAGGTTAATATTCTCAAGGTACAAAAGGAAGCCCTAATAACTCCTCGCCGCGACTTCAAACCTCGACTTTTTCTAATCTTCCGAGGGAAGCAATGAAGCTCTATTTTAAGCTGGCCTGTATGCTCACTACATGCGTGGTGTGCTTGTTCTTAATGGGTGGGGCGTTCTTTGTGCGGAGCGCATTTGCTCAGGACTCGCAACCGGACGCATTTCATCAGGATCCCAACGCAGCACAAGATCAGGACGCGGGATCGGGGGTCCAAGCTACCGAACCCAATGCAACAGATTCGGGAGGCCAGGAGATTGCCGGAGGCGGAATGATTGGCCCCGATTATAAGCTTGGTCCGGAAGATGTCATTACCCTAACGGTTTTCAACCTGCCAGAAATGACGCAGACGATTCGGGTGGAGAACGACGGGACCATTACGATTAAACTCCTGGGGCGGGTCAAAGTGGCGGGGCTTACTACATCGCAGTTGCGCGACGAGCTTCAGAAAGAACTCGGCAAGACTTATCTCGAAGATCCGCACGTCACCGTTTTTATCAAGCAGTTTCACTCGACTCCGATTTCGGTAGTGGGTGCTGTGGCAAAACCCGGTCTCTATCAATTACCAGGGCCGCGCACGTTGATACAAGTTATCGCCATGGCGGGGGGCATCAACTTGCCTGGAACTGCGGCTGGAAACATGCAAGGCGGAGCGCCGGCGGGCCGCTGGGCGTATATTACACGTAAGCAAGGTTTTGCCGATCTAACGCCCGTGAGCGGCATTCAGAAAATCGCGTCCGACCAGGTGAAGGTTGATCTGGGACGGCTGCTTTACTCGCACGACAGCACACTCGATATTATGGTGAAGCCCTTTGACACCATCACGATTAGTAAGGCCGGCGTGGTTTACGTGGTGGGCGACGTGCAGAAATCCGGCGGATTTACACTGGAAGATGTCGACCATCTGACGGCTCTCCAGGCGCTCTCATTGGCGCAAGGATGCTCCACTTCCTGCAATATGCACCATGATGAAATCATTCACACGACGCCCGATGGGACGCGTCAAGTAAGCTATGTTAACCTGGGAAAGGTCATGAAGGGAAAAGCTAAAGATCCTGTCCTCACCGCCAATGATATGCTGGTGGTGCCGCCGAGCTCGCTGAAAGGTTTTGCCTATTCCGGCGCCGGCACGGCGCTCTCAACCGTCAGCGGCTTAATTATCTGGCGTGGCCTCTAAATTCTTTTACTCACTAAGGAACCGCATGGACGAACTCGAACGGCGTCAGAGTATGTTGCCCGCTGAGACTTATCCAAGGCCCGGCTCGCAGGCGCTGGAGGTGCAGCCGGTCCTCGATGTGTCGCCTGAAGAAGTCCCTCACCTGCTCGACTATTGGGCGATCATCCTTAAGCGGCGCTGGGTGGTGCTTGCGTGCCTGGTGGTCGTGTTTGCTACGGTGGCTATCGGCACGCTAAAAGAGCGGCCAATCTACGAAGGAAAGGTTCTGGTTGAAATTGATCCGGAGGCTCCTGCCGTGGTCAATTTCAAAGAAGTGGTCAGCAACCCGGTGGATGTAGATACTTATATGGAAACTCAGTATAAGATCCTGAAAAGCCGGAGCCTCGCTGAGAGAGTGGTGCGGGATTTGCAATTGTACAGACTCCCGGAGTTTTATAAATCCAGCCTTCTTTTTGGCCTGATCAAAAGCAACCCTGGAAAGCTTCCATCAAGCTCCGATCCAAATCCCGATATCAACGCGGACTATTACCGGAACAGCGTTATGCACATGCAGGACGCCATCGACATCGCGCCGGTCCGACGCAGCAATTTGGTGGAAGTCTCGTTCGAATCTTATAGCCCGGAGACGGCTGAGAGGGTTGCAAACGAGCTAGCGCAGGATTATATCAAGGAAAATTTCGACATTAAATGGCAGACCACCACCGACGCTTCAAATTGGCTTTCCGGGAAGTTGGTCGATTTGCAAGCCGAGCTTAATAAGTCTGAGAACGCGCTTCAGGCTTACGCGCAGTCCCACGGTATCCTTTATCTGAACGATCAAAAGAGCAATCAGCAAAGCCTTGCGAGCGCGCGCATGCAGGAGCTCCTGGAGGAATATTCAAAAGCTCAGGGAGATATGTTCGCCAAGGAAGGCCTCTACAGTTTGGTTCAAAAAGGCAAGGTAGAGGATCTCCCCGGTGTTCTGAACAACGGGCTGATTCAAGGTCTCGAAGAAAAGATGGCCGATCTGAAGGCGCAGTATGACGAGATCACCTCGTGGGTGAAGCCCAACTATCCAAAGGCTCGCGAGGTTCAAAGGGAGATCAATGGCCTGCAGAATCAACTTAACAAGCAAAAAATGGCCGTCATCCAGAACATCGTCGATAACTATAATTCCGCCAATCATAATGTCGAATATTTGTCCAAAGCCATTGACCAACAAAAAGCCCTAATGAATGAGATGCAGCGGAAGACCGTGAAATATGACATCCTCAAGCGCAAGGTGGATTCCGACAGCGAGCTTTACCAGGGCATGCTCCAGCGCATGAAGGAAGCGCAGGTTTCCGCCGGTCTGAATGCCAGCAATATCCGCATTGTGGACGCAGCCATCGTCCCGAAGGGTCCCGTAAAACCACGCATCGTGCTCAACCTCGCGCTGGGCCTTATCTTGGGGCTCGGTCTCGGAGTCGGACTTGCATTCTTCCAGGAATATCTGGACAAAACGCTCAAAACGTCGGACGACGTGGAACGTCTGCTGCGGCTGCCCTCACTTGGCATTCTCCCCAAGTTTGCCCTTAACGGTCACGGGCATCATGATGGATTGAAGAACGGAGAGGGTGAAGGGAAGCTGATTTCTTTAGGCGCCAACGGCAACGGACATCACGCGCCGGCAATTCAAACAGCCCCCGACGCAACAGAAGCCTTCCGCTCGCTCCGCACGTCGATTCTCTTGTCGGCCAGCCCTGTCCCGAAGCTACTTTTGATTACCAGCGCGCTTCCAAGCGAAGGCAAGACCACAACCGCTCTTAACCTCGGCGCGACTCTAGCCAGTCTCAACACGAATGTCGTAGTTGTTGATTGCGATATGCGCCGCCCGGCTGTCCATCGTTCCGCAGGTGTTGAAAATAAGCCAGGCTTCGTCCAATGCTTGACGGGGCACGCTCAATTAAAGGATGCGGTTTTACCCGTTCCGGGCGTGCCCAATTTGAGCGTAATTCCTTGCGGGCCTATCCCTCCCAACCCGGCTGAGATCCTTTCATCGCACATGACCGGCGAGCTGCTCCGGAAACTGCGCGAGCAGTTTGAATTTGTTCTAGTTGATTCCCCGCCTATCCTCAGCGTTGCGGACAGCCGCGTCCTTGCGACGCTGACCGACGCTGCAATCCTGGTAACCCGCGCGCATTCGACGCCCTACGACGTGGTGCGCCGCGCGCGCTCCCTGCTGTATGGCGCCAACTCCCGCATTCTAGGCGTTGCTCTGAATGACGTTGATCTGCACCGCGACGGTTACTACGGTTATTCAGGCGGCAATTTTGGCTACGGCTATGGTTACGGGCACGTAAATAGGAATGAGTCTGGCGATCAGGATTCTACTGACAGGATGCTGTGAGACTTTCTCTTACTACACCTCAGGCATACGGCAAAAAACGCTCAAATTAAAGATGGAAATAGGAAACGGATGATGGAAATTGCGGTGATCGGCGCGGGTTATGTGGGGTTGACAACGGCAGCATGCCTTGCTGAAGCAGGCCACGCTGTTTTTTGCGCTGAGAGTAGATCCGATAAACTCGCCGCCCTGAAATCCGGTCAGATGCCTTTGTTTGAGCCTTATTTGACGGACTTGGTTGCAAAAAACCGCGATTTGAGCCGCCTTCAATTTGGTTCCACGGAGGAAGCTGTTTCCGCTTGCGAGATTCTTTTCATTTGCGTCGGCACCCCGCTGACCTCGACGGGTGAGGTTGATGTTTCGGCGATTGAGAACGTGGCGCGAACAATCAGCCAAACGGCGCACGGTTATCGCTTGATCGTTCAAAAGAGCACTGTCCCGGTGGGAAGCTGCAGTAGCCTGCACGAACTTTTAGCCAGGAACCGCCCTGCCGGAAACGGGAGCACTCCATTCCGCTGGGATGTTATTGCCAACCCGGAATTTCTGCGTGAAGGTTCCGCGGTTAAGGATTTTCTGCATCCTGACAGGATCGTGATCGGTGTGGACAGCCCAACGACTGCTGAAACACTCAAACGGGTTTACGATCCTATTTTGCGGCGCCAGTTCGCATGCCCCATTCACGGCGCCCAGCACGATGACGAACCGCCAGTGCCCTTTGTAGTCGCAGATACGCGAACTGCCGAATTGATTAAACACACGGCCAACTCTTTCCTGGCGATGAAGGTTTCTTTTATCAATATGGTAGCAGACTTGTGTGAAGCCGCCGAAGGGGACATTGAGAAAGTGATTGAAGGCATCGGCTTGGATCACCGCATCGGCCCCGCGTTCCTGAAGCCGGGGATTGGTTTTGGCGGCTCGTGTTTTCCCAAAGACGTGCAGGGTTTCATTCAGGTGGCGGAGAAATTCGGGTGTGATTTTTCCCTGCTGCAAGAAGTGGAGCGCATCAACGTCGAGCGCGTAGACAGGCTGTTGGCCAAAGTAAAGGACGAGCTTGGAGATTTGCGCGGCAAGCGAATTGGCGCTTGGGGTCTTGCCTTTAAGCCGGATACGGACGATATTCGTAATTCTCCGGCAGTTGCCATTGTCCGCTGCCTGCTAGCCGAAGGCGCTAAAGTGCGGGTATATGATCCACAGGCAATGGACAAAGCGAAAACTGAGATTCCGAATGCGATTTTTTGTAGCGACGCCTATGACGCAGCCGCGGGCGCGGAGGCGCTGCTGGCGCTCACCGCGTGGGACGAATTCTTAAACGCTGACCTTGCCCGCGTGCGCGCGGATATGCTCCGACCGTTGATTTTTGACGGTCGCAATATGTTTCCAGAGGAAAGACTGGTCGCGCTCGGCTTCATTCAGAGCCGAATAGGACGCGCGTGCCTTACTCCTGGGACGGAGCCGAAATCTGTAGCGGCGGCCTCTGGCCGCCAGGTTTTGAACGGTGGAGGCCAACGGCCAGAGGTCGCCGCTATAGAGAGCGATCCAAGTGGCGACGCGCAGCGAGTATATGGATGAAGATTCTAGTTACCGGCGGGGCCGGATACATCGGCAGCCACACTGCTAAGGCGCTTGCGCGGAAGGGCTTCGAGCCGGTCACACTCGACGACCTTTCAGCAGGACAACGTGAGGCCGTGCGCTGGGGAGAACTGGTCGAAGGGGACTTCGGCAGCCGTGAAATTTTGCGCGGGATATTCGTGCGGCACAAAATCGAAGCGGTATTTCATTTTGCCGCCAGCGCGTCGGTGGGCGAATCGGTCCGCGACCCGAGAAGCTTTTATCACAATAACGTGACCAACACCCTGACGCTTTTGGATGCCATGCTGGATGCGGGCGTCAAGACGATGATTTTTTCGTCGAGCGCGGCGACATACGGGAATCCGGAAAAGGTTCCCATGCCGGAGGATCACCGGCAGCTTCCGATCAACCCCTACGGGGAAACGAAACTGGCCATTGAACAGGCGCTGCGGTGGTACGGCGCCGCCTACGGCCTTCGCTGGGTCGCGTTCCGCTACTTCAACGCTGCAGGCGCAGACCCGGAAGGCGAAATCGGGGAACGGCACAATCCCGAGGAGCATCTTATTCCGCGGGTCATTCAAGCGGTGCTCGGCGCAATACCTGAGGTACAAATCTACGGGACGGATTATCCCACCCAGGATGGCACCGCCGTCAGGGACTATATTCATGTAAGCGACCTTGCTGACGCACACGTGCTGGGGCTTGAGTATCTTCAGAAAGGCGGCGAGAGCGCGACTTTCAATCTGGGCACGAGCACGGGACACTCCGTACGAAAGGTGATCGAGATGGTGGAGAAAGTGTCACGTAAGAGGGTCCCATTTTCCGAGGCCCCGCGCCGCGCCGGTGACCCGCCCGCGCTCGTGGCCGATGGCTCCAAAGCCATGCGCGCCTTTGGCTGGCAACCCCAGCATCCCGATCTGGAAACGATTGTCAAGACCGCCTGGCGGTGGCACGCGGTTTCGTCAAGGTCAGCAGCACCCCAGAGATAGAGCAACCCACAGTATCGACTTGCATATTCATGAGCTTCGCGACGCCACAGGTTTACGGCGATCAACGCCTGGATGCTGTTATGGGGTCGATGCCGTAATGAAGCGAAACAATGCTTGTAATGTGTCATGTGTTAGCGGGACCGGCCCAAGGCCATGTGCACCTTGACCTGGAACCCCGGGGTTCGAATTACCATCGAACTGCTTGGGGATGGTAGTGCGATGCGTAATGTCTCATCTAAAGTCGCTCATTGGATATCTTAAGCCGTGAGGGCATGCGACCGGATTCTCTGATAGCAGCGCAATACCTCCACACTCACATCGGCATGATGAATGGTTCACCTATAAACTCCAAGCTTCTCGCTAAGAACACTCTCTTAAATGTCATTGGACAATTAATTCCTCTAGCAGTCGGCGTCGGTACAATCCCCTACGTGGTCAGAGGGCTGGGGAATAGCGGGTTTGGCGTACTGTCGATCGCCTGGATTTGTCTAGGATATTTTAGTCTTTTCGATTTTGGCTTGAGTCGTGCTACAACCAAGTACCTCTCAGAGAGGTTGAGAGATCACGATGCCGAAGGTGCACGCCGCATTGTTTGGACCTCTATTATAATGCAGGTTCCGATGGGCTTGCTCGGGGGGGCAGTGCTCGCTCTGCTGGTTCCCGTGCTGGTGACGACAATACTTAAAATGCCCCCTCACCTGATGGGCGTAGCGCGAGATTCACTTTTTGTGCTTTCGGCCGCATTGCCTGTTGTAATTCTTAATAACGGCTTTCGCAGTATCTTGGAAGCTGCACAGCGGTTCGATCTGATTAACTATGTCCGGATCCCAGGCGGCGTAGGAACATTCGCGCTGCCTGCCATCGGTGTTTGGTGCAGGCTTAGCTTGCCGATGATTATCTTATTGCTGGTTCTATCCAGATTCGGCTCGCTCGCCGCTCATGTCCTAATAGCATTGCACATTCTACCGGCACTGAAGAAAGGCTTACAATTTGAGACTTCGGAGTTTCGGTTGCTACTCACGTTTGGGGGGTGGACTACTATTACCAATGTTGCAGGACCAATTCTTCTCTATATGGACCGGTTTATGCTGGGATCGCTTTTGTCCGTGGCTGCTTTGGGCTACTATACCGTTCCATTCGAGTTGGTAGGGCGGCTTGGTTTCTTACCACAAAGCTTGGTTACGGCTATTTTCCCTGTATTTAGTACAATTGCTGAAACCCGCAAGGACATTATGGAGCTGCTTTCCGCACGGGCCCTGAAATATCTCCTACTAACACTTGGTCCGCTCTTTCTGATCATAATTGTATTTGCCGAGAAAATTCTAACGTTGTGGATGGGTTCTGGATTTGCGCTGCATCTAACCGTGACGCTTCAGATTTTAGGCATCGGTTCACTAGTTGGCTCATTGGCTGCAATTCCCGGATGCTTAATGTCGGGTCAAACGAGACCAGATGTGGTTGCAAAGCTTTACTTGATTGAGATTCCGTTCAATGCAATGCTCCTATTGGTCTTAATTCGGCATGCTGGCATTTCTGGGGCTGCCATAAGTTTCGCGCTCCGGGCAGTATTTGAGGCCGTAGCGCTCTTGATC
The DNA here is from genome assembly GCA_035945515.1 of Terriglobia bacterium. Classification (GTDB taxonomy): domain Bacteria; phylum Acidobacteriota; class Terriglobia; order UBA7540; family UBA7540; genus RH2-MAG17b. Next base: position 13,038 of record DASZAE010000372.1, read on the forward strand.
TTATCAGCGGGCGTGCTAAAACTATCAATAAAAAATCTGGTCGGCGAGCGGATCCAATGGTGTTTCATGGCGCTTGCCATGTTAGGTGCCATGCTGGTTGCAAGCCGGTATATTTGCGGCTCGATCACTGGCGATGCTGCGCTCGCGGCACTTGCTTTATGTGGTTTCAGCGGAATCGTCTGGCGCTACGTACTCAATTCTAATGAGAGGGCCTCTCTGCTGGACCTTATTATCGACTGAGTTGCAATGATGAACAAGATGTTAGTTCTCAAAACTGCTTATCGCATAAAAGACGCACTCCGTGGCACATGGCTTGGAAACCCTGAAACATTTGGGTCATTTAAGCGCGCGATTAAGTCATTTCTGATCAGATTCAGCGCTTCCGACGGTCTTATTTTGACTCAAATATACGGCCACTCGGTCTTCGTGCCGTCGTCGCCCAATCTGGTTGAATCCTACATACGCAGACCGTTCGAACCATACACGCTCCAGCTCTTCAAATCAGCGATTAAACCTGGTGCCATCGTGCTTGACATCGGAGCACATTTGGGGGTGTATTCTCTCGTTGCAGCCTTTTCAATGCGCTTGGAGGGACAGGTTTTCGCTTTCGAGCCTGATCCGACCAATTTTCAAATCCTGAGGCGAAATATAGAAAAATCTCATTACAGAAATATCGTACCCGCCCAAAAGGCAGTTAGCGATGCCTGCGGTACCTTCAGTTTCTTCTTGGCGGAAAGCTCAGATTGCAACAGCTTCTATGCGCATCCAAACTCACGTACCAAGGAGCGAATCAGCGTTGAAAGCATCACTGTCGATAGTTTTCTGGCGGGCAGAACGGTGAATGTGATTAAAATAGACGTTGAAGGGCATGAATGCAAGGTCCTACGAGGTATGCGCACCACAATTCTTAAAAGCGGCAAAATAATTCTGTTCATAGAATTAAATCCTGCATGTCTTCGAAGCGCAGGAGCAACGCCACAGGAACTAATTTCCGAACTGGAAGGTCTTGGTTTCACCATGAAGTTGATAAATGAAGAGGCAGCCACGCTGGTTTCTGTTGCAGATGTTGCAATTTTGGCAAAGCGAGATCCTCATTGGTATGGAAATTTGTATTGTGTAAAGGAGCGTTGAGGCGGTTTTTAGAAATATTATGATACTGGAAGATGCGAATGCCAACTCTGAGTGTAATCATAGCTACTTATAACCGTAAGTGCACGCTAAGAAAGGCCCTCGAGGCGTATGAGCGCCAAGAATCCCGTAAGAATCTGTTGGAGCTGTTAGTCGTCGACGATGGTTCTGATGATGGGACTGCTGTTATGGTTAATGAATGGGCGCTCCGTTCTCCGCTGAATGCTAGGTACCTAAGGCAAGAGAAACAAGGTGCCGCCGCAGCACGTAATTTCGGCATTCGTGAAGCTAAAGGGGATGTGATCCTCTTTACTGATGATGATGTGATCCCTTCGTCAAATCTAATCATGGAACACGCTGCATGGCACAGTGAGTTTCCAAAGCAGGAAATCGCTATTCTCGGATGCACAATTTGGGATCAATATGTTAAGCCTACACCATTTATGAACTGGCTGGGCGACGGTGGACCAATGCTTTCATTTCGTGGTCTGGTGAGTGGGCAGGAGGTCGATTTTCGACATTTTTACACCGGAAATATCAGCCTCAAAACTATTTTTCTTAGGGAAAAAGGTATGTTTGATGAGGACTTTGATACCTACGGCTATGAAGACATCGAGCTAGGCTTCCGTTTGCAGAAGGCGGGCATCCGGCTACTTTATAATGCCGATGCGATTGGTTTCCATCACAAATTTGTAACTTTTACGGATGCCTGCCGAAGGACGGAATCGGTTGCTAAGTCGTGGGAGGTGTTTAGGGCTAAAGAAGCTGGTGCTTGTTTAAGCCGTCTAGCAGATGAGTCTCCGCCATCAAAAATGAGGCGGTTTTTGAGGGCAAGCCTTAAACGTGCGGAGCCGGTATTTGCGCCATTGACCCCGTTGCTTGATTCTTATGTTCCGCTCCCACGGTTCGTCTATCGGGCGCTTCTTCGCTATCATTCGGAGCGGTGACAATGGAAGCCATGATGCCAGAAAGCCATTGATCGGTGCTTATTTGAGAGACCGCCCAAATCATTTTAAGATTCTCTCAATAGGTTTGTTATCGCCGGTCTTGCTTCTAAGATCAAATTCCTGATCGAAAGGTAATCTCCTTCAACACAATCGCGGAGAATGGAAAGCATAACGCTTGTTTTACCCGGTGCTGGGAGAAATCCCGTGGGCGGATACAAGGTGGTTTATGAATATGCGAACCATCTTTCGCGAAGGGGCTATCAGATCAGCTTTATACATCCAGCCACAGTTTATTTTGATAGACCTTTGAAAGATCAACTGAAAGCATTGCGTTATGTCCCGCTGCGCATCAGCAAGGGCTATCGCCCGGACCGCTGGTTTAAAGTAGATTCAAAGGTAAAATTATTGTGGGCGCCTTCATTGCATGAGCGGCATATTCCGGATGCTGATATTATTGTGGCGACTGCGTGGCAAACGGCCGAGTGGATCATTACTTACGGTAGGAAAAAGGGGAAGAAAGTCTATTTTGTGCACGACTATGAGCATTATATGGCGGCGGACAATGCGCTCAAAGAGCGGATTCGCCGCACTTTTCATTGTGGATTGTCCATCATATCGACTTCACCCGCTGGAATGGCGATGGTAGAGGAATCGGGAGGCCGAATAACTGCGGATATACCTAATGGAGTAGATTTCAGCATATATCGGAAGTCTAAGAAAATCGAAGATCCCAATCGGAATATGATTGGCTTCCCCGCCCGTAACGAAACATTCAAAGGCACGCATGATGCAATTCAGGCTCTCGCTTCGGTCAAAGATTGTTTTCCTGAAATCAAAGTTTGGGCGTACGGTCCAAAGCGAGTCAAAGGGCTTCCTGAATGGGTGCGCTTTTATCTACGACCCTCGGACCGTGAATTGAGCGAGATGTATAATTGCACGTCGATTTTCGTAACCGCATCCCACTACGAAGGGTGGGGATTGCCGGGAGCCGAAGCGATGGCTTGCGGCGCCGCGCTTGTCTCGACTGATCACGGCGGAGTTCGTGCCTACGCATCAAATGACGAAACCGCGCTGCTGAGTCCCATAAAAAGACCCGATGCGCTCGCAGAGAACATTCTCGCGCTCATTCGGGATAACGGTCGGCGCATCCACCTTGCACAGGCGGGTTACGAGCATATCCAACAATTCACTTGGGACAGGGCTGTCAACCGATTTGCGGCGGTAATTCATGAGCTCTGACCTGACCCAGAAAGGGCTTGTGTATGTCGTTTTGCTTAATTGGAACGGATGGAGAGATACTATAACTTGTCTCAACTCTTTAAGCCATCTCGACTATCCGGTCTATAACATTCTGGTCGTAGATAACGGCTCAACGGATGATTCCGCAGGCCGTCTCCGCGCCGTATTTCCTGACATCTCACTGCTCGAAACCGGAATCAATTTGGGTTTCTCGGGGGGATGCAATGCGGGAATCCGCTGTGCCTTTGCGCATGGCGCTGAATATGTGTGGCTGCTGAATAACGACACAACAGTGGATTCCAGGGCCTTGCAAGCCATGATTGCCATGGCTGAGTCCGATGAACGCTTGGGCGCTGTCGGTTCTGTGCTGTACTGGATGAAGGAACCGAACCGAATTCAGGTGTGGGGCGGCGGTTGGGTGAGCTTCTGGACGGGCCGATCCGGCCACCACTATTCGCCTGTTCCCGCCCATCAACTGCACTATGTCACGGGCGCGAGTCTCTTGCTGCGCCGGAACGCTCTCGATGACATCGGTCTGTTGGATGACAATACATTTTTTATGTATTGGGAAGATGTTGATCTTTGTTTCCGCTTGAGAAAACGAGGATGGCGATTGGCCGTCGCGGAGGACTCGATTATTCTCCACAAGCAGGCGGCGTCGACGGGAGGGAATAATCCCACGCTGGCCTTTTACGGCGCAAGATCCTCTCTACGTTTTTTCCTTCGACATAGCCCTCTTCCTACATGGACAATAGCTATCGGAACGATGGGCCGGCTTTTCAAGCAGCTTCTTCGATTGCAGGGGCGGCAAATGGTGGCCGTCATCAAGGGGACGTGCTTCGGAGGAAAGTATAAGCATATCCGAACACCTTATACCCAGGAAGAGCAACATAGATTGACAAGTGTGAATAAGACATGACTGCTTTAGACGTCGGAATGCTAATAGGCCTGTGTGCCTTGTTCTATTACCAATATAAGAGGACTGGCCTGCTTTTCCTCCCCAGTAGTGTAGTGCTCCTCATGAACGTAATCTTAGCCATGTACGTTGCATACCCTCTCGCGACGACACCTGAATCACTCGTAACAATTGGGCAAGTCAGCCATTTCCGCACAATTCAGTGGGGCGTTGACGAAGCATTGGTTATTGTGACAGTCGGGGCAATCTGTGCCATTTTGGCTTACATCATGGTTGGCATACTCTTGAGAAGCTCGATTAGAAGATTCGCCCGCGCCTCTTCGACATCCCGCACCCTCTCCATGGATGATGTCGTGCTAGGTGCCTGCCTTACATCATTTGCGGCCCTTAGTTATGTATTCTACTCATATTATCGGGCTGGCGCCCTACCCCTTCTAAGCTCAAACCCTCTTTACTGGCGGGCTGCGCTGGCGCAAAGCGTTGGAGGCTCGTTCTACTTGGGCGCTCTAGTAGTGAGTAGCATGGGGGCCATTTTTCTCATGGCCGCGCTCGCCTTTGGAAAAATCCGCTCATATAAGCTCCTAAGCATAATTGCAATTGTAGCAGCCTGCTTTGGAAATTTTGCCACCGCATCGCGCGGTACGTTCTTAGCGCCCTTTGTTTCAGCCGGGCTGATCTATTTCTCTGCAAAACAGAAGAAGCTGACACTGCCGCGCACGTTAGTGGTATGCGCGGGGCTTCTTTTCGCCGCCGCCGCCTTGCAGGCCTTCAGGTACCATGTAGGCTTATCCTGGGGCGCAACGGACATGGAGATCCTTCACGGAAATACTTTTTTTTCCAATTTTCGTGATACAGGATGGACGCTCGCCTACTTTGAACTAGGCCGGTATAATTTTGTTCATGGTAAGACAATTCTTGCTGGTTTGCTAGGCTTTCTCCCACATAGCGCAGGCTCCTTCAGGAGTCAATATCGCTGGGGAACCTTTGCGCTCCGCGTAGTTGGTGCCGATGATCCGACCACTCACTACGGCCTTGCACATGTCTACTTTGCAGATTGGTATGTGAATTTTGGTTATCCAGGCGTGGTTATTGAAGGATTGCTATTCGGCATTATTCTGCGATTTGTTGATGAACGGTTATTGTGTATCAGAATGAGGGCTAGGAATCTAGCTGAGTTCGACTGTTATGGGGCTTTTCGGATATGGACTTGGTATAGCATCTTAATCGGCTTAATGTCGAGCGCGGCGGCGCCTTTTGCATATCCATACATCGGTGGACTTATTGCTATCCGAGCTTTCACCATAGCCTTCCATAAGATAGGCCAGGGGCTGCGAGCGGTGGCGCACATGCCGCCGCAGCCGACGTTGCGATATATGGGGCCGCCGCCTAATTCCTCATCGCCCGGAATGCGCGCCGCTCCTCCCGCACGGAAACCCTAAGTGTCTTGCCACAAGGTGAACAATTGAAAAGAGACTCCGCTTACATCCTCAAAGAGCCGTTGCTGATCTGCTTTGTGGCTCTATTGATCTTATCTGTCACAGGTTTAGCACAAACTCCTTTCCCAGCACCCCCAAAAGGACACGACTTCAATGTCACCATGTTTGGGGCAAAAGGAGACGGCGTAACTGACGATACAGCGGCCCTCAAGGCAGCTTTACGCGCGGCGAAGGCAGCTCACGGTATTTTATATTTTCCGCCCGGCACTTACAAATACTCATATCCTTTGAACTTTACCAGCATGCTAAACATGACGATCCAAGGTTCGGGGCCCACCGAAAGTATCGCGGGTGTTCGCGGGGCAGATTCTACATTGTTGTTGTATGGAGGACCGGCATTACCATCGTCGTGTCCCGCTGAGTTTACTAATAGTTCGTATTTGATGGTTAGGGATATTGGTTTTGCGTCTTCAAGTCAGATAGCCTGCGAGGTACTTCTTGGCAGCGCGAAGGGAGAGTCGTTCCATCTTGAATTCGATGATGTTGCGATTAGCCGTGGCTCTGTGGCCAGCGTGGCTGATTTCGGTGGCGAAAATGTTGCCTTCTATGGCACGTTAGGCAACATCGTCTACGGACCAGATATAGGATTCCTCGTTAGCAGCAACGGCGGCCAAGGTTACGGAATCAAGTCGAACTTTGGGTATACTTTCACTGGGCCCTGGAGCACCAGTGGCTACAGCTTCGCCGACACAGTATTCTCTGGGTTTGCTCCAGGACATGCGGTTGAGGTTGACGGTACGGGAAGGGGCATGGATGCCGCATTCATGAGCTTTCGTGGCGTCTTTTTCCAATTGAATGCGGCGGGAAACGGAGCGGCGGCGTTTTACGTGAAGGGGGAAGTTGATGACGTAACGTTCACGAGCCCAAGAATTGAAATTGATGTGGGCTCGGACAAAGCCGCTTTCGTCCAAGGAGCGCCGGGTTCAAATCTGGTCAATGTAAACACGCTTGGGTTCAATGCCGTAGATGGGGGTGGGGGGAGCGTCTATGGCCTGCAATCCAATTCACCCGCTCAGATTAATGGGATGACACTTACGGGCGACGCGCCCGCCATCTCGTGGGTGGGCGACATCTCTGGACTTCATTTGCAGAGCTATTCAAGCCTAAAAGTAAAGGTACAAGGCAGGCTGCGACAATCTTCTCTAGATTCATTCACAGGCCACGCCAGCGACTCCGTGCTGGTATCGGGGCCGATGAACGCCGATATCAACGGCTTAAAGAATGTTGTCTGGTACGCTTCTGTCTTTTCAGGAACCTCCGTTTTCCGTTTGCCATCCGACGGGTTTTCTTCCGCTCTCTATAAAGCCACATACAACAGTGCCGGATGTGAGTTTCTCTATTCTCAAGATTTCGGCGCCGGTCAACAGGGACATGCAGAAGTGAGTTTGTTATCAGCGGGTGCCGGTTTCGCGCCAGCGCAGTCGCTCTTGTGCCCCGCTGCTGGTAAGTATCACACCGCGCCAGCGATTTCCGCCATGTATACAAACACAGGCGGAATGTTTATTGTACAGCAGTATTGATTAATGAAACCGAATCCTAGAAACTCGAACTCAGGGATCCAACCTGCTGGATATAAATATAAACAGTGCCATTTGCGCCGCCAGTCGCGGTTACAGTTATCTGATTATTCAAAGCTCCTGTCATATTAAACGTAGCTCCTAAGGCATTGTCAACCTTGAGGCTCGCCACTTGGGCGATCCCGGTGTTCGCGACGGTGCCTGGATAGCCTCCCCATGTCGAAACAAACCACATACCTCCCATCACCGTCCAAGTGCCTCCCGAACCCGCCGGCTGCCAGAGCACCGTCACGAGATATGTGGCCGGCGAACCAAGAGTATAGGATTGCGATTGAGGGTTTGTTGTCACAGCAAAGCTATAGCTGAAGTTCTTGCCCTCAACCAGATTCTGTGAGTTGCAAATTCCAGCCGTGCCGCCGCCAGTTATGTCATTGATCCCGTGAGTTCCAGTTGCGAAATTGAATGAGCAACCCGTGGTCGGCGTACTCTGATTATCGAAAACCATGTTGTTGGAGACAATTTCGTTCCCGCCGCCGACATAAAGCCCATTCGTGTCCCCATTCCCCGGCTTATTTTCCCCGCAGTTGTAGATCACGCCTCCGGTTACAATCATGTTTGTCCAGTTGGCATTGACACACGTCAGCCCGATGTCGTGGATGATGAAGTTGCTAAGCGTAGCCTGCTTGATTGCGCCGCTCCCAACGGTCTCGAAAACAATTCCTCGGCCGCCATTATGGACCTGATTGCTGGAGATGACAACGTTAGTGGCGTTCTGATTGGTAGAAACTACGTGGATGCCGGTGCAGCTTGCGCACGTTGCGAAGTTAAAAATTTGGTTTCCTGTGATCGTAATTGAATCGAGCGGTCCTCCAGTTGCTTCCACCTGAATACCAGCTCCGCTCCCGTTAGTGCTGGCAGTGATCGTGTTGTTTGAGATTATGATGTGATTCGAGCCATCTGCTCCTATTGAGTAGTTATATTCGTTCGTAAAATGATTGCCCTCGATCAAAATATCATGAGAGCCGACGCCGCACTGCACATCGAACACCGGTGGGCTTCCAAAGCCATCGTGGGAAAAGATGTTGTCCAAGATCTTACCCGGACCCGTAACACCATTCCATACCAAGACCGACCCGTCGTTCTCCCAATTATCGAAAGTATTATCTTGGATGAGAAAGTTTTGAGCTCCGGGATTGACATACAAAGCTGCACCGTAATCTACAGAATTCCCGTTCAACGTGAGGCCTGCGACGACATCGCCTGAATTTAAGCTCACCGAATAGTTGCCAGCTTTAAAGAGTAGCGTGCCTCCTCCGTTCAGAATGCAGTTGGCCGGAATCCCAACGCTCGAGGTCGAGAACGTCTTCGTCGCAGGGAAGTAGACCGTTCCATAGGTTGTGCCGCTGCATGCGGTGTTCACAGTATTCTGAATGGCCGCCGTGTCATCGGTCACGCCGTCACCCTTTGCGCCGTAGGCCATCACATTGAAAACTTGACCTCCTTTGTCGGCTATAGCGGATGAGGTCACAGAAACGTTATCAAGTGTGTACAGGAGCGTCGATCCGTTGTAGATTTGAATCGTATAGTTCCCCGGCAGGGCGTAGAAATAGAACTTGCCGAATGCGTCGGACGTTAGTGGATTGGCAAGGGACTGAGTGAGCGCGACGTCTGAATACAAACTTGCTAACGGGGTGCAGGGCGTTCCGGAAGCCGGGTCGGAACACACGTAAATCGACGCGCCGGTGAGGATTCCTCCGGAGCCATTGAGGCTAATGCCATCGTGGCGTGCCCCTTGTCCGAGACCTGCCGTGCAAAATACAATTACCGTAAGTGCTGCGTGCAATGTAGCTTTCATGGTTTGAATTTCCTCCAAAGAAGCAAGTTGTAGTATTTAATCAAAGCTTCTGTTTTGTGTGTCGAAGTTTCGCGTTTTTTATTAAATCTATAATACATTTATTTATATTATGATATTAATTAACAATTAAATTAAATATAGTTTTTATAATTTGGGCGAGAACACTCTCAAGATTAATGCGAATAGCATTGGTTCATGACTGTATTGTGCACGTGGGCGGGGCGGAGCGGGTGCTGCAGAGCCTGCACGCCGCCTATCCGGAGGCGCCAGTTTACACGCTGGTAGCCGAACCGAAGATCGCCAGGGAGTTGCTGCCGGGCGCGCGTATTGTCACTTCCTTCGCGCAGCGGCTGCCGGGCGCCAGCCGCTACTTCCGCGCCTATTTTCCCCTTTACCCGATGGCCGTTGAGTCGTTCGACCTGAGCGGCTTCAATGTAATCCTGAGTTCATCGTTTGCTTTCGCCAAGGGTGTAATTCCCCCCGTTTCAGCGCGCCACGTTTGCTACTGTTATACGCCGCTGAGATACCTCTGGTCGGAATTTCATTCCTCCCGGGCAACGGCCTTCCGGAGCGGTTGGAAGAAGATTTTTGCGGATCCATTGATGTCGCGCCTCAGAATGTGGGACAGGATATCGGCAGATAGGGTGGATGATTTCATCGCCATCTCACACACCACGGCCGCGCGGATTGCCAAGTATTACCGCAGGGACTCCACGATTATTTACCCTCCGGCGCGGGTGAAAGCGATCTCCCCGTCGAAAACTTCGGAGGATTTCTACCTGTTGGTTTCGCGGCTGATGCCCTACAAGCGCGTGGACCTTGCAATTCAGGCTTTCAATCAGCTCAGGCTGCCGCTTAAAATAGTGGGGACAGGGCCTGAGCTCACGGAGTTGAAGCGGCAAGCCAAAGGCAACATCGAGTTGCTTGGTTCGGTCAGCGATTCGGTGCTGGCGGATTATTATTCGCGTTGCCGTGCCTTTGTGTTTCCGGCCATCGAAGACTTTGGCATTGTGATGGTGGAAGCACAGGCCTATGGGAAGCCGGTGATTGCTTGCGCGGGCGGAGGCGCTTCGGAGATCGTCATCGACGGCGAGACGGGCGTGCTGTTTGCCGAGCAGACGCCGGAGGCGTTGGCGGAAGCAATTCGGAAATTTGAGGATTTGACATTTGAAACCGAGCGCATTCGCGCCCACGCTCTGCAATTTGACGAGAGCGAATTTCGCGAGCGCATCCGGAAATTTGTTGAGGTGAAGGTTGCTGAAGACGCGCAAAGCAACTATGGTCCATCGAAAAGCCGGCCCTTGTAGCGGCGGCCTCTGGCCGCCGGCTTTTGCTATTTAAGACCGGCAGATGAAGCCTATAAGGGGCCCCCCGCTACAAAAGTGGGTGTCACATAATTTTCAACCAGATACAAGCATGTCCGCCAAGACAACAGACTCGATGAATGAAGTGCGCCTGGCAAGACGTCCGGCGCAGCTTTCACCGGGCAGCAAAAAGTCCGCGCAGCGCGTTTTGAAGCGGGCGATTGACATCGTTGTGGGCGTTGGCGCGTGCCTG
>DASZAE010000373.1:0-8242 GCA_035945515.1 Terriglobia bacterium
AGCCAAATAAAAAATGGTCTTCCAGACTGATTGTTCAACCAGCCGATTGCGTGGTCCACGGTAATATTGGCCGGACGCGCCGCCGTGGGCTGTCCAGTCGTCTTGTCGATCGTCTCTGGAATTTGATCGTCATAGATGGAAAATCCCTGATTGAAGCCGAACTGCCGATTCAGCACCGCGGAACTGATGAAGCCCGCCGTGTCCCAACCGGACCGCTGCAGAATTGTCGCCAGCGTCACGGAAGATGGCTGCAGCGCAAATCCGCCCGTGTCCCGCACGTGATGCACGTTCGGATTTTCGCCGGTGAACATGCTGGCGTGAGATGGCCCCGTCAGCGGCGTCTGCGCCACGGCTCTTCCAAACAGAACGCCATTCCGGGCCAGCCCGTCAATCACGGGAGTTTTAATCTTGTTGTCGCCGTAGCAATGCAAATGGTCGGCCCGCACCGTGTCGAGTGTAATCAGAACGACGTTCACCGGCTGCGGTTTCACCGTGGAAATTGCAATTTGTTCTTTGGAATTGTTTTGTCGGGGACCGCGTGACAATTGCGAAGGCCGGCAGGAGCCTAGCGTCAGCAGCGCCAGGGAACACACGCAGACCGCTGCAAAACGTTCGGCGCGGAATTGAATCGACGAGGACCTTTTCGCTTTCAATGAACGTATGATACCGAACTATAAAAAAGCGGTCTCATAAACAGGAGTGTCAGATGTTTTCAGGCGAAACGCAAGGTCCTTCGCCGAGTTTACCCTGAGCGAAGCCGAAGGGCTCAGAATGACAATGTGAATGGGCGGTGGCCACGGCACGGTGTTTGTGCCGTGGGATACTGGGCAAAAAGCCCACGGCACGCAAATCGTGCCATAGCTACCATTTCATCGCCCGCGTTTTGGAACGGACGGCATGGAAATTTCGCATTTCATTTTCGTAGAAGGTCTGAAAGCCTTCGCTCTGATTTTTCTGGTGCTGCTCGCGGTGAAAATTATCAGCGCCATGCGGTTGGGCGCCTTGCATAGCGCGCGCAAACCGGGATGGGTGAAGTGGGCGCTTTATTTGCTGGTCATCGTGATTGCGATCGCGGGCGCGGCGGCGATTGGGGACGACGTCGCGGCTGAACTCTACTACCGTGCGTCGTCAAAGAATGCCGATCGGGGCGAGGTCCCGCTCGAATACTTAAATGCGCTCCGGGCGGTGCAGATGAGGCCGTCCAACCTCCGTTACTGGCAGGCTCTCGATGAGGCGAAAGTGGCGGCGCATCAGTTTCAATCAACTCTGGATGACGAGCCGGTTTTCCTGCGGCTGAGCGCCGGCAAGCTGAGTGACACCGATGAGATCCGCTTTGGAACCTGCCATTATTTCCTGGGGCAGTACGAACAGGCCGTTCAGTCATCCAAACAGGTGATCAAGCGAAGCCCGTACTATCCTATCGCTTACGCGCTCGAGGCGCTTTCCTATACCGCGCTCAAGCAATACCAGGCGGCCGAAACTGCGTATCTCACCTTGCTCGGCATGGTTCCGACGGACGCAGACGCGGTGACCGGCCTTGCGCGCGCCTATTACCTTGCCGGCGACGCTCCGCGCGCAATAGCGGTGCTCAACGCGACCCGGCACTACTCATTTTCGCCGCCGCTGCGCAAGCATTTCGAGGATCTAAAGGCGCTCTATGCCCAATGAAAACGTCCTGACGCTAGGATTCCGGCTGGAAGATGTCGTGGCGCTGCTTTTCTTCCTGATTGATCTCACGCTTCAGATTTTTTTCCGCGAGTTCCGGGGCCAATCGCTCGACCCGTCCGACGTGATGATTGTCATCCCCGCCATGGCCTTGCTGCTGGCGAAGGAAGTGGTGAACTATTTCATCGCGGGCACGGAAACGCCTCTCGAAACCGGAAAGGACGTGGTGGATTTTATCCGGCCCTACTGGCGAATCGTCCGCGATTGGTTTCCGTTTCTCGTGATCCTGCTGATGTATTACTCGCTGTGGGGCAAGGCGACTCTTTTACTGGTTACGCATGACCGCGACGCCATGCTGCTCGCGTGGGATAAATGGCTTTTTGGCGTAGAGCCAAGCCTTTGGATTCAGAGGTTCATCAGCCCGCCCCTCACCGCCTGGATGCAGTTTGCTTACGCATTCCACTTGTATAACATCCCGATTGTGGCCTGCTTTATTTATCTTCTGCGCCCCCGCGAACGGTTCCGCGAGATGATGTGCGGCCTGGTTCTGGTAAGCTTTTTCGGCATTCTCGGCTACCTGATTGTTCCGGCCATCGGACCGATGTACACGCTGCACGCTCAGTACACCGTGCCGCTGACGCAGCCTCTCGCCGTTTTCAATCAACAGATTGCCTTTTTCAATTTCGCCCGGATACAGCGTGATTGTTTCCCCAGTCTGCACGTCGGCATCTCGTTTTTGGTGTGGCTCTACGCCTGGCGCAATTCAAAGCGGCTTTTCTGGATTCTCTCTCCCATTATCGTAAGCCTCTGGATCTCCACTATCTACCTTCGCTACCATTACGCCGTGGATTGCATCGCGGGGTTTATTCTGGCGCCACTATGTTATCTCCTGGCCAACTGGCTTTATGCGCGCTATGCGGACTTGCGAGCGCCGCTGCCTCTGCCGCCGGGATGGGCGGAGCGCATTCGTCAAATGGGACGCTCAAATAGCGCGAATCAGCCAGCGAGCCAAGCTGGAGAGCGTCCATGATGCCTGCGCCGCATGGATCAACTGGATCGCCAGAAACGGCTGCGGGCGCGAGGTTATCCGGGTCAGGCCGATGGCTGTTGGCCTTTCTAGTTGCTCTCGCCTCGCTTCCCTACCTCAATATTCTCTTCAACGGATTTGTCTATGATGATGACCTCCAGGTGCTGCGGAATCCTTATGTCCGCAACTTCGGCCATCTGAAGCAGATTTTTACCACCACAGTTTGGTCGTTTCAGGGAGGCGCGCAAGGCATCACAAATTATTACCGGCCGGTAATGACCTTGACTTATGCGCTCTGCCACGCCCTATTTGGGTTCAGCGCCGCCGGATTTCACTTGGCAAGCATCGCGATCCATGTGGCCGTGGTCTGTCTCATGTTTGCTGTGGCCAGCCGCATCTTCAAGGATCGCGCCGTGGCATTCCTCGCGGCCGCGCTGTTTGCCTTGCATCCCATTCATACCGAGGCCGTGGATTGGATTGCGGCCGTTACCGATCTTGAGGCTGCCTTCTTCTTCCTCCTGGCATTCTGGTTTTTCCTCGGCTTGCGCGAGACCGGCGGCAAGCGGTGGGCGGTCTTGCAGGCGGCGATGCTCGCAAGTTATCTGCTGGCCGTGCTCTCGAAAGAATCCGCCGCCGTGCTGCCTGTTATTGCCGTGATCTATGAGCACAGTTGCCGGGAGGATCGCCAGGACGCTTCATTCCTAGTCAAGCTGCGCCGCTACGGAGGTCTATGGTTGGCGCTGGCCGCGTATCTTGCGGCGCGCATCCACTTTCTTGGAGCGTTTGCTCCCATTGCGGCGAGGCGCGGGCTGAGTTTCAACGCGATTGTGCTCTCTGCCGTGGCGTTGACCGGCCATTATATAGAAAAGTTGTTCTGGCCCGTCCGCCTGTGCGCCGCTTACGTCTTCCCCGCTACTTTGGGCGCGCTGCTGCCACGTATTTTTGCAGGTCTCGCCGTTACCGTCATTTGCGTTCTGCTCATGGTCTATTTCTGGAAGCGCGAGAGGCGCGTATTTTTCGGCTTGATCTGGTTTTTTGTCACGCTTGCCCCCGTGCTTAACGTGGGCTGGATGCCCGATTTTGCTTTTGCGGAGCGGTATTTGTACCTGCCGTCGGTGGGTTTCTGTTGGGTGCTCGGGTGGTTAGGGCTAAAGTTTTGGAGAAAGTGTGTTGCAGAGGGCGTGGCGTGGAAGCGCGCTGCTGCCACTTTCGCGTGCGTACTTGCAGTCTTGATGATCACCCGGATCATGATCCGTGGACGCGATTGGAAGAATGACCTGACGTTTTATCAGAGCACGCTCAGCGTCTCGCCCAATGCGTTGATGATCCGGAATGACCTGGGCAACTACTATTGGGATCACGGAGATTTTGCGGACGCCGGCGAGCAGTGGGAAAAGGCATATCAGCTTCAGCCAAGCGCCACTTACGTTCTGGATAATCTCGGGCTTCTCCGCCTCCGGCAAAAACGTTATGAAGAGGCGGTGATTTTTTTCGAGCGAACTCTATCAGTGACTCCGAAAGATGAAGGCGCCCACACCGGACTCGGAATGGCCTATTCCGCAATGGGCATGAAACAGAAAGCGGAGCAGGAACTGCTTGCGGCTATAAAACTCGCGCCCTTAGACGTGCGACCGCGCGTGAATCTTGGGGAACTTTATTTCGACGAGGGCCGATACGCCGAGGCTTGCGCACAATTTCAAGCCTCTAACCGCTCCATGCCCACCACGCGAGCTTCTTATGGCCTTGGTCTCGCCGAATGGATGCGCGGGGACCGGACCAGCGCGGAGAGCGCGTTCAAAACCGCTCTCCAAATCGATCCCGCCGGCGCCCGCCCGCACTTCATGCTGGGGCTATTTTATGGCGCGACGGGACGGCTCGCCGAAGCTATCCGCGAATATCAGGCCGGCCTCCAGCGCGACCCCGGCGATCAAAAGGCTTTGGCCGCGCTTGCCAAGTTGCAAGGGCAAGCTGCAAGCGCGGAAGCGGGGCGTCGCTGATGGACGAGCAAATCAACACTCGCGCAAGCCGTCTTTCCGAGCGGCCGGACGCGGCGCTGCTCGCTCTGCTGATCGCAGCGGCGGCGCTGCCCTATTTGAACGGCTTGTTGAATGGCTTTGTTTACGATGATCAGACCCAAATCCTCAACAATCCTTACATTCTGAATTTCCATCACGTTCATCAAATTTTCACTTCGAGCGCATGGTCTTACATGGGGCAGGCAGGCATCACTAACTATTACCGCCCGCTGATGACTGCGGGCTACCTGCTGTGCTATCAGGTCTTCGGCAAGGTTGCATTTGGATATCACCTGGTCAATCTCGTGCTTCACATCGCGGTGGTCTGCGTGCTGTTCGGCCTTACGCTGGCTTTGTTTGGCCGCCGCAACGTTGCCTTTCTCGCGGCGCTCATTTTTGCTCTCCATCCGGTTCATACCGAATCTGTGGATTGGATCGCAGGCGTGACCGATCTTGAAGTGACGCTTTTCTGCCTCCTTGCGTTTTGGTTTTTCATCAAAGCCGCGCGGCCTGGCGGCAAGCGCGCGCCGGGATGGATTCTTGCTATGGCGGTGAGCTTCAGCCTGGCGTTGCTCTCGAAAGAACAAGCTTTGATGCTGCCGCTTCTCGCCACAGTCTACGAACACGCATACCGTGAAGACAGATCCAGCACGGCATGGAAACAGAAGGCGGCGCGGTACGGCATATTCTGGCTGCTCTCAGCGGCGTACCTGGCGGCCCGAATCCGGGCGCTTGGAGCCTTTGCGCCCGTCGTCTACAAATCGCGCGTGCCGTGGGATCACGCCTTTCTTTCTGCCCCGGCGCTCGCCGGGCATTATCTCTGGAAGCTTTTCTGGCCGTGGTATCTTTGCGCATTTTACATCTTCCACCAAAGCACCCGGTTCTTCGATCCGCGCGTTCTGGCCGGAGTTGCGGCGCTGATTACTCTCTGCGTTGCTTTCGCGGCGCTGTGGAAACGCCATCGCGCGGCCTCTTTTGGAATTGTCTGGTTCCTCGTGATGCTCGCGCCGGTGTTGAACGCGCGATGGCTCGCGGCCAATGTTTTTGCGGAACGGTATCTCTACCTGCCCTCGGTGGGTTTTTGCTGGGCTATTGCGTTCTGCGGGGTCTGGTTTTGGGAGCGATTGCCCTTGCGCCGCGTCATCCTGCGGCGCGGGCTCGCGGCAGGCGGCGTCCTGCTACTGCTGCTCTGCGCGATCCGCATTTTCACTCGCAACCGGGACTGGAGGGATGATATCCGGCTTTACACGCGGACGCTCTCTCAGCAGCCCGGCGCGGCGCCTATCTTGAACAATCTTGGAACCGTCTATTGGGCGCGAGGCGAAGCGGACCAGGCCGCGCGCGAGTGGCAGTTGGCCTATAGGGCGCAACCCACGCTCGTGCCCGTCCTCGACAACTTGGGATTGTATTATTCTAAAGAAGGAGACTATCCGGAGGCCGTCATGGACTTCGAGCAGGCCATACGGCTGAATCCGGCTTACGCTCAGGCGCATCTTCACCTCGGCCTTGCGTATGAGAAGATGGGCCGCGCCGAGTCCGCGGAACCGCAACTCAGGACGGCGGTGGCGCTTACTCCCTCAAGCGCAGCAACGCACGCCGAGCTGGGCAAATTTTATTTCGCGGCGGGGCAGGATGCGCAAGCTGAAGAGCAATTCCGCATGTCTGTCGAGTGCGCTCCAAGCGTTGAATCGCTGGATGACCTGGGGAAAATTTATTTGCGCCACGGACGTCCGGCGGATGCCCAGCGCGCGTTTGAGGGCGCTCTCGCGTTGAATCATTTCGACAGCGTGGCGCATTTTAATCTCGGGGCGATTGCGGAAGACACAGGCAGGAACGACGTGGCGGAACGAGAATACCGCATCGGCCTTGAGACCGATCCCAAAAACGCCGGAGCGTTAGAATCGCTGAGAAAGTTGCAAATTAAAAATACTCATGAGCAAAAATCGCAATTATGATTCCGTCCCCGCGCAGGGGCGCTTGAGATGCCGCGCGGCGGATGCGGCGAGCGTGGCGGCCATCGCGCTCCTTCTATTGTGCGCGCTGTCTGCCTTGCTTTTCGCTAAATCGCCCGCGTCAATCGATGCGTTTGTTCGTGAGTTTGAAGCGCGCTATGCCGACGTGACCACGCTCCAGGCCGATTTTACCCAGACTTCTTACGCGTGGGGCCGCACCCGCGTGGAATCGGGCGCGGTTTACATGGCTCGCGGCGGAAAGATGCGTTGGGTCTACCAAAAACCGGAGAAGAAACTTTTTGTTTCGAATGGCAAAAGCCTGGTCCTTTATGTTCCCGCCGAGAAGCAAATGACGGTTTCTTCCACAAGCGATGCGGCGGAGGCGCGCGTCCCGCTCGACATCCTGGTCTCCCACATGCAACTGAGCCGAGTGTTCTCGCGGATTGAATTCGCCCCCCAGGCTCTTGAACCGGACCACGGCGATCGGGTGATCCGCGGCTATCCCCGCCTGCTCTACAAGCGGGATTACCGCAGCGTGGTGATTGAGCTAACTCCGCAGTTTGACGTTCGCCGCCTGGTTGTTTTTTATCCCGACAACAGCACCATGCAATTTGAATTCAGCAATGTGGAGCGCAACAAGCCCCTCGATCCCTCGCTCTTCGCTCTTGCACCACCCCCTGGAACGCAAGTTATCCGGCAATGATTGCAAATGCGCTTGCCGGGTCGAAGCCAGTGGAGCCGGCCTGGAAAGCACGCATGGCGGTAGTGGGTCAGTTTGAGATTGTTCGATCAACCGGCTACGCTATTCTCATGGAGCCACGGATAGCCTGCAGTCTCACTGAAGCTGAAATGCGGAAGCGACGCCGAACGATTCTGGATTCCGTTCGTGGTGCCGCTCGCAATGTGACGCCCTTGCCTCTGGGCTATGCGTATCGCTTTGAGCCCACCTCTGAAGTGCTGGCCCAACTCGGTCGCCTTGTTGATTTGGAGCGTCAGTGCTGCCCATTTCTCACGTTCAGAATTATTATTGAGGCCGGTAATCAACCAATCTGCCTTGAAGTCACAGGACCGCCAGAAGCCAGAGCGGTCATCGCCGATTTCTTTGGCTCGTAACCATCAAACTGACCCACTACTCACGTGGCGATTGGCTTGACCGCTCTGGCGGTGGCCGTTAAAATCATAAGTTTAACCGCTTGCGGAGAATGTCTTCTGAAGCGAGGAGGACTATGATCGAGGGTTCTATTCGGGAAGCTCTGACGTTTGACGACGTTCTCCTGCGGCCCGCCAAGTCCTCTATCCTGCCTGCCGAAGCCCGCACGAACACGATTTTCAGCCGGAACATCCCGCTCAACATTCCCATCGTCAGCGCCGCCATGGACACCGTGACCGAGTCGCGCCTGGCCATCGCGCTCGCACAGCAGGGCGGCATCGGCATTGTGCACAGGACCATGACGCCGGCCCAGCAACGCGCGGAGATCGACAAGGTCAAACGCTCCGAAAGCGGCATGATTGTGGACCCGGTCACGGTTAACCCTAAAAGCCGCATTTCAGACGCGCTTGAGATCATGAAGCGGTACCACATC
>DASZAE010000374.1:0-2889 GCA_035945515.1 Terriglobia bacterium
GAAAAACCGTTGAGCGATGTCATTCTGAGCCCTTCGCTTGTCATTCTGAGCGAAGCGAAGAATCCCGGCATTTCGCTCAGGGTAAACTCCGCGAAGAATCTGCTTCTGTTTGTTTTCAACTAGAAACAGCAGATGCTTCGCGGAGTTTATCCTGAGCGAAGCCGAAGGGCTCAGCATGACAGATTACGTTTTTCAACAAACTGCTAGGGCGTCTTGTCCCGCTGTAGCGGTGGCCTCTGGCCGGCGGATTTTAATAGTAAAGGCCGGCGCTCAGAGGCCGCCGCTATAGCAGTTTTTCCCAAGGAGAAATGTTGTGAAGTATTTGCTGACGCTTGAAACGCAGGACGACTTGATCGTGATCTGCCGCCTGCTGAATATCTTTCGGCGTAAGGGCGTCCGCCTGCTGACGTTCACCATGGCGCTCACCGCAGAGGGATACAACTTGACGGTGCTGCTCGAAACGGCGGGCGCGGATTTGGATCACTTATATCACTTCCTGCGGCGCACGGAAGGCGTGCGTCATGTGACGTACTATCGCCAGCACGATTCGGAACCGGCGTCATTTGTCTTTGTCGAGGGCGAAGCGGGCTCGCAGGATGCTTCGCGCATCGCGGCGTTGCTTCCCGGCGCCAAATTGCTTTTTGCCGGCCAAGGCACGGCTCTGCTTGAAGCAGAGCACTCTGCCGCCGAAGTATCCCGTCAACCGGGCGTTCTTTCGTTTGCGCGCGTGCGAACGACGCGCGGTGAAAAGGTGATGTAGGCGGTTCCAAAGACCAGGTTTCTTTTGCCCCCGATGCGGTAGAATCAAAGTTCATCACATCATGGACCTTGCTCGCCGAAGGAATCTGTGCGATAACGGCGGCTGCAGCAGCGCAAAAGCTATAAAAATCTTTTGGAGGAACGAATGGCTAAGGTTTATTACGAAAAAGACGCAGATTTGAAAACTTTGAAAGGCAAGACAATCGCCGTGATCGGCTACGGCAGCCAAGGCCACGCTCACGCGCTGAACCTGCGCGACAGCGGCTTGAAGGTGATTGTCGGACTGCCAGCCTCGAGCGCCTCCCGCGCTAAGGCACAGGCCGCCAAGCTTGAAGTTTACGATCCGGCGGAGGCGGCAAAGCGGGGGGACGTGATTGTGATCCTGATTCCCGACCATCTGCAAAAGAAGGTTTATGCAGAGTCCATCGCCCCGCATCTTGGCCCCGGCAAAACGCTGCTTTTCGCGCACGGGTTTAGCATTCATTTCAAAGCCGTGGTTCCACCGCCGGAAGTGGACGTGATCATGATCGCGCCCAAGTCGCCCGGCCACCGGATGCGCGAGCTATTTGTGGAAGGGATTGGCGTGCCCGGACTGCTGGCGGTCGAGCAAGATGCTTCCGGCCATGCCGAGGCTACCGGATTAGCCTACGCGCTGGGCGTGGGCTGTCTCAAAGCGGGCGTCATCCGCACCACGTTTAAGGAAGAGACTGAGACCGACCTGTTTGGCGAGCAAGTAGTGCTTTGCGGCGGCGTCACGGCGCTGATTGCCGGAGGATTCGAGACGCTGGTGGCCGCGGGTTATCAGCCGGAAATCGCCTACTTCGAGTGCCTGCACGAGCTTAAGCTGATTGTGGATCTGATCTACGAAGGCGGCATCAAATACATGCGTTATTCGGTGAGCGACACGGCCGAGTACGGCGATTACACGCGCGGGCCGGTGGTGATCGATCAGCACGTGCGCGAGACGATGAAAAAAGTGCTCGCCGATATTCAGAGCGGCGCTTTCGCGCGAGAATGGATCAAAGAAAACGACGAGGGCCGCAAGCACTTCCTCGAAATGCGGACCAAGGCGCAAGACCATCTGATTGAAAAAGTAGGCGTCGAGTTGCGCAAGATGATGGCGTGGAATAAGCCCGCCGCCGAGGAGGCGACCGCCGCTCAGTCTCAAGCGCGGCGGTAAAGAGCTGCTAACAACTGAGGTTGATGTGCTGTAGCGGCGGCCTCTGGCCGCCGGTTTTTTTAAGAGTCGAGACCGGCGGCCAGAGGCCGCCGGTACAATGCTAACAGGGATTGTTAAATCGACGTTTCTGTTAATGGTAGCGCAATATGAAAACAAAGACGGAGCTTACCAAATCGCCGGTGGCTGAAAGAGGTCAATTCAAGAAGCTGGCGGTGATTGGCGCGGGCAAACTGGGCGAAGGGTTGCTTTCCGGCGTTCTGGGATCACAACTTGCGCCGGTTAGCCACGTGATTGCAACGGTGGCCCATCAGCCGCGCGCCGAATTTCTTGCCGAGAAATACGGCATCCGTGCGGGCACGGATAATTGCGAAGCGGTTTCGAGCGCCGACCTTGTTTTGATCTGCCTGAAGCCGCAGCAGGTGAAGAGCTTTTTGCAGGAAGTGAAAAAGCATCTGCGCAAAGATGCGCTGCTGATCTCCGCCGCCGCTTCGGTAACTACGGCGCTGATCGAGCGCGAACTGCCCTATCCTGCCCGCGTGGTGCGCGCCATGCCGAATACGCCCTGCTTGATCCGGCACGGCATGACGGCCATCGCCCGCGGCAAGCACGCGACGGAAGAGGACTTGAAAATCGCCAACCGCGTTTTTGGCTCTATGGGCCGCACCGTGACGGTCGATGAAAAGCATATGGACGCGATCACAGGCCTTTCTGCTTCCGGCCCCGCTTATGTTTACACCATTATTGAGTCGCTCGCCGAAGCCGGCGTGAAGCTGGGCCTCCCGCGCGAGCTTTCAACCGAACTTTCCGCCCAGACCCTCCTCGGCGCTTCCGCGCTGGTGCTGCAGAGCGGCGAGCATCCGGCCAAGCTGAAGGATATGGTGACCACGCCTGCCGGCTGCACCATTGATGGACTGCTTGAGCTTGAAGAAGGTGGATTGCGGGTGACGCTG
>DASZAE010000375.1:0-6975 GCA_035945515.1 Terriglobia bacterium
GCCGATGGCGGTGTATCACGAAACCTTTACCCTTGAAGATTTCACCAGCCGCTTGCCGGAGCTTTGGGCGCGCAATGAGTCGATGATGTTCTATACGTTCCCGTTCGACAACCTGATCACCGTGGAATTCCGCAAATACAATCCCGGCGCTACGGGCAGCCCGGCGCGCCACGTGTGGAAGCTGCGCAACTTCATGTGGGGAACCGCGGGGCCGATGTTCTGCCACGAGCTGACGGAGACTATTTCGAATCCCACGATCCTTTACAAGGCGGTGGACGAGTTCAACGCCTTGTGGCGCTTCAAGCTCACGCATCTGATTAAAAGCGACAACACGATCGCCACCGACCAGATCATTCATTACCCGCCGGTGTCGGGCAGCAGCCGTTACACCTTCAGCCTATGGGCGTTTCCCGAAGAACGGTATGCCGAAGTCCTGCCCGCGTATTTCAAATTCTCGAAGGACTATTACCAGCAGAAAGGCTACCGCTCCAACATGCTGAGCGTGGGCTACCGCATTCTGAAGGATCAGGAATCGCTGCTGTCGTATTCCTATGACGGCAACGTCATGACTGTAGACCCGGTATCCACCGGCGACGGCGCCTGGAAGCCGTTTCTCACCGCTTATAACGAATTCTGTTCGAACCTGGGCGGCTCGGTGCTACTCAATCAGACCTGGGGCGTCACGCGCGCCTACGCGCAAAAAGCGATGGGCGACCGGCTGAAGCAATTTGCCGCCGCTCGCAAACAATATGACCCCAACAACCGCCTGCTCAATGCCTACTTCCAGGACCTGCTGACGGATTGAACGGTCGCCACGGTCAATCCACATTCTGAATTGACCGTGGACTTGTTGTCGGCGCATCCAAAAGCCCACGGCCAGAAATGCTGGTAGCCACGGCATGATTTTTATGCCGTGGGTTCGTAACGTCCTTAGAAAAAACCCACGGCACACAAACCGTGCCGTGGCTATCCGCTGGAAGACTCACATTTCAACCGGCACATTGGTGTTTACGCTCAAACCGCCACCAGCGCGGACGACGACCAGCGTCATGTCATCGTGCTGCTCGGCGCCGGCCGTGAACGCATCCACCGAGGCGAGAATGCGCCGGATCATATCGCCGGCCTGGAGGCCATCGGTGGTCCGAATAGTCTCAATCAGCCGGTGTTCTCCCCATTCCTCGCCTTCGGCGTTCATCGCTTCGGTAATTCCGTCGGTAAATGCGACGAGCAAGCTGCCTTCATCAAGCGCGACGGAGCCTTGACAATAGGCAGCTTGCTCGAAAAGACCCACCACCGTGCCGCCTTCGCTCAGTCTCTCAAAATCCAGGCGATCGCCGCGCCGCCTCAAAAGCACGGGAGGGTTGTGTCCCGCGTTGACATACTCCAAGCGACCGGCGGAAGGATCATATTGGGCATAGAAGAGGGTGGCATAGCGGTTTGAGTCCGAGGCCTCGAAGAGCAGGCGGCTGACCCTGCCCACCAAATGGGAAGGATTTGAATCCGCCCGGAGCGATTCGCCGCGCAGCCAGGCATGGAGGCTCGCCATCATGAGCGCCGAGACAATGCCTTTTCCCGAAACGTCCGCAACGGCGATGCCGAGGCGCCCTTCCGGAAGAAGAAGAAAATCATAAGAATCGCCGCCTACGCCGAAAGCCGGCCGGCAGACGCCGCGGTAATCCAATCCGGCAATCAGAGGCAGCTTTTGGGGAAAGAGCCGTTCCTGGACCTCGCGCGCAATCTCAAGCTCGCGATTCCGGCGCTCGCGTTGCGCCGCCTCCCGAGCGAGAGCGGCGCTCAACTGCGCGTTCTCAAGCGCCAACCCGGTCTGCGAAGCCACGGATTTGAGCAGACGAATGTCTGACCGCGAATACGGCTCTTCCGAACGCTTCTCCGCCAAGCTGAGAAAACCGAGCAGCCGCTCATTGGCGGCCAATGGAAGCAGGAGCTGCGCGTGAAGCGCCTCCAGCTCCGCGCGCTCCAGCGGGCTGACCCTGCTTTGATAAATCCAGGATTCCGGGTCGTCAAAATAGACGGTGAGCGGCTCATTCACCCGCCGCATTCGTTCCAAGGCGCTCGCATGTTCTGTGAAGGTCACGTCCGGAGCGCCGTCGTACCCCAGCGCGTAGGCAGGCTTGAAGCTCCCTTGATCCTGAAGCAGGGCCGCCACCCTCGGCACATGGAGCGAATCGGCGATGCTGCCGCACACCTTTTCAAGCAAGGGGCGCGGCTCGACAATGGACCGCATCTGGTCACCCAGTTCACTCAGAATTTGCTCCGCGTTATATGCGTCCCGGAAAAACTTGCGATCAATCCAGAGCCTGAGCTTACGGAAGCCTTGCCGGGTCCCCAGAAACACCAGGACGACCGCCGCGATAATCACAAAAAAAATGGTGGAATAAGGTCGCACGCGTTTCAGAATCAAGATTACAACCGCAATTGAGCCGGCGCCGAATCCAATCTGGATGGCGTTCACTCCGCTCTTGGCGAACGCATACCGGAGACCTTGACGTATGACCACTCGCACGTCCATGGCGCGCTCGACCACGATCACGTAGGCGAGCGTCAGCGGGAAAAGAAAGGCCATCGAGAAGGCGCCCAGCCACAATCCATCCGGAAAGTGGCTGCCGAGAACCCAGCCGCGAAGCAAGGAGATGGTAATCAGCGACCCCATGGGAACCAAGCTGATGATGGTGCCGGCAAAGAGCAAGCGCAGCCGCCGTCTTGCGTCCCGGGAACCGGCGAGGCGCAACTTCAACCCGATACAGGCAAAGAAGCCGATGACGCTGGCGACCATCAGCGCGGATTCCAGAGGCGACAGGCTGATCTCAATGCTGAGGAGAGAGCTTACAGACAGGTAATCCCGCATCGCGCCGAGGGATGTGATGACGCGAATTAACGCTAAAACGGCGAGAGGGATAACAACCACCCATTGCGCCAGCCTCCACCGCTTCCTCCAACTCTGCTGCTGAAAAGGTTCGGGGAAATAAATTCCAAACAGGAGCATCCAAATGGGCCAGGTTCCGAGCAGCCCGGCATAGTAGGCCGCTCCATAGTCGCGCCAGAGCGGTCTCCAAAGCTCCGGGGAGGGGTACGTCGCGGTGGCGAAACTCAGCATGAGAGCGAGAAGCAGCCAAGCCAGCGGATCGCGAATCCTAACAGCGGCAACCCAGAATCCAAGCGCAATACAGAAAAGAGGAATAAGGACGAAATACAGCAATGACAAAGCCTCGCTGGAACCTTCCGTTCGTTCAGACCGCGGCATGGGCAGCGAAATGCTTTTTTCCGGCAGCAATTTGCCGTCTCGCTGAGGCTGAACCGTCAGTTGCAGCGTCTGGCCTGGAAGGGCATTGACAATGGCTTGGCCGTAGACGGCGGAACCACGAACAGCCTTGCCATCAACGGACTTCAAAACCTGCCCCGGCTCGACCCCGGCCTTAAGCGCCCAGGGAGAAGCCCAGCCAATCTTGAATCCCTCCGGCGTGGGCGTTATGACGAACGGTTCTTGGATGGCGTGGGTTTTGTTGAACCAGCCGGGAAGAAGGTAGTAAGACCTCGCCACTTGAAAGACGACTGAGGCGGCGAAAACGATCGCCAAGCACAAGTAATGGAGGGTCGGCCTCTTCATAGGATTCTGTCAACCCGATTTAACCACTTCCGATGTGCGAAGGGAAGAGAGCAGGCAGGCAGACACGCGAAGAAGCCTAAGACATGGCAGCCACGCAATGTCTACGCCACCCACGGTAGTGCGGTATAAAGCTGGTAGCCACGGTCAATTCGCCTTTTGAATTGACCGTGGGCTTGTTGCCGCCGCATCCAAAAGCTACGGTCAGAAAAGCCCTGACCGTGGCTACCCGCTTCGCGCTCTCTTGAATCCAACGATATGCTATACTTGTATAGCAAAAAGAAGGAGCGACTTATGCTGGCCATCCGGCTTCCGCAATCTATCGAAAAACGGCTGGAAAAACTCGCGCGTCGCACCGGGCGCACCAAAACCTACTACGCGCGGGAAGCCATCCTAGAGCATCTGGAAGACCTCGAAGACCTGTATCTGG
Organism: Terriglobia bacterium; assembly: GCA_035945515.1. Classification (GTDB taxonomy): domain Bacteria; phylum Acidobacteriota; class Terriglobia; order UBA7540; family UBA7540; genus RH2-MAG17b. The sequence goes on from DASZAE010000375.1 coordinate 4,053, forward strand.
CCGAAGGCGCGCTGGAACGCATTCGCAGCGGCGAAGAACGCGCCATCCCGCTCAAGGACGCGCTGAAACGTCATGGCCTGGAGCGTTGAGCTGGCGGAGTCAGCAGAACGGGAACTCGGTAAGCTCGACCCTCAGCGCCGCAAACGAATCCTAAAGTTTCTCTCCGAACGAGTGGCCACGCTCAACGATCCGCGCAGTCTCGGCGAAGCGTTGCACGGCTCGCGGCTGGGCGAGTTCTGGAAATACCGCGTGGGCGATTACCGGCTGATCTGCAAGATCAAAGATGCCCGCTTGGTGGTGCTGGTTCTCCGCGTGGGGCATCGCAAGGAAATCTACCGCTGAATCCGCGCGGAGCCGCCTTGGGCGAGAGCGCGAACTTGTTCCAGCGTGACCATGGTAGTATCGCCAGGAGTGGTGGTGATCAGCGCGCCGTGCGCCCAGCCGAGCTTCACCGCGTCTTCGGGCTTTTCGCCGGTCATCAGGCCGTAGAAAAGTCCCGCCGCGAACCCATCGCCGCCGCCGACACGGTCGAGCACGTCAAGCTCTGTTGTCGGTGCAACACACTCCTTGCCATTGATCCATGCCACCGCGCTCCAACTGTGCCGGTTCGTCGAATGCACTTCGCGCAGCGTGGTAGCCACCACTTTAATTTGCGGATATTGCTTTACCACCCCGCCGATCATCTTGAAGAATGCGGACGGATCGAGCTTTGACTTGGCGGCCACCTTCGGTCCTTGAATACCCAATCCCATTTGCAGGTCTTCTTCATTGCCCACGAGCACATCCACGTTTTTCACGATGCGCTTCACCGTTTCGGGCGCGCGGTCATTGCCTCCGAGCACTTTCCAAAGCTTGGCGCGATAGTTGAGGTCGAAAGAGACCACGGCGCCCGCGGCCTTCGCTGCTCGCATCCCTTCGATAATTAGCTCGGGCGTGGTGGGTGAGAGCGCGGCAAAAATGCCTCCGCTGTGAAACCAGCGCACGCCATCGGCGAAAATGGCTTTCCAATCGAAATCGCCCGGCTTAAGCTGAGCCGCCGCCTCGTTGGCGCGATTGTAGAAGACCACAGGCGGGCGCGCGCCCTGGCCACGGTCGCTGTAGACGGCGGGGATGTTGGGGCCGGTGGCGCCGTCGTGATCGAACCACTTGTAAAACGGCTTTACGCCCATCGCGCGCACGCGCTCGGCGACCAGATCGCCAATGGGATAGCGCACCATGGCGGCGGCAATCCCCGTGTTCATGCGGAAGCAATCCGCCAGATTCGCGGCCACGTTGAATTCGCCGCCGCTCACGTGAATGTTGCATTCCGTCGCTTTGCGGAACGGAATAACTCCCGGATCAAGGCGATGAACCAGCCCGCCTACCGAGACGAGGTCAAGCGCGCCCTGCGCGGGAATGTTCAAACCGTGTTGGCCATGTTTCATGGTCGCCTCCAAGCTTTAATAACGTAAAGGTGAGGGGCAAGAATCAAGCCGGTAGCCACGGCACGATTTGCGTGCCGTGGGTCTTGCCGTTTCCGAAGAACAGCCCACGGCACAAACACCGTGCCGTGGCTACAACCGCTATTTCTCCGCCTCAAACGGGTATCCCTTGTCCATCCAGTCGGTGAGGAAGTTGCTTCGCAGCGCAAGCACCTGAACGTTGGTCAACCCTGCCTTGCGCAGAGCTTCATATGCGGGGCGGATGTTTGGGCAGACGTTGAACGGACAGCATCCGCAATAGATCACCACGCGGCTGTTTTTGGGCGCGCGCCGCGCCCACTGCTTGAGTTTCGCCAAGCCCGCAGCCTCGTTCGCCGGGCCTTCCAGCAAGGCGCCCGGAATGTGCGCCGACTGATACAGAACCGGAAAGCCCACACAGATAACGCGCGGCATCTTCCCTTTAGCTTCGATTTCCCTTGCCAAAGTTTGCGGCGCAATGAGCTGCGACTGCGGCCAAGGGTCTTGCTCTGCTGGCGAAGCAGCCCTTAGATAAATTGAGGCGTAGAACCCCGCGCAGACCAGCGCCAGTAGGGCCGCGCCGCAGATCACAACAAGAAGGCATGATTTTCGCATTGGGTAAGGTCTCCATCCCAAATTTACCACAAATCAAAAAGCGGCCACCTTGACGTTGTAGCAGCGGCCTCTGGCCGCCGGTTTTTACTTCTTGAAAACCGGCGGCCAGAGGCCGCCGCTACAGCACCAGCCGCAGGATTAGAATACGAATCCTGCGCTACAAGACCGGCGGCCCCTTAGCAGGTTGCTGAAAAACTCCGTAACCATGTCATTCTGAGGAGCCGAAGGCGACGAAGAATCTTGGAAGTTACTGATTTCACATTGAAACAGATTCTTCGCTGCGCTCAGAATGACAGCGCAAACGGGTTTTTCAGCAACCTGATTAGAGGCTTTGCTCGCCGCTACAACCATCGCAAAAAACGCTTTTCACACAAATTTCGCAATCGAAGCGGAGAGGTTATTGATTCCAGGTAACTTATTCGCTTCGTGTGCGAAAATTCCGATATCGTGTTTTTATTCATGATGATGTAGCGCTTTTTCAGGCTATTTTTGCTCCGGTTCGTTCCGGTTCGTATTTTTAATGTTTATTTGCCTTCAATACATTACAGAAATATTAGAAAAACAAAAACAATCCTTTTTTGTATTTTTATTTTTCCGACTTTTTGAGCTTAAATCGCAATGTTCATATAAGTAACTTATAAACATCATGTTGCATCGGTAAATCATTTTCAGCAAAATCGCCTCCTGCCGGATGGCCAAAACGCGCCTTCAATTTGCCTCAACTCTATGATAGCAAGCGTGTCGTTTTGAACACGACAGCTCATTTTTAGCCGTTCTCGGTAACGCGGGCCTGCGTATTTGCTGTAGCGGCGGCCTCTGGCCGCCGGTTTTTACTAAATAAAGACCGGCGGCCCGAGGCCGCCGCTACA
>DASZAE010000376.1:0-11507 GCA_035945515.1 Terriglobia bacterium
AACTTCGCTTCCGCCAGCTTTCACAATATCCTCCTTGCGTTCGTGGGCGGAGTGATCTTCAACGTCGCCAATGTACTCCTCGTGGCGGCGATTGCCATCGCAGGCATGGCAGTGGCTTTTCCCATTGGGATTGGCCTCGCGCTGGTGATCGGGTCGGTGCTGAATTACTTGATCAGCCCCAAGGGGAATCCGCTGTTTCTCTTCGGAGGGATCGCCCTTGTGGTCGTCGCCATCATTCTTGACGCATTGGCCTACCGGAAGCACTCAGGCGGCGGAAAAGTAACCCGCACCGGCATCATCCTGAGTCTGCTGTGCGGCATTGGCATGGGACTGTTTTACCCGTTCATCGCCAAGGCGCTGATGGGGGAACGCCATCTGGTGCCCTACACGGTGGCGCTCGTCTTTGCCCTCGGCGCGTTGGTTTCAACCTTCCCTCTCAACTATGCCCTCATGCGCAAGCCCGTGACCGGGGCGCCCGTCAGCCTCTCGGATTACTTTGCCGGCGCCGGAAGGCTACACTTGTGGGGGATTGTGGGCGGCCTCATCTGGGGAGTCGGGACGGTCTCGAACTTTGTGGCTTCTTATGCACAGATGGTAGGTCCTGCTACGTCTTACGCGCTCGGTCAGGGCGCAACTATGATTTCCGCCATCTGGGGCGTTTTCGTCTGGAAGGAGTTCCGCGGCGCCGGAAGCGGCGTCAAAATCCTACTTGTATTGATGTTCGTGTTCTTTATTTTGGGCCTTCTGAGCGTGGCGCTCGCGCCCGTAATTAAGTAACATCATCCTTTTCTTATGTGTTGATTACACGCTATACTGGCTCCACGTCCTTGCTGCTTCTAGTCGCTTGCCTTGGGTATGACAACCTGAAGTTGTAATGGCGGCGTCTTGGCGCTAAGGTGATAGATACGGTTAGTGCTTTTCTGACCGCGGGTTTTGTGCAGGGGGAAAAGCCAAAAATGCCCACGGTTGATCGACAACGAGTGACCGTGTCTACGGTGCCCCTTACAGGCTTCGGCAAGCAATTGTAGCGGCGACGTCTCGTCGTCGGATTTTACTGTACAGAGCGTCATAAGTCAGCAAGGGTTATTGGCTGTAGCGGCGGCCTCTGGCCGCCGGATTTTAATAGTAAAAGCCGGCGGCCAGAGGCCGCCGCTACATGGCGTCACTCGAATATGTAATCCACTGTCAATTACGGCAAAAGAAGCAGGCAAGAGTTGTGACGAATGACCACCACCATCAAGGAAGTGGCAAAGAAGGCTCGGGTCTCGGTAGGCACGGTTTCAAACGTCCTCACCGGCGCCATCCCGGTCAGCCCGAAAAGGAGTGACCGCGTTCTCGCCGTAATCCAGGAGCTGGGCTACAAGCCAAACCATATCGCGCGCAGCTTGAAGCTCCGCCACACCAAGATGCTCGGGATGATCATCTCGGACATCACCAACCCTTTTTTTTCCCACTTGGTGCGAGGCGCTGAAGATGCTGCGCTCAAGCACAAATACCTGCTTCTGACTTTCAACACCGACGACCGCATCGAGCGCGAGCGCCAGGCCATCGAGGTGTTGCGCGAGCGTCAGGTGGACGGCATCCTGCTAGTGGTCGCCCCAACCGATTCAGGCTATTCGCACATCACAGAGACCTTAGACAAAGGGACGCCCGTGGTTTGCCTGGATCGCGTGCCCCCCAAGATTCAGGTTGACTCAGTCACAGTCAATAGCGTTAAGGCCACGCAGGATTGTGTTCGCCATCTTATTGAGATGGGACATAAGGAAATCGCCATCCTCACCGGCTCAATCGCTTTGCAAACGGCCCGGCAGCGGTTGCAAGGCTATAAAAAAGCATTAGCTGAAGCAGGAATTGCCGTAAAACAGGAATACATTCGGCAAGGAGAGTTTCGCGCTTCGAGCGGTTATGAACTGGGAAAGTCGCTTCTCTCGGCGCCGCTACGCCCAACGGCCGTCTTCTGCTCAAACGGCATGATGGCGCTCGGAGTCCTCAAAGCCGTGGAAGAACTGGGCCTGCGCTGCCCTGACGATCTTGCAGTAGCCGTGTTTGACGACCTTCCTTTAGCGGAAGTCGTCCGGCCCCACCTGACTTCAGTTGCCCAGCCCGCTTACTCGGTGGGTTATGAAGGGGCCGAACTCTTAATGCAGAAGATCGCCAAAAAATCCGCTGGGAAACCTGTCCGGATTGTTTTACCGACCCAGCTTAAAATCCGCGAATCTACCTGTGGGCGTCAACGTTCGAACCTGTAGCGCGGGACGCTACTACAACAACCGCTTAATTTGCCCGTAGGGCCGACATAGGATCGATTCGAGAAGCGCGCCGGGCGGGAAGATACCCCGCCACGAGCGCGACTAGCGCAAGGACGATCACGGTAACTGCAAACGTCACCGGGTCGGCTGGGCTTACGCCAAACAGCAGCGACGCGATCAATTGCGTGACGGCAAAAGACAAGACCAATCCCACCGCAATCCCAGCAAGAGTCAAGCTCAGCGTTCTCGTTATAACATCGCGTTGAACTTTTCCCGGCGTCGCCCCCAACGCCATGCGGATGCCGATCTCATGCGTTCGCCGGGTGACGGAATAGGAAATCACGCCGTAAATGCCGAGCGATGCCAAAAGAAGTCCGAACGCGGCGAAGCTGGTGACCAGCAACATAAAAAAGCGGCGGGGCGAGACGGCGTGATCCACAATTTGCTGGATCGGCTCGAACGCCGCCGCCGGCTGGTTCGGATTCAATTGCCGAAGCGTGCGCATCACGCTGCCCGCCAGCGAATCCGGCGGCAACTTTGAACGAATCACGAGTTCGGCTCCTTCGGGGTACTTCTGGGTCGCGGGAAAATAGTCTTGCCATCCCGGCGCTCCCTCTACGCTCGTTTCGCGCACATCGGCAACAACCCCGATGACGAGCAGGCTCTGGCGATTGCCCTGGGTGACCAATATCTGTCCAACAGCGTTGCCTTGAGGCCATAGCGCGCGCGCGATGGCCTGGTTAATGATAATGACGGGCCGCTCTTTTGGGCCATCATCCCAGGAAAAATCACGGCCAGCCACCAGATGCATCCCCATGGCGCGGAAAAAGCCCGGTGTGACAACATACACCAGCGGATCCGGGGCTTCGCCCGGGCGGTACAATTTGCCTTGCGCTCCCACAGTGCCCCAATTGCGGTTCCGGCCGAGCGGCAAGAAGTCCACCATGCCGGCGGCTTCGACGCCGGGGATCGCTTCAATGTGGTTCAGAATGCGCTGGAAGATGACGCTTCGTTTTGCCGTGCTGTTTCCATCGTTGTAATCAACCTTGATCGCGGCGGATTGGGAAGGCTGGAAACCCAGATTCACATCCAGCACGCGAAGGAAGCTGCGCAGCAGCAAGCCCGCTCCAATAAGCAGCACAGAGGCAAGCGCCACCTCGGAAACCACCAGCGCGGACCGCGTGCGATCGTGCCTCTTGCCCTCGCTCATGCCTTGTCCCGCGTCTTTAAGCGCCTCTTGCAGGTTCACACCGGAAATGCTGAAGCCGGGAAGCAGGCCAAACAGCACGGCGGCGGCAACCGCGAGCAGCACCGTCCAGGCAAGCGCGGAGCCGCCCACTCGCACCGTGCTGAGCAGCGGGAGGGCTATCGATCCCTGATGAGCCAAATACGTAGTGATCGAATAGGCGATGCCAAGGCCTAGCGCGGCGCCCCCGGCGGCGAAAACCAAGCTCTCCGTCAGCAACTGGCGGATGAGCCTGCTTCGCCCCGCTCCCAGCGCGATGCGCATGGCGAACTCCTTGCTTCGGGCGGCGGCGCGCCCAAGCAGCAGGTTCGCCAGATTGACGCAGACAATCAGTAGAATAAGACCCACCGCGCACCACAGCACAAGCAGCGAACTGTGCAGCCTGCCCGTCACATATTGCTTGAGCGGAGTGAGGGTGGCTTTATAAAATCCTTTAGTGTTCGGGTATTTGATGTTGAAGTAAAGCTGCGGCACGACAAGGTTCGTATCCGCCTGCGCCTGGGGCAGAGTGATGCCCGGTTTAAGTCTGCCGATCATGGTGAGGTCGTTTCCATCGTCGCGCCAGTTGTCCAAAATATAGGGCGTAAAGAGGTCGACTTTTTCCCCTGGAGAAAACACCGCTCCGAAATCGAAACTCGGGGGCAATACGCCGACCACGGTCACCGCCTCCCCGTCGAAATCGACGGTTTTGCCGATAATTGCCGGATCAGCGTCAAACTGCCGCTTCCAATAGGCGTTGGCCAGCAAAGCCACGGGATGGCTGCCCTTCCTCGCGTCTTCGGGCAAAAACAAACGACCCAGCGAAGGATGCACGCCTAGCACCTGAAAAAAGCTCCTGGTGACGAAAATGCCTGTGGCGGGCACCGGCTCGCCGCGGCCCATAAGCCTGTAATTGTCCTCCGTGGTGAAGGCAAAATAACCCGCCACGTCTTCAAAAGAGTGATTCCACGATTGAAATTCTTGAAAGGCGTCGGCTGAATAAGTTTCGCAGGAAAACCCGCATTTCCTCGCGGGCGGAGCAATCCAGACAAGCTGCTCGGCGTTCGCAAACGGCAGTGGCCGGAAAAGGATGGTATTCACCACGCTGAAGACGGCGACATTCGCGCCGATGCCCAGACCAAGAATCAATATGGCGATGATGGTAAAGCCGCGATCCCGCTTGAGCGTTCGCAGCGTGTAGCGCAAGTCTTGGAACAGCGTTTCGAGCCACTGAGATCCCCACGTCACGCGCACATCCTCCTTAATTTGGGTTGTATTGCCAAACGCGCGCTGGGCTGCAAAGCGAGCTTCTTGCGGCGATGCGCCCGCTTCTTGTTGCTCTTCCGTTTCTGACTCCAGATGCGCTTGCAGCTCCCGCGCCAAGTCCACCTCGCGGGATTGCCGCCGTGGCCCCGGCCACCAGGATCTGATCCTCTGCCACCACAGCATGTTAACCCTCCTCCGCCCTCTCCAAGACGCGCCCAATGGACATCACCAATCGCCTCCATTTGGATTCCTCCGACACGAGTTGCTTCTTGCCGGCCGCCGTGAGGCGATAGAATTTACATTCCCGTTTGCCCCCTTTGGACGTTTCCCAATTCGCCTTCACCCATCCTTTCCGTTCAAGGCGATGAAGGGCGGGATAGAGCGACCCGTGCTCCACCTGCAAAACATCTTCCGTGGTGCGCTGAATGTGCTTGGCGATTTGGTGGCCGTGAGCCGGCCCGAAAAGCAGGGTACGCAGGATGAGCATATCGAGCGTCCCCTGGAGCAAGTCAATCCGGTTTATGGATTCGTTGGGTATCATCATGGTTGAGATTCTACCTAATATAAGGTAGACGCCCAACCCTTAGTTTGGTGAGCAGGCAAATATTGGGATGCGGTTGTTGCGGCGGCCTCTGGCCGCCGGTCTTTATTATTTAAACCCGGCGGCCAGACGGCCGCTATAGTATTGGCTGTCACTATCATTTGTAATCCGCCATAATGGAGGCGGAAAAAGGGCTAGGGCGCATGAGGAAATCCACACAGCACAATGGACGCAAAAGAGGAGGCCGGCGGCGGTTCCTGAAAACCGTGGCGCTCGGCGCAGGGGCTGCGGCATGGCCGGGCGGTGCCGGAGGAAGCGCAGTAACCGGAGAAGCCACCCGGCGCGAGCGTACATCGCCGGAACAGATCAAGTACCCGCGCGTGTTCAGCGGACGCCAACGCAAAATGATTTCGTTTCCGCTGGGCGGCGTAGGAGCGGGAAGCATCGGCCTCGGCGGGCGTGGGCAATTGCAGGAGTGGTGGATCTTCAACCGCCCGGATAAAGATAATTCACCGGCTTATGCGTTTCCTGCTCTATGGATTCAATCCGGCAGTCAAAAGCCGTTGGCGCGGGTGCTGGAAGCCCGCATCCTGCCTCCTTACGAGGGATCTTCGGGGCTTGGCGCCGCCAATGTACCCGGCCTGCCGCGGCTTGCGTCTTCGGTGTTCACGGGGGAGTTTCCGCTGGCGCACGTCGATTTTGAGGATTCCGATCTGCCGGTCAGCGTGAGCCTTGATGCGTTTTCACCGTTCATCCCGCTTGACCCGGAGGATTCCGGCCTGCCCGTCGCTGTGTTGCGCTATCGTGTGGTGAACCCGCGAGCGGCAAAAGCTACAGTTTCCATCGCCTTCTCGATCGATAACCCCGTAGGCAAGGAAGGGCGACAGAATGAATACCGGAAGAGCGGCGCTCTTGAAGGCCTGCTGATGCGCAACCCGTTTCTCGCGGCTTCGCATCCGCTGTCGGGTTCATTTGCTCTGGCGATGCTGGGCGCAGACGAGGGTAAGCTTACTTACCTGCGCGGCTGGCCGAGCGCCCGTTGGTGGGAAAGTCCGCTGCTTTTTTGGGACGATTTCTCGGCCGATGGCGTGCTAGGACCTGAGGCAGGCGCTCGGACTGCGGTGGGCGCTATCTGCCTTCAGCGGGAAATTCCGGCGCGAGGCGAAGCGGAATTCACATTTCTGCTGGCATGGCATTTTCCCAACCGCACACCGGCGCGATGCGGCTGGTCGGCGCCCAAGGGCCATGAGAATGACGTGATCGGCAATTATTACTGCGCTCGCTTCAATGACGCTTGGGCGGCGGCCTCGTATGCCGCGGAGCATCTACCCCAACTCGAACGGCTTACGCGCCAGTTTGCGGCGGCTGTGCGCGAGACAGCCTTGCCAGGAGAGGCGAAAGAAGCGGCAACTGCCAATCTTGCCACGCTGGTGACGCAGACAAGCTTCCGCACCAAGGATGGAGCGTTTCATGGCTTCGAGGGCTGCAATGATCATGCGGGCTGCTGCTTTGGAAGCTGCACCCATGTGTACGCTTACGAAGCGGCCATTGAGCATCTCTTTCCGCAGCTTTCGCGCTCCATGCGCGAGCAACAGTTTGGCTATCTGACGGATACTGATGGCCTGATGGACTATCGGGGGCTGCTGCCTTATGGAATCGAACATTTTGGCATTGCGGCGGCCGATGGGCAGATGGCGTGCCTCATGAAGCTCTACTTGGATTGGCGGCTTTCGGGAGATACGGCGTGGCTTGGCCGGCTTTGGCCAACGGCGAAACGCGCCCTGGAGTTTGCCTGGATTCCTGGCGGCTGGGACGCCAACCGGGATGGTGTCATGGAAGGCACGCAGCATAACACCTATGACGTCGAGTTCATTGGGCCGAATCCCCTGTGCGAAATATGGTACCTCGGCGCGCTGAGGGCATGCGAAGAGATGGCGCGGGCGGCGGGCGACACAGCCTCCGCCGGCCAATACCGCAAGCTCTTTGAAAACGGCAGCCGCTGGCTCGACGATCATCTGTTTAACGGCGAGTATTACATCCAGAAAATTGGCTCGGTTCCCCGCGATCAGATTGCCAGGGGGCTGATGGAAGGCGCGGGCGCTTCGGACACCGAGCATCCCACGTTTCAGGTGGGCGAGGGCTGCCTGGTGGATCAACTAGTAGGGCAATATTATGCCCAGGTCGCGGGTCTCGGGATCCTGGCCGACCCGGATCACATTCAGAAAACGCTCCAGTCAATCTATAAATACAACTACAAACGCACGCTTCAAGATCATGAGTGCGTGATGCGCACCTTCGCGCTGAATGACGAAGCGGCGCTGGTGATCTGTGATTATCCGCGCGGCGAGCGGCCACGGACGCCATTTCCTTATTTTGAGGAAGTGATGACCGGGTTTGAATATTCAGCGGCAATTCTGATGCTTTACCAGGGGATGATCCCGGAAGGCTTGGAATTGATCGCTAACATACGGCGGCGCTACGACGGCGAGCGACGCAATCCCTGGGATGAAGCCGAATGCGGCTACCACTATGCGCGGCCGATGGCGAGCTGGGCGGGACTGGTGGCGCTGAGCGGCTTCCGGTATGATGGCGTGGAAAAGCGTGTGGAAGCAAAGCCCCTTATCAACAGCGCGCGGTTCACATCGTTTTGGTCCTCGGCAAGCGGCTGGGGATCGTTTTCACAGCGGATCGAAGACCGGCAAATTGAATTTACGGTGATGTACGGAAACCTACGTGTCCGGTCCGTGGCGCTTGCCGCGATGGGCAAGGCCCCCAGGCAGCCAACAGCGAAAATTGGGGGTCGCGTGCTCACTCCGGTGGTGCGGCACAACAGCAAAGAGACCGTCGTTGAGCTTCCGCAGGAGATTGAGGTTCAAGCCGATGAACGCCTCCTTATCCTGCTTTAGACGGCTGGCGAGGAGGAACCTGTGTGACAACTGCGGGCAATGTGCTGTAGCGGCGGCCTCTGGCCGCCGGTCTTTACTATTTGAAACTCGGCGGCCAGAGGTCGCCGCTACAACCGCAGTTATCACACAGACTCCAGCAGAAGTGGGAATGCCCCGCGACAGCGGCAATGGTTTGCTTCGGGTCCGGTGCCTGCAAATCCTATAGAAGGGAACGGTGAAAAAATGGCAACTTTTACACGAAGAGGTTTTTTGAAAGGCGCGGCGCTCGGCGCCGGTGTGCTTGCAGGAAAAGGGGCTTTGCGGCTTGACGCCAACCCGCTGGGCCTTCCGGTTGGCTTGCAGCTTTACACAGTCCGGCAGGACCTCGCCAAGGATTTCGACGGCACGCTCAGGCAGGTCGCGTCGATTGGATACCGCGAGGTAGAAGCGGCGGGATATTACAACAAGACGGCCCCGGAAATCCTGAAGTCGCTGCGCGCGGTGGGCCTGCGAATGCCGAGCGCGCACTATCCCATGCCGGAGTTGCAAAGCGGACTTGGCGGAAAAATAGACTTCGCCAAGCAGCTTGGCCTCGAATACATGATCTGCTCCGTCCCTGGGAGGCCACCGCATCCGCAGCAAGTCGCATCGCCGCGGCGGCGCGTCGCCATGACGCTCGACGACTGGAAGTGGAACGCGGATCAATTCAATAAAATTGGCGCGGAGACGAAGAAAGCCGGCATCCAATTTGGTTATCACAACCACCCCTTCGAGTTTCAGCGCATTGATGGCAAGGTCGTGTATGACCAGTTGCTCAAGTGGTGCGACCCCGGCCTGGTGAAGTTTGAGATTGACATCGGCTGGATGATCTATGCCGGCTCAGATCCGGTCGAGTATATGACGCGCTACCCTGGGCGATTCCCGGAGCTGCACGTCAAAGGCGTGAAGAAGGGCTATACGGCCGCGACCCGGAGCGGCAGAGAATTTCCTACGGCGGAGCTTGGCCGCGGCGAAATCGACTGGAAGCGCATCTTTGCCGTGGCGCCCAAGGCAGGCGTAAAGCATTATTACGTGGAGCAGGAATCCTTTCCAGATATGCCTGTAATGGCTGCCATCAAGGTTGACTACCAATATCTTCATCAATTCAAAGCGTGACCGGCTTTTGTAGCGCGGAGTTCTCTATCTGCGACGCCATAAGTCGGCGGCGCCTGATTCTGTAGCGGCAGCCTCTGGCTGCCGGTCTTCACTATTAAAATCCGGCGGCCAGAGGCCGCCGCTACAGCCAATGATCGTCGCCGACTTATGGCGCTCTGCATTACATCGCTATTTCGCCCGCCGACGTGAACAGCAACTTCTTCCCCCAAGAGGTGTTTATATTACTGAGCAAAGAATATGAATCGCTGTTTGCGGGAACATAGGCCGTGTGGAAGATTGACATAAAAGTGAGGTTAAATTTGCGTGAGAACTAGTGTAGCCTCAGAAGTAAGTGACTTATTTCAGCGACGCGGATGTCATGCTGAGCGGAGCGAAGCATCTCGGTATTTCTAAAGAAATCAAATACTGAGACTCTTCGCTGCGCTCAGGGTGACGAGCACAACGGGCCGAGATTTAAAGCACGAACCTTTGAGACACCACACTAGGTGGGAGCGGCGGCTGAAGGCTTGGCCTTCAACAACGAGGAGAGGAGAACAAAACAATGCGACAGGCTCGAATTTTATTACTTGCGATGGCAATTCTAATTCTGCCGGCGGCGTCCCACGGCAGCGTGTTCATTTCCGTGCACATCGGACCGCCGGCGCTTCCAGTTTACGTGCAGCCGCCCTGCCCAGCTCCGGGGTATTTGTGGACGCCGGGTTATTGGGCGTATGCGCCAATGGGATATTACTGGGTGCCCGGCGTTTGGGTGCAGCCGCCCGCAGTGGGCGTGCTCTGGACGCCGGGGTATTGGGGCTTCGCAGGGGGATCATACGTCTGGCACACTGGATACTGGGGGCCGCACGTAGGTTTCTATGGAGGTATCAATTACGGTTTCGGCTACGGCGGAGTTGGCTTTGTAGGCGGATACTGGCGCGGCGGCGGCTTCTACTATAATCGCGCGGTCACCAACGTCAATGTCACCAATGTCCGCAACGTTTACATCAACCGCACCGTGATCAACCGCACGACCGTGTATAACAACAGAGTTAGTTTTAATGGCCCTGGCGGCGTCCGGGCGCAGCCGACGATGCAGGAACGCGCGGCCATGGGTGAGCGGCACTACGCGGCCACTTCAAACCAGGTCGCTCACGTCCGGGCCGCAAGCTCAGACCGCAGCCAATTTGCATCGGTGAATCATGGCAGGCCGACGGTCACGGCCATGAACCGGGTCAATGGGCGGCGATTCAACCAGCAGGGGCGAATTGCCAACGGCGTCGCGTCCGGACAACTGAATGCGCATGAGACGCAGAACCTGGAAGGGCGCGAATCCAACTTGAACCGCCAGGTCCACGCCGATCGCGAGGCCAATGGCGGCAGGCTCACGCCTCAGGAACGCCAGCAGATCAATCAGCGGCAGAACAATCTGAACCGCTCCATCTACAATGACAAACATAACGGCGCCGTCAGCCGCTATGGTGATAGCGAGGCCGGCCAGCGGCGGTACAATCAACAGCAGCGCGTCGCGCAAGGCCTTCGCTCTGGGCAAATGGCGCCCGGCGAAGCCGCGCGGACCGAAAGACGCGAGCAAAACATCAATCACTCCATCGCCACGGATCGCCGCTCTAATGGAGGCCGGTTGACGCCGCAGGAACGCAAAAACATTAACCAGCGCCAAAATTCAACCAGCCATCAAATCTACCGGCAGAAGCACAACGACGACACCGCGCCGCGCTAAGAATCGGCGCCGCGCCAGCACCCACGGTTAACTCGCCTATTGAGTTAATCGTGGGTTTTCGAGTGGTGGCAAGTAGCGCCGCCGTCCCGGCGGCTCTTTTATTAAGCATTTCTAACCTCCCGCCCTGCAATAAACCGTCTCGTTTGTCTCATTCGTCTCCATTTTCTCCGACTGCCCTGCTAACCTTTATTCTGGCGCGGCAGTGGTAGCCACGGCACGATCTGTGTGCCGTGGGCTTTTCTTTTGCCCATGCTGGTAGCCACTGTGTGCGGCGGCGCCAAATTCCGCGGCTGGTAGCCACGGCATGATCCTTATGCCGTGGGTTCGTAACGTCCTTGGAAAAAACCCACGGCACAAACGTCGTGCCGTGGCTACCCGCTATTCGTAGCGCCGCTGTCCCGGCCGGCGCCGGAGGACGCGGTTGTAGCGGCGGCCTCTGGCCGCCGGTTTTCACTCATAAAGACCGGCG
>DASZAE010000377.1:0-14939 GCA_035945515.1 Terriglobia bacterium
ATGACGCGCCGGATTGCTCGTTCATCTTGGCCGGCGGATGGCCGGCGACCTCGATCATTTCACCCCAGTTATCGGTCAGGGGGTTGTAGAGCGCGAGCCCGCTTTTCTCGACTCCTGGCAGGCTATTGAGGCGGTCCTCGAGCTCGCGATAGAGCGGAGCGAGCTTGGCTTCCGTGTAACCCTCCCGCGGAAACTGCACGCCCACCTCAACCCGGCCCGGCACCTGAAATCCGAAGTTCTGATGCTCCAGGTTATCAAGACTTCGCGCGAGCATCATGGCGCCTGCAACCAGCACCACCGAGAGCGTCGCCTGCACCACCAGCAGCGCCCGGCGCGCGAAGGTGGAACGATCGCCCGTGCTTCGCCCCGCGCCGCGCAGCGCGTCTGCCGGATTCGTGCGTGTGGCGAACCAAGCGGGAGCCGCGCCAAAGAGGATTCCTGTCAAAAGTGCAAGACCGCAGGCAAAACCCAAGACCATGGGCGACGGAACGGGACTGATGGGCAGGAACTGCGCGCCGTGGAAGGCGAGATCAAGCAGTACATGGGCGGCCGCCACCGCGACAATAAGCCCGGCGATGCCGCCGCCGATCGCAAGCAGCACGCTTTCCGTAAGGGCTTGCGTGATAATCTGCCGCCTCGGCGCGCCTAACGCCAGGCGCACCGCCGTTTGGCCGCGGCGCGCGACCGCGCGAGCGAGCAGCAGGTTTGCCACATTCGCGCATGCGATCAGCAGGACCAATCCGCAAACCGCGAGCAGAATGGTGAGGCTTCGCCCAAATTCTTCCTTCATCTCGGCGACACCGGCTCCTGCAGGAATGACGTTGATCACCTGTTTCGGAAGCATGCGGATTACGTCAGGCATCCAGTTGGCCGGATACCCTGAGTCATACCGCAACCACTGGCGTAATACCCCCGTCAGGTGCGCGGACATTCCATTGATCGAAGCTCCAGGCTTCAGGCGTCCGATCACGCGCAGCCACGCCGACATCGACTGGCGCAGGAGCGCCGTGGCGCCGTCGACCATAGGTTCCTGCTGCAACGGAAGCCACAAGTCGGGAGGGTCGCTGCGCAACGTTTCTCCAAAAAAACCGGGCGGAGCGACACCGATTACGGTGAACGGGTGCCCTGCCACAATGAAGGTCGAACCGAGAACCTTGGGATCGCCGCCGTACTGCGCCTTCCACGCACGATAGCTGAGCACCGCGACGGGGGGGGCGCCAGGTCTATCGTCGCGAGGGGTGAACAGCCGACCCCCAAACGCGCCGACTCCCAGGGTCGAAAAGTAATTCCCGGTCGCGTACTCCGTGTGGAGCGGTCTCGGCGCGAGATCGCCTTCCCGGCGCACGCTCTGGACCCAGTTGCCAGCCTGAAAGGCGGCCACTTGCTCGAATTCCGGCGCCGCCGCCTTCAGCCGCTCGTAAAGAGCAAACGAATAAAATCCCCAGCGGTCCTGAGGTCCTCCTTGGACGCAGCAATTGTCGCCCTCGCCAACGCGGTAAAGTTGGCCAGGGTCCTTCACTGGCAAGGACCGCAGCATCACGGCGTGAATTAAGGTGAAGATAGCCGTCGTCCCGCCAATGCCGAGCGCCAGCGTAAGCACGGCCGCTGCCGTGAAAACGGGCGACCTGCGGAACTGCCGGATGGTATACCGCATATTGCTCAACATTGACCGCATCGTGCTCCTCCCGAATTCAATTACACGGATCGCCCCAAGGATGTTCCAGAAAACTGTTCGCCCGCTGCGCTGCAAGCGCGGTGGCGTGCATAACTGATTGACGTGCGAGGAGGAATTCGGTTAGCGCCGAGCCGTGGGGGAGGAGCCGTAGCGGCGGCCTCTGGCCGCCGGATTTTAATAGTAAAGCCCGGCGGCCAGAGTCCGCCGCTACAGAAATCGGGGTCAGTTCAATTCGTAATCCTCAGGGGGCTACTCGTGGCGAAGCGCCACCATCGGATCGACTTTCGCAGCCCGCCGCGCGGGGATGTAGCAAGCCAGAAGGGCCACGCCTAAGAGAATCAGCGAGACAACACCAAGCGTGAGCGGGTCCGTCGGTGTGACGCCGTAGAGCAGGCTGGAAAGGAAGCGCGTCAGGCCCAATGCGCCAACTATTCCAATGCTGATGCCTGTTAAAGCAAGGCCCATTCCACGGCCCAGCACAATCCGCAATACGTCTCGTTTCTGTGCCCCTAGTGCCATCCGAATGCCGAATTCGTGAGTGCGCTGCGCAGCACCGTAGGAGAGCACGCCATAGATTCCAATCGCTGCGAGAGCCAATGCTAGCAGCGCGAACAAACCCAGCAGGACTAATTTGAACCACCTTGGCGCCATCGCGTCCGCAATGACCTCGTCCATAGTCACGACGTCGAAAACCGGCTGATCCTTGTCAACCTGCTGGACGGCTTTCCGAAGCGCGCCGCCAAGCAGTTCCGGATGAGATTTTGTGCGAACCACAAGCGTCATGCCGAAGGGCGGCTGCTGAAGATACGGTACAAACATCTCCAGCCCTGGCTCTTCTTCCAGTGTTCCTCCCCTCGTTGCAGAAACCACGCCGATCACTTCCATCCACTCAGCACGATCCGAAGCAAGGCTGATGTGTTGTCCGAGTGGATCACGATTTCTGAACAAGATTTGCGCCAATCGACGATTGATGATAAGCACCGGCTGGGCCCCTGGCCCATCGTCCTCGCTGAAGGCGCGCCCTTTCAATAAACGTATTCCCATTGTCCCAAAGTAATCGGCACTTATCGCGGTGACCAGCACAACCTGTGGCGGGTGCACCTGCCCTGAGCCTTGCACATTTAGCAGCATGTTGCCGTTGTGAGGGGGACCGAGAGGGTACTGCGATACGAGAGCTGCCTGTTGGACGCCAGGCAGGCTTCGGACGCTCTCTAGGATGTTTCGGAAGAAGCCCGCGTATTCTCCTGTGTTGCCGGCCGCTAACGTATTGGGCCGCTCTACCGTCGCCAGCAGCAGTCCGTGCGGCTCAAAACCCAGTTTGACCTCAGAAAGGCTCACGAAACTTCGCGCCAACAGGCCCGCCCCAATCAGCAGGATCAGCGATAGCGCGATCTCTACTGCCGATATAAGATTAGGCAGACGTGTTGCTGCGCGCGGTCCAGCGCGCAAACCCTCTTCTTTAACCGCTTCGCTGATTTCAGTTCGAGAGCTGATCCAGGCAGGAGCAAAACCGAATAGCAGCACCGCTAGAAGAGCGATAACGGCGGAAAACGCGAGAACTCGGGGATCAAAGTTAATCTTCGCTGGAAGGCCTGGAGGAATGAGTTGCTTCAGAATTGTTGTTGCCCAAAGGCCGGCAAGGGCCCCAATCAAACCTCCCGCCGCGGCGAGCAGGAAGCCTTCCGTGAGCAACTGCCGAATCAATCGCGCGCGCCCGGCTCCGAGCGCCGTCCGAATTGCCATCTCTTTGCTCCGAGCGACACCCCGAGAGAGTTGCAGATTGGCGACGTTCGCGCAGGCGATCAACAAGACAAAGCCCACGGCTCCGAGGAGTATCAGGAGAAGCGTGCGCACGTTTTGCACGAGCAGTTGATGTAGCGGGATAACCTCCACGCGCTCATGCGCCCGAAAACGCGATGCTTGTGGCGGATAGGCGCGATCCATCTGCTGCGTGATAACTTGCAGGTTCGATTGCGCCTGCCGCACACCGACACCCGGCTTCAGCCGCCCGATAACCGTCAGGATGGCCCATCTCGGAGAGCGCGGAGAAAACCGTGGCTCATTGAGTGCGAAGGGAGTCCACACATCTGTTCCGGGGTGAAGCCATGCTGGCATCACTCCGGTTACTGTGTACGGCACGCTGTCAAGGTGGATGGTTTTCCCAATGATATGAGGATCCGCGCCAAAGTGGTTGTGCCAAAGAGTCTCACTGAGAAGCGCGACGTGATCACGGCCTTGCGCCCCTTCCGAGGGCAGAAACGTGCGGCCTAGAATAGGTCGAACCCCCAGCATAGGGAAGAACCTGGTTGTGACATTCCTGATGGCAAGGCGCTCCGCCTGGCCGGCCCCCGTAAGATTTGCGTCCGATCCGCCGCCGGAGGCGCCAATCTGCTCGAAAACCTGATTGTGCTCTTGCCAGCCGAGATAGTCGGGGCTGACAACGCCCGCGGCTCCATAGTTAAAGCCGAATCGTTCTGTAGCCCATACAAGGCGCGATGGATTCTTGTAGGGCAACGCTCGTAGGAGAACGGTATCTACTACACTAAACATGGCCGTGTTCGCGCCGATACCGAGCGCGAGCGTGATGACGGCTATAGCCGTGAAGCCGGGGTTCCGGCGTAACTGGCGCAGGCCATACCGCAAGTCCTGGATCAACGTTTCGACGAACCGTGCCGCGCCTACGTCCCGGCATTCCTCTTTCACTTGGTCAAGCCCTCCAAATTCCAGCCGTGAGCGGCGTCGCGCTTCTTCCGGCGACATGCCGGCTGCGACGTAATCTGCGATCTGCTGTTCCAGGTGAAACCGGAGTTCCGCATCGATTTGCTTTTCAGTTAGCCTTCTCCGAAATAGTCGTTGATACCAGCGCATATCCTGCTCCCTCTCTTCCTTGGCTGATGAAAACTCTCGGGAGTGTCATTCTGAGGAGCCAAAAGCGACGAAGAATCTCTCATGCTGCTTTTTTACAGATAAAAGCAGATTCTTCGCTTGGCTCAGAATGACAATTAAAACGAGCATTGCTTCAACAAGCCATCCCCTGAACTACTCTGCCGTTTGAAGGATCAGCGCCACCGCTCCCGTTAGCTTCTCCCAGTTCTCGACCTCACACTGCAATTGCTTTCGCCCCACGCGGGTGAGCGAATAGAACTTTCCCTCACGACCCGTTTCCGTTGTTTTCCATTCCGCCTTCAGCCAGCCGCGATCTTCCAGCCGGTGGAGCGCAGGATAGAGCGAGCCTTGCTGAAGCTGGAAGAAGTCCCGCGAAATCTGCTGAATGCGCTGCGCGATTCCATAGCCGTGCATCGGCCCGAGCGCCGTAATTTTCAGGATCAGCATGTCTAGCGTTCCCTTCAGGAGTTCCGCTCTCTCTTCGCCCATAAGTATACCTCGCATGTCTACCTATACTCTTCCGTCGGCGCAATGTCAACTGGGAGCGGGTCAGGCGAGAAACCTAGGGAACTGGCGGCGCATCCGCTCTAGGCCTCTGAAATGTTCTTTTTCGCTGGCCGGCTGCGTAGAGAAGCTGACGCTTCGAAGTTTGCAACTGAGGAATCAGATTGCGCAGTGGATGTCGCTTGTAACGCTTAATGGATCAAATTGGAGCAGGTTCGTTTGAGGGTTGTTCCTAACTTATTGAAAAGATGGAGCGGGGGACGGGGATCGAACCCGCGACGTCCAGCTTGGGAAGCTGGCATTCTACCGCTGAATTACCCCCGCTTGTTGAGGCGCTTCGTACTTCATTGAAATCTCCAGGTTTAATGCGGTCGACAACTGTCTCGATAGCCTCCAAAATCCGCTATTTCCCCTACGGTCTGGGCAAAAAATGGACAGCAAGTCAGCCTCAGAATGCGTTTTTCATACAGAACAAATTGGAGAAAGTCCTTCCCGCACGCGATGAGTATACCACAAAGCTTTTGGTCCAATCCGGCTGGCTTAGTGTTCGGATTTCAGCGGCCGATTCCGCAATGAAAAACCGGGCGTTAATATCGGAGCTAAAACGCTGACCCCTTGAAAATTACGCACGAATTTCAGATTCAGGACACTAGAAGCCCTCAAAAATCCAGACTCCGCTCACTGCTTCTTGATGAGCGGCCCGGCCTGGTTGATGCTTCCTTTAATCAGTTCCGTCTTCAAAGTAAATTTCTGATTGGGCAACAGACTAACATCCGTCTCGAATGGCTGGTATCCAGGCATGGCGATTCTGATCCGATGTTTTCCTGGGCTCACCAACAATGCTCCTCCCATACCGCCGAAGTCTTCGGCGGGACCTATGAATCCGTCGTCTACAAAAACCGCAGCCCTGTCCGGAGTAACCTCCAGCTTGATTTCGGCGGTTACCGCCGGAATTTGGGCGCGGGGATCTTTCACCAAAGTGACGTTGATAGTCTGTTTCTGTCCCGGCTCGACGACGATTCTTTGCGTGAAATCCTTGTAGCCTAAATGGCGGACCGCAATCTGATGGTCGCCGGGCAGCAATAGAACCTTTCTAGCGCCTTTGAGCTCGCTTATATAGCCCACATATTCCCCATCAATCCAGACGCCAGAATGTTGTTCAAGCTTTGTGGCGCCAACAAATTCAACCTCACCCATAACTTTGTTCTGGCCGAAGCAAAAACCGGGAAGAGAAAACCCCAAACAGAGTATGAAAAGAAGATAACTCAATACACGGAAGCCTTTTGGGACGGTCATAATAGTTTTCTCCAATCACAATCATTTACAAAATCCTGATTCCGGCCCCTGCTCTCTAGGATGCAATCACTCCTCCACCGCGCTGGGGCGCACCAGGAATTCGTCGCCTGCATTCAGTAGCCGCTAAGCCCATGATTCCATTAGTAGCTGGCGCCGCGGTTGAACCATTGATGGTTGGAAAGGCATAAGCCGCATGCTTCAGCATGCAGTAATTATTCCACCGAACGGAGCTTTTTTCTCTCTCCCGCGCCTAAGAACATTTTTCACGGCGAGCCGCCACCAAAAGCTTGAATGATGAATAAAAAGCGAATCTTCCACATGGAACAGCATGGTTGGTTTCTCGGCGACGGAACGAAGGAAACGAGCGCGCCGAAATTCTGCTTGCATCTAACGCCGGAAAAGCGGGATACTCCCCTCAGCGGGTGATGGCTATGAAACACGAAAACAAGAGCGACCTGATCCAAGGCACGCTGGACATGTTGATCCTTAAGGCGCTGGCTCGCGGCCGCGCTCACGGCTATGCCATCGCTGAATCTATCCACCAAAAGTCCGAAGACGTTCTGCGCGTGGAAGAGAGCGCGCTCTACCCCGCATTGCATCGGCTTGAATTGCGCGGTCTGCTGGCCTCCGAATGGGGCGCGTCGGAGAACAAGCGCCGGGCGAAGTATTACCGGCTGACGGCGCGAGGGCGTAAGCATTTGGAGGCAGAGTCGGCGCACTGGAACCGGATGACAGCGGCGATTGCAAGAGTGATGGAAACAGCGTGAGAAAAGTGGTGGTTCGTGATCAGTAGTTTGTAAAGGTGGCGTTTCCTGCACCAGCGAGGTTGAGCAATGCTGGCAGAATGGGCGAGCGCGGTTTGGCTGCGAATGAAGGCGTTGTTTCGTCGCCGGCAGCTTGACCGCGATTTGGAAGAAGAGATCAAATTTCACCTCGCCATGCGCGAGCAGAAGCTGGCGGAGTCGGGTGTGCCCGCAGAGGAAGCGCGCTATGCCGCGCGGCGAGAGTTCGGCAACGCAACACAGGCCAAAGAAGCGAACCGCGAGATGTGGACGTTTCCCTTCCTTGAGACCCTCTGGCAGGACAGTCGCTATGGCTTGCGCCAGCTTCGCCGTAATCCCGGTTTCACCGCCGTCGCCGTCATCACGCTGGCGCTCGGTATCGGCGCAAACACAGCCGTTTTCAGCATCGTGGATGCCATACTTCTGAGGCCACTGCCCTACAAGAATGCGGACCGGCTCACTGTAACCTGGCAACGCCTCCCGAAGGACCGGATCGGGCTGACGTTTGACACCTACCGCGAATTCGAGCAGTGGCAACAATACAGCCATAGTTTCCAAAAGTTAGCCGCAGCGACGTGGGCGCGGGATGCAGGGGCCGTGCTGTCGTGGCACGGCAAGAAGCGCGAGATGCTTGCCGTACCCGTGAGCGTAGACTTCTTTTCACTGCTTGGGATACGGGCAGCGCAAGGCCGAACATTTGAAGCGGAAGACCTGAAAAATCCGTGCACGGCAGTTCTCGCGCACAGCTTCTGGCAGGAACGGTTGGGCGGCACGCCCGGCTGGGTGGGAAAGAGCCTGATACTCAACAATACCGCCTGCACCGTTGTCGGTATCATGCCGAAAGACTTCTCGTTCTACCCCAAACAAACTCAACTGTGGACGCTGATTACGCCAGACAGCGATTTTGCAAAGAAGGCCTGGGACATGCCCGTTGGTGTGTTTGGGCTTCTCAAGCCGGGAGTGGGCCGGGCAGCCGCACAGGCCGAGCTTAATGGGCTTGAAAGTCGAATCCTTACCGAGAACCCCAGCTTGGCCGCGATGAAACTCCAGCCGAACGTGCTTGATCTGCAATGGGAGTTCACCTGGCTTACGGGGCGCAACCTTCGCAGCAGCCTGGTCATTCTTTTCGCCGCGGTGATCTTCGTCCTGCTTATCGCGTGCGTTAATGTGGCAAATCTGCTTCTTGGCCGTGGCTCAGCGCGCCAGAAAGAGCTTGGTGTTCGTGCTGCTCTTGGTTCGGGACGTTCGCGGCTCATCCGACAACTGCTGACCGAGGGCCTCATACTCTGGCTGGGCGGCGCTGTTCTCGGGGCCATCATGGCATTCTTTTGCGTGCGATATATCGACGTTGCGGAAGCAACTCAACTTCCACCCGGCAATCCTGTATCTGTGAACTGGGAGGTGCTGGTTTTTACCGTTTTCCTTGCGATTCTGACCGGTATGCTATTCGGCCTTCTTCCCGCATGGAAGATATCGCGAGTGAATCTGAATGAGGTGCTGAAGGAGTCGTCCGGTACGGCTTCGCGGGGTGCGCTAAGCCACAGCGCAGGCCGCGCTTTCGTCGTAGCTGAGATGGCCCTTTCTCTCATTGTGCTCGTGGCGGCAGGGCTGCTCGTTGAGAGCTTGGTTCGTCTGACCAACGCACCCTTGGGGTACGAGCGCGACCACGTGCTGACGGCCCAGGTTCGATTGCCCGTTTCCTCGTATCCGAAGGCGGCGGACTGGAAAAGATTTTGGGACCGGCTTGGATCGCAACTGGAGTTGCTTCCCGGAGTGGAAGGGGTCGCTTTCGGCCCGCTGGTGACAAGTTGGGGATCGACACAAGTGAGTATTGAGGGCACGGATGCCACTTCGCGCATTGGTTCCTCATCTGGCCCGGACGCTGTGAGCAACGCGTACTTCCAGATCCTGGGGATTCCGCTATTGCGAGGCCGGGAATTTACTGGAGAGGATCGCCAGAGGTCGATGCCAGCGGCGATTGTGAATCAGGCGTTCGTGAATAAATTCTTTCCAAAAGGAAATTCGCTTGGGCAACACATCAAGCTGGGCAGGCTGGACGCAGCAAAGCCCTGGCTTACGATTGTCGGTGTCGTAGGTAACGTCTCGCATCCGAATCTATTTATGGGATACGACGAAGGGCCCGACGTTTACCGGCCACTCCGGCAAGACCCGCAAGGCACATTGTCGCTGTTTGTCCACACCGCCGGGAGCGGTCGCTCGGTCGAATCCAGCATCGGGCGGGCCGTGACTGCGGTCGATAGCAACCTGCCGCCCCCAAGCGTTCAGACTATCACGCAGTGGCTCTCATGGTTCGCTGCCCAGCCGCGATTTCGGGCGGAGTTATTTGGTACTTTTGCGGCGCTTGCCCTGCTGCTCGCTGTGGTGGGGATTTATGGCGTGCTTTCGCAGCTCGTGACCCAAAGGACCCATGAAATCGGGATTCGTGTGGCATTGGGCGCGCAAAAGCATGACGTACTCCGGCTTGTGGTGGGTCGGGGAATGATCGTCGCCGCGATCGGCGTCGCAATTGGAATAGCGGGCGCCTTCGGCCTCACCCGGTTCTTGTCGAACATGCTTTATGATGTGAAACCGATCGATCCTCTGACGTTCACGGTAGTCTCGTTGATTCTGCTCGGTGTCGCGCTTCTGGCCTGTTACATCCCCGCGCGCCGGGCGGCAAAAGTGGACCCGATGGTGGCGCTGAGGCACGAATAATACCGTGATTGGTGATCTGTGGCTGGTGGCTAGTAGCTGCCAGGCACGGAACGATCTTAGTGCGGTGGGTATTTCACGGTTCAAGGTAGCGGCTAATGTTTCCCGAATGGATAATTGCGCTTCTGCTGCGAATAAAGACCCTGCTTCGTCGCCGGCAGCTTGACCGCGATTTGGAAGAAGAGATCAAATTTCACCTCGCCATGCGCGAGCAGAAGCTGGGGGAGTCGGGTGTGCCCGCAGACGAAGCGCACTATGCCGCGCGACGCAAGTTCGGCAACGCAACACAGGCCAAAGAAGCGAACCGCGAGATGTGGACTTTTCCTTTCCTTGAAACCCTCTGGCAGGACATTCGCTACGGGCTGCGGCAGCTCCGCCGTAATCCCGGATTTACGGCTGTCGCCGTCATCACACTGGCCCTCGGCATCGGCGCGAACACGGCTATTTTCTCGGTCGTGGATGCGGTCTTGTTGAAGCCGCTACGCGCTCCTGATCCCGACCGTGTTGTGATTTTCATGAACACGAGCCGACAAGGTTCCGGCCCATATGCTGCGGATATTGAATTCAACTTGTGGCGTAAGCAGACCAGCGTTCTCGAGGACGTCTCCGGCTTCGCCTCCGTTTCGTATTACCTTACGGATGTTAGCCAGCCGCAGAAAGTTAATGCGATGTGGGTGACGGGGGATTATTTCAGTCTGTTCGGCTTGCGCATCGCCCGGGGCCGCGGCTTTACGCCGGAAGAGGAACTGGGCACGGGCCGCCTATTCGAGAACGGTCATGTCGCCGTGCTTAGCAACGGATTTTGGAAGAGCGTTTTTGGTGGAGACCGTCGCATCCTCGGCAAGACCATCTCTTTGAGCGGCAATCTCTATGAGATTGTCGGCATCATGGCGCCGCACGTGGAAACGGAGAGCGCGCAGCGCCCGGACGTGTGGTTGCCATTTCCCATGTCTCCCAACAGCAAGAATCAAGTTCATTATTTTGGGGCCACGGGGCGGCTCAAGCCTGGTGTCACGCTGGCGATGGCAAATGCGCAGCTCAAGCTCATGACACAGGCATTTCGCCGCGAATACCCCAACACAGTCTCAGCAAAGCAAGGAGATACTTACAGCGTCCAAAGGATGCGGGACGAGATCGTCCAAAATGTGCGGTTCTCCCTCTTAGCGCTCATGGCGGCTGTGAGTCTGGTGCTGTTTATCGCCTGCGCTAACGCTGCCAATCTGCTGCTGGCCCGCGCCGCATCGAGAACGCGCGAGATGGCGATCCGCACTGCCCTGGGAGCAGGGCGCGGTAGAATCATCCGGCAGCTACTGACGGAAAGCATCTTACTGTCCATTGCCGGTGCATTGCTCGGCCTGGGAGTGGGGTTTGTCGGCGTTCGTGCACTCCTGAGTTTGGGTCCGTCCACCATACCCCGCATCGGGTCTGACGGCTCAAATGTGACGATGGACTGGCGCGTTCTGTCATTCACTATCTTCCTTGCGCTGATCACGGGCGTAATCTTCGGGTTGATCCCTGGACTTTCCATCTGCCGCACGAGTCCGGATGCGGCTTTAAGTGAGAGTACAAACCGAGCCGGCACAGGTGTGCTGCAAGCCAAGGCCCGTTCGTCCTTAGTGGTCATTGAAGTGAGCCTTGCTTTCGTCTTACTAGTAACCACGGCGCTATTTATTCGCACCTTGGTAGCTTTGCGCTCCATTGATCCTGGGTTCGACGCGCACAACGTTGTGACGACGCGAACACCATTGGACCCGAAGCTTTTGAAAACATCAAAGGTCGATCGAGCGGTTCAGAATGCTATTGAGCGCCTGGACGACTTGCCTGGTGTGGAGACCGTCGGCCTCACGACGCTCCTGCCTCTGAGCGGTGAATTCAATCGTCTACCCGTGGCCGCCAATGCCGAAGCCCCTCGAGGATTTGGGAGTGAAGTGTTCGCCTCCCCTGCTTATTTTGCTGCGCTCAAAATCCCGCTTTTTCGCGGACGCTTTTTTACGCAGTCCGACCGGCTCGTTAGCGCGCCGGTCGCGATCGTTAATCAAACTATGGCACGACAGTTATGGCGCAATGGCGATGCGATGGGGGAGCAGATCATCGTTGGAAAAGGGCTGGGCGCGAGGCTTGAACAACCGTCGCGCCAAATAGTCGGAATCGTTGGCGATGTCCGCGAGAACGGCCTTAATCTGGCGCCCCAGCCCACTGTGTTCATCCCAAGCGCCCAACGTCCGGGCATTCGGTGGGCTGGCGCCTCGGTATCATGGGTGATCCGCACTCGGACGCAATCGGCATCCCTCAACACGGAAATTCAGAACACGCTTCGCCAAGCGACTGGCCTCCCCGTTCCGCCGCTCCAATCGATGGAAGATGTTATCGCCCATTCCACCCAGCGCCAGAGCTTCAATATGCTGCTCATGTCGATTTTCGGCGCGTCTGCGCTGGTGCTTGCGATGGTTGGCCTCTACGGCGTGATGAGTTACCTGGTGATCCAGCGCACTCACGAAATCGGCATCCGCATGGCGCTAGGCGCGCAGAACGGGGACGTTCTGGGAATGGTCATCCGTAATGGCATTAAGCTGGCGTTTATCGGGGTTGGAATTGGGATCGCTGCCGCGTTCGGTCTGACCCGATTTCTGGCAAGTCTGCTCTACGGGGTCAAGCCCACCGACCCGCCCACGTTCATAGCGGTAGCTCTGATCCTGCTCGGCGTGGCGCTGCTCGCCTGCTACATCCCCGCGCGGCGGGCGGCGAAGGTCGATCCGATAGTTGCGCTGAGGCATGAGTGAGCATACATACTGCCCAAGTGATCCCGGCAGGTACAAGTTGATAGAGCTTGTGGCCCGGGATTTCTCTAATCCAATGGGAGTTTCTCCAGCTATGGCAGTGTGGCGTTAAAAGTTTGCCAGCTCCAAGAGTCCTTCATCGAGAAATTCCTATCATGAGCCGTGAGGCGCTTGGAGCCGGCCCTCGTGCCTGACCCCGCCGAAGAAATCGCTTGACAACTGCGAATCCGCCACCTAATATAACGTCTACCGATATATTGTGCGATGATATAGATCACATGATTAAAAATGAGCCAAAGACAACCGGAAGATTTTCCAGCGCCCAACCGCCGCTCGCACCGGCTGTTTTTTACATTCTTCTAGCTCTTGCCGATCGTGACTTGCACGGATACGCAATTATGCAGCGCGTGCGCGCACGGAGCGCAGGGGCGGTGCGTCTGGGTCCGGGGACGCTATATGGCGCGCTCAGCCGAATGCTCAAAGAGGGCCTCATTGTGGAATTGGAAGACCGTCCCGACCCGGAAATGGATGATGCGCGGCGGCGTTATTATCGCTCGACTGACCGTGGCAACCGGGCCTTGGCAGCGGAGGCGAAGAGACTTGGAGACCTTGCCCGTCTTGCGCACGCTACCCGCGCAGTTCGCGAACTAAAGCAGGCTTGAGGATCGATTATGGCTGATCGTGAGTTTACCGGAAAAGCTTCGGAGCGTTTTTACGAGTGCTTATTGCTGCTTTATCCACCCGGTTTTCGCCTTTTTTTTGGCCCGGATATGGCCCAGGTGTTTCGAGACGCGTACCCGCGCGAGGCGCATGGCAAAGGGTTCAGAAGATATTTGGCTTTCTGGTTTTGGACCTTCCGCGACCTTGTGCGCTCTCTCTTTCATGAATGGGGGCAAACGTTGCTGCCAGCTGAAGGAATCGATGCGTTTATCCAAACGCTAACCGACTCCACGGCGGTTCCTCTTGGGATCATTTCGATAGTTCTGGTGCAGGGATATGTCTACGCCGTTTTGACGGAATTCTCGCAGGATGTGGCATGGGCAGCCAGCGTGTCTTCCAACCCCGGAGTTTCGAACACAGATATTTTCGTTGTCGCGGCCATTGCTGCGTGCAGCTTGGGGATGATAAGCGCGATGGCCGCGTGGGCTATAGCTCGAAACAACCGGTTAAACAATCCCATCATTAAGTTATTCCTCGTGCCCTAAAACCGAGGTCTCGATTGCTCGAACTCAGGAATTTAACCAAGCGTTATAACCGCGTCACAGCGGTGGATGGCATCAACCTCACCGTAAAGCCGGGAGAGGTCTATGGATATCTCGGACCTAATGGTTCGGGCAAAACCACAACTGTGAAGATGCTTACCGGATTGATCGAACCTTCGAGCGGTCATATTTTCTATGAGGGCCAGGATATCCAGCATGACCTGATCGCATATCGAAAGCGTCTCGGTTACGTGCCCGAAGAGCCGCTTCTTTACTCTTATCTGACGGGGCATGAATACCTCCAGCTTGTGGGGCGCCTGCGGTCGATCCCCCATGCGTTACTTGAATGCAAGGTAGACCGTATTCTTGATCTTTTTTCCCTTCACCGGCACCGCTACTCCCCAATTTCGTCCTACTCGAAAGGAATGAAACAAAAGGTGCTGCTTTCGGCGGCGCTCCTGCACAACCCCGACATTCTGATTTTCGATGAACCGCTTTCAGGACTGGATGTGACGTCGATGGTCATTTTCAGGAACATCGTTCAGTCCCTGGCGCGGGAGGGCAAAGTCATCCTGTACAGCTCGCACGTGCTCGAAGTGGTGGAAAAAGTGTGCTCGAAAGTGATCATCCTTCACAAAGGCCGCGTGGTGGCGAATGAGAACGTTGGGCGGCTGAGAGATCTTATGCACTCGCCATCGCTTGAAGATGTATTCGGCCAGCTCGTCGCGCAGGAGGATACGGAGCGCATAGCGAATGACATTGTCGAAACAATGAAGATGTAAGGCGTGCTTCCGCCGTTGTTTCTGACAATGCCGATACGACCCTTTCAGCAATACCGTGTCTGAATTCGCCAAACTCGGCAGATGGTTCCGTGATGACGAAACCCACTTCGTCGAGCTCACCCGCTGTTTCTTCAGCCGGTTTTTTGATACCGAACTCATTTCTGAAGCACAACTGGATGTGACGTATATTCTCGCGGCGCTGGCTGTTCCCGGTCTGTTTTATGCGATGTTCGCGTTTTTTGTCTATAGCTATATCTACTGGCATTTCACCCAAGCCCTTTACGATGCGGTCAGCATTTCCGACCAATGCCGGTATTTGTTGT
>DASZAE010000378.1:0-1659 GCA_035945515.1 Terriglobia bacterium
ACCACCACAATGAGAACCATCTTTGCAAACTCGATGGTCTGCGCGACCGCATTGCCCTTCCAGACCGGCGAGAGGATCGAGGCCACCGCCAATTGCACCAGTAGAAGAATCAGGTAGAAAACCTCTTTAGGCATCCCTTCTTTCATGCGCCCAAGGCTTGTGACAAAAGCGATCAACGCGAACACGCCGGCAACTAGCGCGAGGTGGAGATGGGCTACGCCCGGAATCCAATCTTCAGGTCTTGCGCAGTAAACCACAAAGAAGGCCAATACCCAAAAAAAGGCCCCCGCTAGCGGTTCCTTTTGCGGCGCTCGAGCGCCACTGGGAGGCGGTGGAAAAGGCGCAGTTTGATTCGTGCTCTGGGCCGCATTTTCGGGGATGGTGGCCGTGACCGCCCGAATCGTGTTGGGGGAATGGTCTCTCATCGCGCCCAAACTTCTTTCTTCCCGGCAAGAAAATAGAACAAGGCCACAGCGGCTGCTGTATTAAGTAGGAGAAAAGCCAAAGCCGCGTCGCCTGCGCGGGCAAGAAATCCCATGCGCAATCCTGATAGAGTCAGCAGCGCCAGCCCGTAAAAAATGAGCTGCAACACAACAGCAACCCTCGACAATGTTGCCGGGATCAACAACGAGCTGATAAAGAACACGATCAAGGCAAAGGGCACGAGCAAGCGCATTAATTTATGCGCGATAAACTCAAAGCGGACTGGATTGGAGCGAGTCAGCAGCCAGGGCGCCAGTTGCAACAGTTGATAGTTCCCCATCAAGGTCCTGACTTTTCTGCGGAATTCCCGTTCCGAAGCCGCGATTTCATCCCATGCTCGCGCGCGAGGCTCAAAGATAACGCGCTTTCCCTGACGGCAGACCTGAAGAGGATTATAGACGTCATCCAGGATAGTTCCCGGTGGAATAGGCGTGAGCAGCTCTTTCCGCGCCGCATAGAGCGCGCCGGTCGCGCCGACCACTGAACCCGATGCGCTTTCCCATTGCCGGATCATCTTTTCCAGCCGCCAATAAAGCCCAACTCCCCGTGAAACTTCAGAGCCTGTGGGAGCGCCCAGCATCAGCTCGCCGCTCACGCATCCAACTTCGGGGTCCGCGAAGTTGGCGATTAAGTTCCGGATCGAATCAGCCTCAATCTGCTGCCGCGCGTCCGTAAAGACGATGATCTCGCCGCTTGCCGATTGGACCCCCAGGTTCAAAGCCGCGGCTTTACCTTGATGCTGGGGAAGGAGGAGAACCCGCACGTTTGCGCTCTCCCATTGGCGCAACGTCTCAGGGGTAGAATCCGTCGAGCCGTCGGAGACCGCGATAATTTCGCGCAGCTCAGAGGGGTAATCGATGGCGGTCAGATTTTTCATCTTCCGGGCGAGCGCCGGAGCTTCATTGCGCGCTGCCATCACAATGGAAATTCGAGGGAAAATCGGAGCGGGATGCGGCGGCCGTGGCCGCCAAACGCTTTTAAGCCAGGCCCATAAGGGATAGCCCGCATAAGTCCAAACGATGAAAACCAGGGACAACGCGAAGGCCCACTTCATTGCGCGCCCCGCCCTAAAAGGATGACCTTCAGCGTTTGAACCAGCACCCAGAAATCGAGGCCGATGGACAGGTTTTTGATATAAAACAGATCGTATTGCAGCTTCTGGCGCGAATCTTCGAG
>DASZAE010000379.1:0-17389 GCA_035945515.1 Terriglobia bacterium
TGCGAAGGAATCGGGAAATCCTTATAAATCAGGCAGACCTTGTTTCCGTAGCGCGGCAGCAACACATTTTCGAGAAACCCCTGCATTTCCGCGCAGTGGGGACACTCGAGGTCCGCATACTCAACAATGGTCACGGGGGCGTCGAGTGGACCCGAATGCGGCTGGTTCCGCGTATTAATCAGGCTCTCGATTTCCTTTGGGGTGCGGATTACGAAAAGTTGGCCCAGAACCGCGAAGCGATTGTCGTCTGTAATGTAAAAATACTGGCTTTGTTTTTTGCCGTTTCTTTCCGCCGTGACATTGGATTGGTAAAAGCCCGGCACCAGCGAAGGCTGCAGCGGACCGGCGCTGAGCTGCCATTCTGTGCCCAGCTTAAATCGGTCGCGAATGCTGCGCAGAAGCCCGGCTTTCGGGTCCGGCCCAAGGAAATACATGGCGCTTCTTGCGAGATAGCGTCCATTTTTGGAAATGCTGTCAACCTCGTTATAGGTCTTGCCGCCCGCCGTCGCGACAAGATGGCACTCGTAATACGCGGGGTTCTGCGAGCTTTCAAGCGGTCCGGCATTGACCTGAACATCGGGTGTGAAGTAGCCGTATTCGCGTAAATAGGTGAGGATTTTCTGGTGGAGCACTGCTTCGGGAAGAGGGGCGCTGTGTGCAACCTGCCTCGCGCCCAAGGTTAAAGAAGATACGCTGAGCGCCGCAACGGCCACCGCCCAGCCAAGCCTGCTTTTCAAAATCAACGATAACCTCCCAGCATAAGACTCGCTCAAACCCCAAATAAATCATTTTAGCGGACTTTCGGAGGGTAAAGCAATTTAACGCGGAATGGGGTAGTGTCCTAAATTCTTTTTCTGTCCCGCTTTTATGTTTCGCAGTTCTCTTCGGGCGCCCCAGTGGGTTTCCAAAAATGGAGCCACCACCGTTCGGCAACCGTATTGGTAGAAACATCGAGACGCTTGCCCCAGAATGCCTGCCAGTAGACATGAAAAGCTGTGCGCCACGGGGGCCTTGCGTAGATCCCCGTATATTCAATGAACCCGTAAAAGTGGAGAAACAACTGTCCTCCCTTCAGTTTTTCGATTTGATCTTCGGGAAGAGTTACATCGGGTTCAAGCGGGGCAAGGCGTTCGGGCGCAGGTGCGTGACCTGCATGTACCACCGCTATGTCCTCCGGCGAATAACATTTGTCATAGTCTACGGCTATAGTTCGGGAAGAAGCGGCTATAAATCTCAGGCCAAAAGACTTAACGTAGGCGTCCGTAGGACCGGAGTTTATTATTGCGCAACCGGCGCCCCAAGCCCCTCCCGGTTTGAGCGTATTAGGAGAAAGTCTTATCCTTGGCCTTTCTTTGGCGATAATCATTTCAATGTTTTCTTCATTGGCCTTCGTTTGCCGTTCCAAGAGTCCGGTTTGTCGTTCAATAACCTTCAACGTCTCCCGCATTGTGTCGTTTTGTGCCTCGACGGCTCTGGCGTTCGCATTTGCAGCTTCGGCATTCTCGGCGGCGGATTTCGCGGCTACCTCAGAATAGATGGCTTGGGCTTGCGCGGCCCTTGCGTTATCGCTAGTAGCCTGCACGGTTCTCCAGAGAAACAGAATTTGAACTCCGGCGACAACAACAAGAGCGGCTGTGAGCAAGACGAGAGCCTTATCCCAAATGTCTTTGGGAGACTTGATGCGTACTGGGGTGGGAAAGAGGATGCGTTCCAGTGATTGTGCATTTGCTACTCCGCTTGCCTCTTCCTGATTCCCTCTGGCGGTATTTGGGTATGCGACCGTGGCTACAGATGCTTGGGTCGGCTTCTGATTGCGGTTGGTGTTCTGTTGGCTATTGTGGGGGCTTTTATTTTGGGTGCCCCTTGGAACGAAAACGATGGCAATTGCCAAAGCCAGAATGATGCAGCGCATAGCTGGAATATCGTAACACACAAATGCCTAACAAAATACTTGACAGCCCCCTATTATTGTAATACACTTATTGTTCTAGAGAGGAGATCGGCAGTGGCAAATATACTACCGAGAGAAAAGCAAGCGGCCCATCGAGCGCATGAATCGTGCAGGAGTTTAGGTCTAGTGAACCGGAAACGGAAGAGTAGAGGCCCGGGGAGACCGCCACTGCCGAAGGGAGAGGCAAAGGGTAAAATCATGCCAGTGCGCTTCGCGCCCGCAGAGGCCGCTGCATTCGTAAAGGCTGCCAAAGCCAAGAACCAGACGCTCTCTGAATGGATACGAAGCACGCTGAATGCCGCAATCACCAGATGAAAAAGTAAAATCAGGACACTACCCGGATATGAGGAAGCTTGGAGTGCGGCAGGTTGCTTCATGTAGCGCAGAGTTTTGCTTTTAAAACTCTGCGGCATGCCCTTCGGATCGCTGAAGCGCCTGTAGCGGCGGCGTCCCCGCCAGCCTCTACGGATTAAAGGCCGGCGGCCAGAGGCCGCCGCTACAACAGCTTGCCGTCGTGCGAATGCCGCTTATTTTATCCGGCGGTGGAAGCGGATTTCCACGCCATAGACGCCGTTGATATCGCGCTCGCCGATGAGCGAAATTTTATTGCTGACGTCCCAGCGCAGGCGGATATCGCGCTGCTGTGCCGCGGCTGTATTGGTGGAATACGTCACCGTAAGGTCGCGGGACACTTGCTCCTCAACCGTCACGCGCGCGCCGCCGGCGCTGGTGGGCCCCAGCAGATTGGGGTCGATGCTGATGTGGCTCACTCCGAAGAGCTTTTGGAAGCGGCCCGAAACCTGGCTTGAGAGCGCCGTGGTGAGCAGCGACCCGGCGCCCACGGCCCCCATGCGCTGCCCCCCGCTCGAGCTCATCAGCGCCTGCTGCGGCGCGTAGCCGAGCGCAAGAAGCGAGAGAATTTGCTCCGAGGGCAGCGGCGGGTCGGAGCGGTAAGACATCTTGGCGCGGTCGGCAGGCCCCGTGATCTCAATCGTCAGGTCGTACCGCTCGACGCGCGTCGTAGCCTCGATATCCAATATGGGCGTGGTTTGGTAAGGGCTACTCATGCTGATGTCGCCCCGATTGATCTTGTAAGTGTTGCCCGCAATCCGGGCCTGCCCCTCGCGGAGGTGGAGGTCTCCCGTGGCTACTGGTCGCGCGAGCGTCCCGCGCACGTTGACGTCAATGCTGGCCACATAGCTCAGGGTGGGCGAATCAAGGCGCACCGTGGGGTTGGTAATCACATGTAAATCGAGTCTGATTTTAGAAGCGAGCGCCTGTGGAGCGCCCGTCAAATTCTCCGCCACCGGCGTTTCGAGCGATACGCCCGTAGCGCCCAGCCAATTCACCAGATTGAAGTCCTCGGTGACAAACATCTCCCCCACCGTCACGTCTCCCGAGA
Source organism: Terriglobia bacterium (assembly GCA_035945515.1). GTDB lineage: Bacteria > Acidobacteriota > Terriglobia > UBA7540 > UBA7540 > RH2-MAG17b. Next base: position 3,354 of record DASZAE010000379.1, read on the forward strand.
GCAAGCCGTTCTCGGTCGAGCCGGTCAGGTTCAATTCTCCCGAAAGGATCGAAGTAAAACCGGTGGGATATTCAAACCGGACGTGTTGAAACTTTGCATCAAGATCAACGGCCGGAATCTGACCGAGCGTCGCGTACCCGGAAAGTTCAAGCGAGGTTTGCCCTGTTTCTTCGCGCAGCGATTGGATCGTCGCGCGATTTCCCTTGAGCGTAATCGAACCGTTCAGCCCGGAGAGCGGCAGGGGCACGGAGCCGTACCGGACGCTCAGATTATGGACCCCAATCTCTCCCGAGAGCGCAGGCTGGGCCAAGGGGCCGCTGTCATGAAGATCGACGCTGAAACTGCCTGCCGCGCGGAGCGATGGATCGAAGAGTTGCAGCAAAGACGCCTGGGCATTGCCCGAGACGTCCAGCGAAATTTCTGCTGGGGCGGCCAGATGCGCGGAAAAAAGCACGCCGAGCTGGGTCGAGGGGCCGCGCATCTCGAAATGGTTCGAATCGAATCTTCCGTTTGCGTACCGCACCTCTACCGGCTGAACGTTTTGCACTTCCAGGCCCGGAATGAGGATCGCAAGCTTGCTCGCCTCTGCCTGCAGAGTGATCTCCCTGGGAGACTTCAGCGGCCCCTCGCCCTTAATCGTGCCGGACGCCGTAACGGGCGTTCCGACGATGCTGCGGCCTGTAACGTTGAGCCACGGATCGAGGCGGAAGTCCGCGAACGATCCGCTGAATTGAGACGGCCAATCTCCGCGCATCTCCGAGGTAGTGGCGAGCTTGAGGCTTCCGTCAGGACCTTTCAGGCTGACGTCGCCTTTTATCTGATTTGCGGCAAGGTTGAGCTGAAGCTTGAGGTCGCCTGCCTTATTTCCTCCTACGCGAAAGTCCTGAATATCCAGCTCTGATTGAATCTGGGGATTGCTGAAGCTGCCGCTGCCTTGAAGCGAGATTTCAACCGCACCTTGGAGCGCCGGCGTCTTTACTGGCTGGGCTGTCTTGGCTAAGTGCGTTGGTGTTGCAACGGCGCTCGCGGGCGCAAGCGCGCGGAGGCGGGCGAAATCTGTCAGCAAAAAGTTAGCCCCGTGAAATTGCATGGAAAAAGACCGCGCGGGCAAGTTGAGGCGCGCCCAGCCCGCAAGCGTTCCTCGCTTTTTGCGGAACACGACGTTTTGAAAATCCCAGGACGAGCCGGCAATCAGAATATGCCCGGAAAATTTGTCGAAAGGCTCGCGGTCGATGGCGCCGTTCGAGACCTCGAAATCACCTTGCCCGCCAAGGCTCGAAGAAACGCCGTGAACCTGCAACGTCCCGCTGGCAACGCCCGTGATGGGATAGTGAAATCCAAACGCTTCTTCGAGGCCCTCCAGCGGCGAATGTGTGGCGCGCGCGGAAAAGCTCACCTGCGATTGAGGCGTCACTTTCCAATCCGTCAGGATTGCCGAGCCGCTGAAATCGAAACTGCTCGGCCCCGAACGCACCTGCGCGTTTTCAACTGCGATCCCCTGCGGAGACGCACGGATCGCCCCTTGGAGGCTCTGCCAAGCCCACCCTTGCAGCGTGAAATTGCCCACGCTGAGTTGGCCTTCGATTTCGGGATTGGTCATCGAGCCGGTGATGGCGCCCTGAAATACAGCCTGGGAGTGAAGCTTTAGCTGCAGGGGCTTTGAAACGCCGATAACAGTGTCCACCAGAGGTTGTTCTTCCTGAAAATCGGTGGTGGCATAGCGCACGTTCAGCCTGCCGTCCGGCCCGCCCAACTGGCCTTGCGCAGAAAAGTCCGAATGCAGCGTGGCAAATTGCGCTTTGTCGATGCGGAGAACAAAGCCTGGCTCCAAAGAAGCTGATCCTTGCATGGCGCCTGCCAGCGGCCGCTCGTCAGGCGGGATGGACGCGGGCGGCGTGGCTGTGAAATCAAAGCGGGATTGGAACCTTTTTAAGCTACCCACCCAGCTTGCCTCCATCGATCCACTTACTTTGGACGGCGCGAGTGAAAGCAGCTTTTCGAGCGTCGCGCCCTGGGAAACGGCTTTGAGCGCGCGGGCAGAATTAACGCCGTTGACGCGCCCTTGCAGAGCGAACTGGGGCGCCGCGCCTAATTTGACCGTTCCATCTCCGCTGAATGAGCCATCGAGCGCGCGGACGCGCAGGTGCGTGAATTTGATTTGCGCCGGGCTGGCGGCGAAATCCGACGTGAGGTCCACCGCGCCGGGGTTAAACCGCGGATCATGAATCAAGACTTTTTTCGCTTGCGCTGTGCCTTGCGCCGACAATTTGCCGTCTTCATACGTGGCTACGCCGCGCGCTCCAAGACTGCCGCTGGGGAGAGGTTTCATGCCTAACGCTTTAGCCACCAAGGATAATTCCCCAGTCACGTCGAACGATGCCCGGCCACTCAACCCCGCGTTCCATTTCAGGCTGGCCAACATCTGGCCCGTCAATCCGGCTGCTCGCCATACAAGGTGGCTCAGTGTGATTCCGCCGCGCGTGAGGTCAATGTGCGTGGCAACTTCAACCGGAGGCAACGCGCGGCCCTGCCGCTCGAGACGAATGGGGCCAGATGAGAAGCTGCCGTAATAGCGGCCCGTTATTCCGTGGTAAAGCAGGATGCTAGTGTTGTGCGCTGCGACATCAAGGCGGATTTTCCGGTTGTTCCAGGCGAGTTCCAAATGCTGCAAATCCAGCGTGCCGATTGCAAGGTCGATCAGCCTGGAGGCCGTAGCCCCGATGGACTCGCGCGGTCCGGGAATGTTGGTCGCGCCGTCGGCATAGGTGAAGACGCGCGCCTCAATGCCGTCTCCATCAAAACGGGAAATCATCAGTTTCCAGCGGAGCAGCGACTCGGGGTTGAGGCGGATGACGAGCGTCTTCGCGGTGAGCAGGGCGGGCTCGGAGGGGCGTTCCGATCCATGAAGCGTTAATCCCTGAATCGTGACTTGAAAGATGAGCGGCTGAATCCGAAGGCTGCGCATCTCGACGCGCGCGCCGGTGGCAGATGCAATCTGGCTGACGATGCGGCGCTCAATTGCGTCGTGAAACCATTGCGTGCTGAGCGCAACCACAATCGCCAAATAGGCAATCAGGCACGCCACCGCCACCGCGGCCAGAATACGGAAAGGTTTCGACACCCTTGTGCTAATCGCCAAGTTTAATGCCTTTCAATGCCGTACCAGCGGCCTCTTATGATTTTGGCCACCGCTATACAGAACGCCATAAGTCGGCGACGATCATTGGCTGTAGCGGCGGCCGAGGCTGCCGCTACAGAATCAGGCGCCGCCATGCCTGTGTCCATCTTGTCCCCATCTCCAGATTATCTTGATGCCGCTCTCAAGAGAAGGAGGTTCATCATGGATTGGCTTATTGTAGCGGCGGCCTCTGGCCGCCGGATTTTAATAGTAAAGACCGGCGGCCAGAGGCCGCCGCTACAACTACCTTCACGCACTGCAGAAATCATGCTTGAGGAAAACCCCTCACCCGCCCTCCTACGTCGGGCACCCTCTCCCCACGGAGAGGGCGGACATCCCTTATTTTCCCCAACCTTCTCCCGTCGGGAGAGGGTGGCGAGCCCTTCGCTTGTCATTCTGAGCCCTTCGGCTTCGCTCAGGGTAAACTCCGTGAGCCGGGTGAGGGGCAGTTCAGTGCTGACTCCCGGAACGGTCAAACTTCTACGGCCGCCCCGGCAGAGCCGGGGGAACTCCCGATGGATTAGTATTGAAAACTGGCAGCCATAGGCCGCCGCCATAAGTACCATTAAAATAATTGACTTTGTAGTAACAGACTGCTATACTTCAAACATCCCTCGTAATTGTCAATCCTTGTAACGTTCTACGTATTCCCTTGTCATGTGCTTGCGCCGCTTTCACGCAAATCCGGCCGCAGCTTCCTTTCGCGCTCGTGAGCGCGAAGTTCGCGGCGTCGCGCAACGGCAAGCACGCTTTGGTTTTACAACTGTTTTTCGCACCTTCGAGGGGTCGACGGCAAGAAAAACCGCACAATCTTTCCATCGGAAGGAAGAAAATGAATTCATCGGAAATCGAGATTTTATTGGTCGAAGATAATCCATCAGACGTTGAACTGACTCTTCACGCCCTGCGCCATAACTGCGTAGTGAACCGCATTCACGTCGCGCGCGACGGAGCGGAGGCGTTGGAATTTGTGTTTCCCCGCGAGACACATGAGGGCCCTTCTTTGCTTGAACGACCCAAAATCATTTTGCTGGATTTAAAACTACCCAACGTTGACGGCTTGGAAGTTCTGCGCTCGATCAAAAGCAATGACGCAACAAAACTCGTCCCGGTTGTGATGCTGACTTCGTCAAAAGAGGAAATAGACCTGATCAGCGGCCACCAATTAGAGGTCGATAGCTACATGCAGAAGCCGGTTGATTTCGCCCAGTTCCGCGAAACGGTCAGGCATCTCGGTCTCTATTGGATGCTCGTCAACGAGCCGCTTTATTGAGGATTATAAATTACAGTGCCAATTTTTTCTGTAGCGGCGCTCTCTGAGCGCCGAAAAACCGGCGGCCAGAGGCCGCCGCTACAACATTTGTCGTCACTATAATTTGTAACCCTCAATAGGCCAGCGTTTTCAGCCAGCACTAAGCATGGACGCGCGCGATGCCAACTCAAACCAAGACAATCGATATCCTGATGATTGAAAATGATCCTGTTGACGCGGAACTGTGCCTCCTTGCCTTAAAAAAAGCGGACATGAACGTTTGCGCCGAGATTGTGCAGACGCCAGAGGAGTTCCAGTCAAAGATCGCGGGTGGCGCATATGACCTGATCCTGGCTGATTACAACCTTTCGGGCTGGACGGGGCTTGACGCGTTTGAGACTTCGCGCCGTCACGGCTGCGAGACACCGTTCATTCTGGTCACCGGAGCGGTGGGCGAAGAGGCGGCGGTCGAGTGCATCAAAAGAGGCATCGCGGACTACATTCTCAAAGATCGCTTGGCGCGGCTCCCTTACGCGATGGAGAGAACTCTTGAAGAAAAGGCCCTCCGCGACGAAAGAATTCGTGCGGAGAAGCTGGCATGGGAAAAAGAAAAGCAATTGAACGAACAACTCGAAATGCGAGTGATCGAGCGCACCGCCCAGCTCGAAGTGGCGAACCATGATTTGCAAACGGAAGTCGCGGAGCGGAAACGCGCTGAGAAAATTCTTCGCGAGAGCCAGGAGCGATTCCGGCTGCTGATGGATGGCGTGAAAGACTATGCCATCTACATGCTCGACCCGCAAGGGCGCGTGGTGAGCTGGAACTCCGGCGCTGAGCGGATTCAAGGATACCGCGCCGAAGAAATCATGGGAAGGCATTTTTCGTGCTTCTACACCAGTGAAGCGGTTGGACGCGGGCAGCCCGGCGCCGATTTGTGGCGGACCGCGGCGGAAGGAAGACTTGAGGGGGAACGATCAAGCGTGCGCAAGGACGGCTCGACGTTTCTCGCCGAAGTCGTGCTAACTCCATTACACGATGCCACCGGGCGGTTGCGCGGATTCTCCAAAGTCTGCCGCGACATCACCGCACAGCGGCGCGCGCAAGAAGCCCATGCGCGCCTCCGGCTGCAGCAGCAACTCATTCTCGACTCGGCGGGTGACGGAATATTTGGCCTCGACCCGTCTGGCATCTGCACGTTCATCAATCCTGCCGGCGCGCGCATGGCGGGTTACGAACCCGAAGAACTCACCGGCAAATCCCTCCAAAACATCTTGCTGTCGTGGCCGCCCGAGGATGGAGACGGGAGTGAAAGGATCTGCCCAATCCAAGCCGCGCTGACCGAAGCGCAAGAACCCCATTCGGATACAACGACCATAGCGCGGAAAGACGGAACGTTCCTGGCAGTCGAATACATTGTGACCCCCATTTTGAACGGCGCCCGCCAAAGTCTCGGCGCCGTCGTAGTGTTCCGCGACATCACCGCCCGCCGCGCGGTGGAGAATATGAAGAATGAATTCGTTTCTATTGTGAGCCATGAAGTCCGGACGCCCCTCACGGCCATTCGCGCCGTGCTGAGCCTTCTGGCGACCGGCAACCTTTGCCATGAGCCCGGCAAATGTCAATCCATGATCAAAGTGGGAATGGAAAACACCGAGCGGCTGGCGCGGCTGGTCTCCGACATTCTTGATCTTGAACGCATGGAATCGGGCAAGATGCGCATCGAGAAAAAGCGATGCGACGCTTCCGCGCTGCTGGAGCAGGCGGTTGGGCTGATGCGGGCAGGCGCGGCAACGCATGGGATTACAATCTCAGCCCGAACGCAGCCCGTGCTTTTTGACGCCGATCCGGACCGGATTACACAGGTGCTCATCAACCTGCTCAACAACGCCATCAAGTTTTCGCCATCGGAATCCACCATTCAAGCTGCCGTTGAGCAGCGCGGAGAAGAAGTTGTATTCCAAATAACAGACTCTGGGAGAGGAATTCCGGCTGACAAGCTGTCCTTGATTTTCGAACGATTTCAGCAGGTGGATGCCGGCGACTCGCGGGAGAAAGGCGGCACGGGACTGGGTCTGGCCATTTGCCGCGCCATCGTTGATCAGCATCAGGGCCGCATCTGGGTGGAGAGCACGCCGGGCCAGGGCAGCACATTTTTCTTTTCTCTGCCGGTCCGGGAGTTTATATGAAACTGAATTTGCAAGGACGGCAGCTAAACGAGTCGGCGGTGCCCGATTCTGTAGCGGCGGCCTCTGGCCGCCGGTCTTTACACTTAAAATCCGGCGGCCCCTTATAGGCTTTACCCGCCGCTACAGCCAATGACCGTCGCCGATTTATGGCGCTCTGTATAAACCCACAGAAGGGGCAGCACAGATGTCAAGGAAAATACTTCTGATTGATGATGAACCGGCGATTGTTGAAGTGACGCGCGCGACACTTGAGATTCTGGCCGGGTGGGCCGTGATCGCGGCGAGCTCAGGGTCTGACGGCATCGCGCTGGCGGCAGCGGAACGGCCGGACGCAATCCTGCTCGACGTCATGATGCCGGATATGGACGGGCCGCGAACTCTGAAGGACCTTCAAGCCGGCGCCCGCACCGGCGATATCCCCGTCGTGTTCCTCACCGCAAAAGTGCAAGCCGCCGACATTCAGAGGTTCCGGAACCTCGGAGCGGCAGGCGTGATTGCGAAGCCTTTCGATCCTCTGCGGCTGGCCAGTGAAGTCTCGTCAATTTTGGGTTGGAAAACGGAACGCGGCAAATCAGCCGAGGTGGAGGGGTGATCTCGTGCCACGTATCTTGATGGGCGGATTCGATGTGGATTTGAAGGATTCGCTTAAGCAGCGCCTTAACGGTTATCCCATCACCCGAATCTCGAACGCACAGGAAGTCCTCGAAGAGCTTGCGGGTGGCAGCGTTTCTCTGCTTATCTTCGATCAAGAGCTTGAGGGCGCGCTGGGATTCCCAGCAGTTGAGAAACTCCGCAACGATCCCCGATGGGTGGAATTGCCTGTGATTTACTATGCCCGGCAAGGGGCTGTGGACGAAATCGTCAGCAAACTAGGAGATATGCGCTATTGCAAAACGCTGCTTCCGCCGCTCGACCCGGACGAGGTAGCGCGGCAAGCGGCCCAGGCGCTCGGCATTATCCTGGCGCCATCCGAGGATGCCTTGAAAGTAGAGCAGGCGGTTGCTCAAGCCCGCGCACGGTTTTTGGAAGTAATCGCTGCGCGTTTGGAAACCATTGATCGCGCCGGCATGTCGCTGCTGGAGGGACATTTGACGCCGGATTTGCGCGAGGCGGCGCGGCGTGAGGCGCACAAGCTGGCGGGCTTGTTGGGCACGATTGGCTTTCCTACCGGATCGCGCTTCGCGCGCGAGCTTGAAGAAATCCTGGGCAGCGGCGGGCAGTCAAGCCCTGCGCAAGCGATACGCTATTCGGAGCTTGCGGTCGCGCTTCGTCTCGATATCGAAAAGCCAGCGAGCGGTTTGCCGCCAGTAAGTTCGCCCTGTGGCGAACGCCCAGCTTCAATTCTGATCGTCGATTCGGATGACGATCTCTCGGAACGCCTCGAAGCGGAGGCCCTTGCACACGGCGTCCGCGTGCAAAGGACCAATGACTTGGCGCGCGCCAGTCAGATGATCTGCGAAGATGCGCCCGATGTCGTTTTGGCTGACCTTCTGCTTTCCGGGAAAGAGGAGGAAGGTCTCGATTTTATTGAGAGCCTGGCCATCCGCACGCCGCCCGTGCCGGTGATTGTGCTAACCTCGAAGGAAGCATTAACGGACCGCGTGGAAGTTGCGCGGCGCGGCGGCCACGGATTTCTGGCGAGATCGTCTTCCGCGTCAAAAATTCTCGAAGCGGCCCTCAAGCTTGTTGACCGCCTCCACTCCGGGGATGCGAAGGTCATGGCGGTGGACGACGACCCGCAAATTCTGAGCCTGCTTTTCTCACTTCTCAAATCGCGTGGCGTATCGATTAAAACACTCGATGACCCCACGCAATTCTGGAAATGCCTTGAGACCTTCGCGCCCGACTTACTGGTGCTCGATATCGACATGCCCAAGCTTGGCGGCCTTGAGCTGTGCCGCGTGGTGCGCAACGATCCGCGTTGGGCGGAAACCCCCATCGTTTTTCTCACGGCCCACAACGATCCCGCGACGATTCAGAGGGTTTTTAGCGCGGGCGCGGATGACTTTGTCTCAAAACCGATCGTTGGCCCTGAGTTGATGACGCGAATTTTTAACCGGCTTGAACGCTCCCGCATGTTGCGCAGGATGCTCGAAACCGACTTTCTGACGGGCGCGTTTAACCGCCGCAAGTCAACTCAAATGATCGCGGACTTTATCGATCTCTCGCGGAAGCATGAGCAGCCTTTTTCGTTGGCTGTCATCGAGATGGAAAATCTTGAACAAATCAACGCCGAGCACGGCCACGCTGCGGGAGATCTTGCGCTGGACCGCGCGGCGCGACTCCTGCAGAACGCCTTCCGCAGCGAAGACGTTTTTGCCCGCTGGAGCGGGGGCGAATTCGTCGTGGGCATGTACGGCCTGACGCGTTATGACGGCGTGCAGCGTCTAACGGGATTGCTCGAACGCATTAACAAGGAGGCGTTCGAGTCGCCAGAAGGGGGAAAGTTCAGCGTCGCGCTGAACGCAGGCCTTGCGCAATTCCCGGACGATGGGATTAACTTAAAAGAACTTTACAAGGCGGCGGTGCTCGCGCGGGCGGGCGCCGGACCAACAGAGGTTTGCAAAGCGGCCGCCGCCCGATCAAGCACAGGACAGCAGGATGCCTCCCAGAATGCAGATGTGGCGCTGGTCATGCGCGACGAAGCCCAGGCTTCTCTTCTGATGCACACGCTCGAAGCGCGCGGTTATCGCACACGCTGGATTCAAAATGGGCGGTCGGCGGAAAAATTATTGGCGGGCTCGCAGCCGCTGATTCATTCGCGGGTAATCCTGATGGAGGTGGACTTGCCCAATTTGGATGGCATTTCGCTGCTGAAGCAGCTCGGGTCGGATGGAGTGCTGCAAAAAACCCGTGTGATTATGCTCACCACCCCTTCGGTGGCCAATGAAGCACAAGCGGTGCTCAAGCTCGGCGCTTTCGATTCTGTAGCTAAGCCGCTTAATCCACCCGTGATTGCGCAGCACGTGCGGCGCGCACTCGACGCCGCTTAATGCACTATAACCTACCCCAATGCCTGCTTCACCGCTTTCTCCAACGTTTCCAGTCCTGATTTCACATCAGCGCCGAGGTGCACGCGCAGCAGCCTGCGCTTGCGTTCCGCAAGCACCTGCAAGTCGCCGCGCGCCTGGGCGGCTTTCACCACCCCAAAGGTAAACTTGTGCCCCGGCACAGGGAGGTCAGCAGCGTCATCGCAGGTGATTTGCAAGAAAACGCCCGTGTTGGGGCCGCCCTTATACGCCTGCCCAGTGGAGTGCAAAAAGCGCGGACCAAAACCCACGCACGTGGCCATGCGCTTGGCATCGCGGACGGCGTGGCGAATGGATTGCAGTTTTTCCTGGTGCGCCTTATTCATCTCAATATATCCGAGCAGAGCAAAATAATCCCCTGCTTCGATCCTGCCTAGGTGCGCGCGCAGTGCGTCCACCAGAGTTTTCTTGCCGTTTACCAGCGCGGCGGCATTCAAGGGATCGGCAAAGAGTTTAATGCCCTGGTCTTCGAACATCGGCTTCTCGGGAGGCAACGCTCCGGACCTTTCATACTCCGCCGTCAGTTTCCGCGTAGCTACTTTGCTCGCCTCCACATCGGGTTGGTTAAAAGGATTAATACCCAGAATAGACCCCGCCACAGCGGTCGAAACCTCCCATCGGAAGAACTCTCGCCCAAGCCCATATTGATCTTCGACTGAAATTCGCACGACCGGCTGCCTCGCCTTTTCCAGACGGTCGATGGCGGCATCTTGCTGCGCATCCGGCCCCGTCTCTAGCCGCAGATAGACAAAGACGCGATCCGTTCCGTAGACTTCCGGCGGCCCCAGCCGTTCGCCATCCACGGGAATAATTCCGTGCCCTTGTTTTCCGGTTGATTCCGCCAGCAACTGTTCGAGCCACGCGCCGAAATCCTGAATGCCCGGCGAAGCGACGAGCGTAACCTTGTCGCGCCCATGCTTGGCCAGCGTTCCCAAGACGTGGCCGAGCGTGACGCCCGGATTTTTCTCAATGGGCACGCAGGAACTGCACGACGTGGCCATAATTTCTGCGTTATCGAGCAGCTTGGGCACGTCAACGCCCATGATAGAGGCCGGTACCATGCCAAAATCCGAGAGCGCCGAGTAACGCCCGCCAATTCCTGGCACGCCAGCGAATACTTGACGGAATCCGCCTCCCTGGGCCATTTGCTGAAGCTTCGAACCGGGATCGGTAATGGCGATGAAATGGCCCCCCGCCTTTTCTTTGCCTAGCACTTCCGACGCGCGGGCATAGAAATAATCTTTGAAGATGTTGGGTTCGAGCGTGCTCCCCGATTTGCTCGAAACGATGAAGAGCGTGCGGCTGAGATCGATTTTCTTTTCGATAGATTTCACCTGCGCGGGATCGGTGGAATCGAGAACGTGCAGCTCGGGATGGCCCTCCAATTTTCCAAACGTCATCGCCATTACTTCCGGGCACAGGCTCGATCCGCCCATGCCGAGAACCAGAGCGTGAGTGAATCCTTGCTGCTGGGCTTCCGCCGCGATGCTTTCGAGATGGTGCTTGTGGGCTATTTGATCTTCTGTGATGGCAAGCCAGTCCATCCACTGGCTTTCGTCCGCCCCGGTCCAGAGCGTGGAGTCACGGCCCCACATCCGCCGCACGTTGCCCTTGATGTGCCATTCCTCAATCGAGCTGTTGACCGCGTCCTGAAGCGGCTTCGGCATCGAATAGGCGTAATGGCCAGCAGTGCCCTTGACGCCGATCTTGCACTGGCGGTCGAGCGCGTTGAGAAGTTGGTCGAATGCGTCAGCAAACAAGCGCACCGCGTCTTTCAGCAGTTGGTCGGTGACGCCCTTCATGGAGATGCCGGCCTGCTCAAGGCTCTGCATGGTGTCATGAGCCTCTTCCAGGTTCTCTTCCAAGCTGAGGCGCGGCCGGCCGTGGTCGCGGAAGGCCTCGAGCGTCTGCATGGGCACAGTGTTCACGGTGTCAGCGCCCACCAATTCTTCGATATAGATCACATCACGATATTTCGGATTTTTCGTGCTGGTGCTGGCCCACAGCAGTCTTTGCGGATGCGCGCCCTTCGCCGCCAGAGCTTTCCAGCGGTCGCCTTGGATGATCTCCCTATAAAGTTCGTAAGCCTGCTTCGCGTTTGCAATAGCCACTTTGCCTTGAATGCTCTCGAGCAGCGCGCGCTCCGCCGGATCGGCGGCGGTTTTAAGGCGCGCCGCAATCTGATTGTCCACCAGTGTGTCAATGCGGCTGACAAAGAAGCTAGCCACGCTGGCAATCCGGCTGAGGTCACCGCCTGACTTGGCCAGCTTCTCAAGAGCCGCAAGATAGGCGTGGGCCACTTGCTCGTAGCGGTCTACAGCAAAAAGCAACGTGATATTGATATTGATGCCTTCACTCAGCAGTTGTTCGATGGCAGGAATGCCTTCGGGAGTTCCGGGGACTTTGATCATCACGTTTTCGCGCGCCACGGCTTTCCAGAGCCTGCGGGCTTCGTCGATGGTTTTCTGAGTTTCGTGCGCAAGGAAAGGCGAAACTTCCAGGCTCACATAACCATCTTGGCGCTTGGTTCGCTCGTAAACGGGCTTGAAAACGTCGGCCGCCGCCTGGATATCCGGAATGGCGATGGCCTCGTAAATCTTCATGGGGTCGGTCTCGCCGCGGCCGTAGAATTCCTCAATTGTCGACGCATAGTCGGTGCTGCCCACAATCGCTTTTTCAAAGATCGAGGGGTTGGAGGTTACGCCGCGCAAGCCGTCTTCATCCACAAGCTTCTTCAGCTCGCCGCTCGTAATCAGGCTGCGGCGGATGAAATCCAGCCACACCGCCTGTCCCATTTGTTCGAGTGTCAGAAGGGTGTTCATAGTCATTCTCCTCCGCCAGGGCGATTCCATGCGCCACCCGGCAAATCCTCAAAATTGATGTTATCCGCGCGCGCCGTAACGAGCCTCAATCACATGGACTTTGGCAAGCCTGCGCTTGTGCCGTTCCTCGCCGCTGAACTTGGCCCCAAGATAGGCTCGAACCAGCTCGCGCGCCAATTCGTCGCCGATTACCCGCGCGCCCATTACTAAAACATTCATGTCATCGTGCTCGACCCCCTGGTGCGCCGAGTAGGTATCGTGACAAAGCCCGGCGCGGATGCCAGGGACCTTGTTGGCCGCTACCGACGCGCCCACGCCGCTACCGCAAATCAGCACGCCGCGATCCGCCCGGCCTTCTTTCACCGCCAGCCCCACCGCCTCGGAGTAATCGGGATAATCCACTGGGGCCTCGCTGTTCGTGCCCACATCGAGAATCTCATGGCCCAGATCACGAATAAAGACATCCAGATTCTGCTTGAGATCGAATCCCGCGTGATCGGATCCGAGAACAACTCGCATAAATATCATCTCTCACTTTTTTGATGCTTCGCCCATCTGTAACGGTGTACAGAGGCCACCCTACAAAAAGAAACCGGCCGCGCCCTTTCGCAACATCCCCGTTAATCCTTGAATAATGCGCGCTACAAGTTCCGCGGGCGGAGCGCCGTTTCGGCATTCACCGCCGCGCCAATGATGCCCGTTTCAAAGTCGGTGTCAATCACCTCAAACTGGCTTCCTTGGAGGGGCGACATCTTGACCATCTCGTGCAAATAAATATCCAGCCGCGGCAGTTCAATGAACTTTGCGTTGGGGCCCGTCAGAAAAAACTTGCCAGGGCCTTCCATGACAATGCTGGTGGCCGTGGCCGCGGCGAGAGCGCGGTGCCAGAGCTTCACGAAATCTCCGCAGCGTTTGTCGCCGCTTTTGGCGTTGGCGAAGACCTCCTCCGGCTCCATATCGAGAAATCGCAGGCGCATGGCGCGGCCGCCCATGATGCCTTCAAGATGGCCGCGCCCGCCGCACCCGCAGAACCGTTCCTTCGGATCAAGCGCCACCACCGAGTGGCCACCCTCCCAGATGCCATCCGTCCAGGGGTAGCGCCCATAGCCCACGCCGTGGCCGAGATACCAAACTCGGATCAGCTTGTCGAGAAAACCCTGTGTGGAGGCAAGCCCCGAGGCCATCGCATCCGTATCGTTGAAGACGCGGATGTGGGCCTCGTAGCCCGCTTTGCGGATCAATTTGCCCAGGGATTCCTGCAGCCGGAGGCCTTTGATCTGGGGTATATTGGGCGACTCAAGCACGACCCCGTCAAAAAGGATGCCGGGAATGGCCACCCCAATGGCTTCGATCTTCTCCTCGCTCCGCGCAACCTCAACTTGGCGAAGGAGGCAGTCAATGATGTCCGCCGCCGGCATTCCGTCAAGAATGTGAGTAGAGCCGCCCGACTCCGGGTAAAAGCTGACTTGACCGCTGACCTGGCCGTTGACGACCAGACCGGCGGCTATTTGATGCGATGCCAACACGCCGACTGTCTTTCCCATGGTGGTCCTCAGTTAACTGAATAAG
>DASZAE010000380.1:0-2125 GCA_035945515.1 Terriglobia bacterium
ATGGAGATAATGGACCATCAGCGAAGTCTTGTCGGAGAACTGGTGATCGACGCGCGCAATCTCCTCGCTGGTCGTAGTGGGCACGGACTTCGACGCGATATACCGGGTCCCGGTGTTCGGAGGCTCAAACAAGAAACCGGGTTTGGCGAGGATCGCGGCGTTCGGATCAATCGCCGCAATCTGATTATTGGCAAAAGGCTGGTAACAGGTGGTCATCGTGGTCGAGCCAGGAATCTGGCACGGCGTGCCGGGCGCGTTGTGGTTGAGAATGACGGTGGGCGAGCTACTCAGGTCCCCCGTCGTCCATGCCGTCGGAACTCCATTGATGTTGATGCCGGCGCCCGTAATCAGGCGGCGGAAGTCCTGCGAATAAAAGAAGAACGTCTTCTTGGCGTGGCCGGGAATCCAGACGGGGCCGCCGATGTTGAAGCCAAAGTCATTGAAGTTGAATTGCGGCTTAGGGGTGTTCGACGCGTTGGCAAAAAAAGTGGAGGCGTCAAAGGCGGTGTTGCGGTTAAACTCGAACGCTTCGCCGTGGAATTGATCGGTTCCGCTCTTCAGTTCAACCTGAATCTGGCCGCCGGTGGCAAAGCCCACGTCTACGCCCATATTGCTGGTAAGTACCTTCATTTCGCCGATGGCGTCCTGGTTGGGGATAAAGACTGATCCGCCGCCGCCGCCGCGGTCGGCGTCCTCAAGCCCGTCAATGGTGTAAAGCGTATGGTCGGCTTCCTCACCGTTAAACGAGATGCTGCCATTGGCGAGCGATCCCACCTGATTATTAAATCCGCCCACCATCGACATCCCCATCCCCGTTACCGCGGCAGCGCCGGGGACAAGCATCGCCAGCTCCTCAAAATTCCGCCCGTTCGTATCAATGGCTTCCACGTGGCGCGCGGAGAGGCTCTGGCTTACAGTGCCCGTCTCGGTTTGGAGATGCACCGCAGGCGCGGTGACGGTCACTTGCTGGTTGACCGCTCCAAGCTTCAATTGGAAGTCCACTCGAATCGAGCTGTGCACGCTCAAAATCACGTCTGACTGGATTGCCGAGGTAAAACCGCTTCTCTCCGCCTTCAGAGAATAGGTTGAGGCCGGAAGCGCCGGGACGGTATAGTTGCCGTCCTGGTTAGTGGCAGTCGTGCGCACTACGGTTCCTGTTTTGGAGTTTTTAACCGTAATCGCAGCGCCGGGGACAGCCGCTCCGGAAGGGTCCGTCACGGTTCCGGAAATGGAGCCCAAATCTTGCCCCCGAAGAGCTAATGTTCCGCCGAGGAGCATAACCACTGCGAACAGGCAGAGATATCTTCCCGCTTTCGTCAGGCATAATTTCCCTGTATTTGTTTCTGTCATGAACAATATCCTCCCATTTACTATTTTTGTTAAGCAGTAAAGCTATATGCCTGCCCCATTCTTCTTAACGATGCGCGCAGTCTAGGGATTTTTCCCAGGCGCGCACACCCTCCCGCGTTGTGGAGGTCGAATTCATAAGCAGCCATATTTCACAGGAAGAAGAGGCCAGGGACAATAACCACTTGCGGAGATTTCGTTATAGCCACTATCATGAGGCATGAATGGGGTTTCCGAGGGTATCTTGCCCGTGGTCGCGGTTGACCGCAAAGCGGCAAGCCCTCTGCATCGCCAGATCTATGACGGCCTCCGCGCGGCGATCGTCCGGCGCGACCTGCGCCCTGGCCAGCGCGTCCCCTCCAGCCGCGATTTAGCCTCGGAACTTGGCGTCTCCCGCATTCCTGTTCTCAACGCCTATGCGCAGCTTCTGGCCGAGGGCTACTTGGAGAGCCGCGTGGGCGCGGGAACCTTTGTGTCGGGTTCCATGCCGGATCGTCTGACGGTATGTGAACTTCATGTCCCGCAACCCGGCCAAGCCATCCAAGGCAATAAAAGCAGCCTGTCCGGCTTCGGGCAGTCCGGTTCTGGACCACGGCTGATTTCACGCCGCTCCAAGCTCCTTCCCCCCTTTGAAAGGAAACCCTGGGTGCGCGGCTGGGGCGCGTTTGGCGTGCATCAGCCGGCTTTTGATCAGTTTCCATTCGAGACGTGGTCGCGCCTCGTCTTGCGTCACAGCCGCAGCCCACGCGCCCATGCGCTTCAACGCATCCATCCGCTA
>DASZAE010000381.1:0-18479 GCA_035945515.1 Terriglobia bacterium
AGTGGCGGGCGTCGTGCTCGCCAAATCGAAGGCGGAGAAATCAGGATGGATTGTCATCACTACGGGATGGGCGATGGCCGTGGCGATGGGCGTTTACGCCGTGGGCCGCATCAGCGGCGCGCACCTGAATCCGGCGATCACCGTGGGCTATGCGATCGCGGGCCGGTTTCCCTGGTTGCACGTGCTGCCTTACGTGGGCGGCCAGCTAATCGGCGCCTTTATAGGCGCGGTGCTTGTTTGGGCCGCTTACTTTGCTCACTGGCGCGTGACGGATGACCCCGTGTCGAAGCTCCTGGTGTTTTCCACCGTTCCCGCCATCCGGCATAAGGCTGCCAACGTGGCCACGGAAATCATTGGCACCTTCGTGCTGGTCTTCGGCTGCCTTGCGCTCGGCGCGAATAACGCGCCCACGCAGACAGGGCTCACGCCGCTCCTGGTGGGCTTTCTTGTTTGGGCCATCGGCATGTCGCTCGGCGGGCCCACCGGCTATGCCATCAATCCAGCCCGCGATCTTGCGCCGCGCATCGCGCACGCTCTTCTGCCTATCCCCGGCAAGGGCGCATCCGATTGGGGATACGCATGGGTGCCCATTATCGGTCCGCTGGTCGGCGGCACTCTGGGCGCGCTCGCTTACGTGATGCTGTTCTGATTCCGATGCCTGCCGTAGCGGCGGCCTCAGGCCGCCGGTTTTCAAATAGTAAAGACCGGCGGCCAGAGGCCGCCGCTACAGCACATTGCCCGCAGTTGTCACACAAATTCAAAGGCCCACGGACAATCGAAATGCGATTGACCGTGGCTACCGCCTACCGCAATCCGTTCGGTGGCAAGACACCGCCGCTATGCAGAGGGTTCAAGGCGTAAAGGAAGCAAATGACCAAGCTCAAAGCATGGCTAAGCTGGAGCAGCGGGAAGGATAGCGCATGGGCGCTTCACGCGGTGCGCGCGCAAGGCGAGATCGAGGTCGTGGCGCTGCTGACCACGTTGAACGAGGCTTACCATCGCGTCGCCATGCACGCCGTGCGCGAAGAGCTTCTCGATCAGCAAGCGCAAGCGGCGGGCTTGCCGCTTGTCAAAGTTCCTCTGCCTTGGCCTTGCTCAAACGCGGCCTATGAAGCCCTCATGGCGGAGGCGCTCAGCCGCGCGGCGAGCGAAGGCGTCACCCACATGATTTTCGGCGACCTCTTCCTGGAAGACGTCCGGCGCTACCGCGAAGAGAAGCTGGCCGGGACCGGCATTCAGCCCGTGTTTCCTCTCTGGGGCATCAATACGGCTCGTCTGGCGCGGGAAATGATTCAGGGGGGGCTGCGCGCGCGCCTCACCTGCGTTGATCCAAAGAAGCTTGACCGCAAATTCGCAGGCCGCCTCTTTGATGCAACCCTTCTTGAGGAATTTCCTCCGGCCATTGATCCCTGCGGCGAGAATGGCGAGTTTCACACGTTCGCCTTCGCCGGTCCCATGTTTCAACACGCGGTCCGCGTAGAACCAGGTGAAGTGGTCGGACGGGAGGGATTTGTTTTTGCTGACCTGATAGCCAGGAACGAGTAGCCACGGCACGATTTGAGTGCCGTGGGTTTTTTTTGCCGAACCAACGCCCACTCGCAAAATAGTGCGCAGATCATCACCTTGCTGTGTGACAACTGCGGCTTTTGAGTTGTAGCGGCGGCCTCTGGCCGCCGGTATTTATTATCTAAAGCCGGCGGCCAGAGGCCGCCGCTACAGCCGCCCTATACCTCATTCAGCGCGGCGTAGCGTCGGGAAGGCCGCCGTCGACGGGCAGGGTCGCTCCGGTGGTAGGCGTTTGGCGGGTAGCGAAAAATAGGACGGCGCGGGCAACGTGGTCCGCCGTGACTTTAACTTTCAGCAGATTTCGCTTGCGGTAGTATTCCTCAAGCTCGTCTTCGCTCAGGCCGCGAGCCTTCATCCGGTCGGGACCAACCTCCGCCCACAGGCCGGAGCGCCGCGCGCCATGCGAAAACACCGCGTCGGGAGCCACCATGTTGACTCTTACGTCCAATTCCGCCATTTCGAGAGAGGCGATGCGAGCCAATTGATGCGCGGCCGCCTTGGTGGCGCTATAGGCGCCAAAACGCGCGCCAGGCGCGAAGACGTTTTTGGTGGAGATCATCACAATGTCACCGCCCGTGCCCTGCCGCTTGAAATGGCGGGAACATTCGGCAAGAACAAGCAGCGAACCGTCAATATTGATCCGCTCGAGCCGTTGAAATCCTTCGAGTGTCATCTCGTCAAGCGCGCAGACCATCGCCGCTCCGGCGTTGACAATCACCAGATCAACGCCTCCCCACGCTCGCGTGACTTCACCGAATGCGCTCTTTACTGACGTTATATCCGTAACATCCATCTCCACGCCGGTCACGCGAGGCCCGTAGGCGGCTTTGAGATCGCGCGTAAGTTGGTCGAGGCGCTCGCCGGGAAGGTCCGTCACGGCCACGTGGCAGCCTTGCACAAGCAGGGCTTCGGCAATCGCCGAGCCGATGGCTCCGGCGGCGCCGGTCACCAGCGCAATTTCGCCCGCGAGCGCGGGCGCTGCGCTTTTGCTGATTTTTGCCTGCTGCATGGGGCGATATTCCATCTCGAAAAGCGCGTGCTCCGGCAACCCCTCGTAAACGCCTTCCATGGCTGCGACCTGCGCCTTCACCTGCAACGTATGCGCGGTGATATCACGCGCGACGATGGCAGCTTCGACATCCCTTCCCGCAGCCACCGAGCCCAGACCGGGCAGCAGAATCACGCGTGGGGTTGGATCAAATCGATCAACTTCCTTATCAAGGCGCGAAGAATGCCGCTTGACGTAGGCATCGTATTCGGTCGCATATGCTGAGATCGCCGTGGCAAGTTGTTCGCGCAGGCGCGAGGGATTGGTGTAATCCGGCGCGTCAATCCAAAGAGGCAAAGGCTTCGTCCGAATCAAGTGGTCGGAGGTCAAGGGCGGCGAGAGCGCGAGTTCCTTGCCGCGAGCCGAATCGACAAAGTCCAACACGTCGCGGTTGATGAGCGGCTGGAGAATGACACGATGATAGGGCCGGTCCTGCTCGCCCGAAGGACGCGCGAGCAGGCCGCGAAGCACGGAAGCCGCCTGCGTCCATCGCTCTTCCGCCGTCGCAGGGTCCGTGCGGACAGGCACAGCGAGAGGCTGGCGGCCATGAAGCGCGATGTAGTTTTCGGCTTGCGACACCAGACGAATCATCGCTTCGTAAGACTCGCGGGCCGTCTCACCCCAAGTGACAATTCCATGCTTCATCCAGACCATTCCACTGCATCCGGGGCGCACTTCATAAGCGGCAGCAGCGGCTTTGGCCAGATCAAATCCCGGCGGGACGTAGTCGAGCACAATCACCTTTTCCCCTAGGGCATCTTCGATGTTACGCTTTCCATCACGCTGATTAGTGAGCGCGAGGATGGCGCCGGCGTGCGTGTGATCAATGAATTTCGGCGGGATGAAAGCGTGAACGAGAGTTTCGATGGAAGGCGTGGCTGAAGCCGAATCAAACAGGCGCGCGCGGATTTCATTCACCATGCTGCGGTCAGTAAGCTGGCCGAGCGCGCGCAGCTTGCGCAGACGACTGAGGTCGAGCGCGGGATGCCCGGCAGGCTCAATCGTCGCCATGTCGAAACCGGAGGCTTTGACAAAAATTGCGTCCACGGTTTCGCCCAGAATATTCGTGAAGGAGCTTTTGACCGAAGTGTTTCCGCCGCCGTGCAGGACAAGCGCGGGATCGTCACCTAGAAGCTGCGCCGAATAAGTGCGCAGCGCAAGGTCCTCGCCCCACTGAGGCGCATACTTTTCCACAAACTTCGCCGCGTCGGCTTCTGACCACTTACTCTGCATTCATCAGCTCTTGAAAGATTCAGGTAACGGCGGCTGTAGCAGCGGCCTCTGGCCGCCGATCTTTACTATTAAAATCCGGCGGCCAGAGGCCGCTGCTACAGCTCAAGAATCGCAGTGGTAGCAGTGGTAGTGGTAGCCACGGCACGATTTGTGTGCCGTGGGATCTTAGGTTCGGCAAAAGAAAAGCCCACGGCACACAAATCGTGCCGTGGCTACCATCTCTCATTACTCGTCCATGTTATTTCGTAACGAGATCTTCGCGCTGATTTTCACAATTACGGTGGAGCACTCAGGCCCTGGCGAACGCTTCCCTGCCCTCACGCTTCAGCGTCTGGTAAAAGTCGTAAGCGTGATCCGGCTTCATGCCTTCGTGCACCACTTTGCGAACCGCCTGAATCATGGCGGCTGGCGCTTCTGACTGGAATATGTTCCGGCCCATGTCCACCCCTGCCGCGCCCCGGCTGATGGCGTTGTAGGCGAGCTTCAAAGCATCCTGTTCGGGAATTTTCTTGCCGCCGGCCATCACCACTGGAACCGGGCAGGACGCTGTGACTGTCTCAAATCCTTCCTCCACGAAGTACGTCTTGACAAAATGCGCGCCTAGTTCGGCGCAAATGCGGCACGCGAGCCGGATGTATTTTGCGTCGCGCGTCAGATTTTTGCCCACGGCAGTCACGCCCAGCACGGGGATGCCGTAACGGTTGCCAACGTCAACTAACCGGGTGAGGTTGTGCACCGACTGGGTTTCAAACTCGCCGCCAATGAATACCTGCACCGCCATCGCCGAAGCGTTAAGGCGAATCGCATCTTCGGCGTCTACGGCAATCTGTTCGTTGGAGAGCTCTTTCAGGATGCTCGGACCGCCGCTTGCGCGCAACACAATGGCCTTTCCGCTCGAAGCAGGAATGGAGCTGCGCAGAACGCCGCGCGTCAGCATCAGTGCGTCCGCATAGGGGACAAGCGGGACAATGTTCACATCGACGCGCTCAAGGCCTGATGTTGGCCCCTGAAAATAGCCGTGGTCGATGGCCAACATCACCGTTCGCCCCGACTCAGGTTGGAAAATGCGCGCCAGCCGGTCTTGCATCCCCCAGCCCAGCGCGTTCGCGCCCTTCAGGTAAAATGCCTCGCTCCGCGCCGGAATATTCAGATAAAACTCTTTTGTTTCCTTATTGCCGTCAAGGTCAGCCATGACAGTCTCCTTGCGTTCAATTGAACTCAAAATGATACCTGATGTGTGAAGGCCTGTCGATGGCAAAGCTTAATTCCGGGCGCTGATTGTTGTCTTTTAAAGCGCCCGAGCTTGATTGTGCTATCGTTCGCCGGAAGCCCCTTCCGGCGTGGGGTCAGCTTGTTGAGGCTTTAACAAAAGCAGCAAGCTGCCGCACCCCAAATCAGCCAAAGTTTTAAGGAATAAAAAAGAAAAGGCAGGCAAACAAGCTTTTCAGCTTGGTCACCCGCCTTTTTAACAACTTTCATTGGAACAAACTACTTACTTAAAGACCCTTAGGAGCAGGCCCACAGCTATAGCCTGCTGGAGGAAGGTACGGGCTGGCGTTTGGCAAGCCGTTCGGGTTTGCTTGATAATTCTCTGCGCAACCTGCGTTATTCGCTGCCTGACCAGCGAGAGTAGCCGCTGATGTGGCCGCATTCGCTGCGGACGTAGCAGCGTTTGCCGCTGATGTGGCCGCCGCGGCTTGCGTATCCGCCGCATTGGCAGCATCACGTGCATTACCTGCGCGAGACATGGCGATACCAGCCAGAATTGCAGCCGCAGCGCCTGCTCCAAGCCCTGCCGCCTCAAGCCCGGTGTTCCCATTCACCAGCTTCTGGGAAGTGCCCGTTTGCGGCATGGCAGCATTCTTCGGCAGGAGGGTAATGGTTTTGCCCTGCGCGACGTCCAAGGTTTGGCCGTTGCCCACAACGTGGAGGCTGCCCTCTTTCGTTGTGACCACTACCGCGCCATTGAGCATGGCAACCTCGCCTACGGTCTTATAGCCCTTTCCGGGGGTAACGGACCACTTCTCGGCGCTCACCGCCAAGTTTGATCCCTTAGCCGGGTGAAACATCGAGACGTTCCCCTTTGCCAGCGCAACCGTGACTCCATCCGTCTCTTTGAAAAACTGAGCCTGAGTCTCGCTGCCTAGCGTCATGCGGCTGCCATTCATCAGAGCGATGACGGCTGCCCCATCCTTCACCTGAAATTGATCCCCGTTGAAGACCGTGCTATTGGGCAGGAGGGCTTGCCCGCTGACAGTTGCATTTAAACTACCCGCAACTGTTCCAATAGCCGCTGAACCCGCAAAAATCGGAGCCGCGCCCACGATCCCCAGCAGGAGTAGGTATAGCATGATCCGAGATTTCATCGTCATGTGGTAACTCCTTTTAGCTTAAGGTTAGGAGCTAGTCACTCCTCACCCGGGTTGTTATGATAATGCCTTACTGTGCAAACTCCAAACAACTATATGGAACTCAACCGTGGTTGTCAATAACTTTGTGAGAAAAAATCTCTCACCTACGTGATTAGCGTAAAACCTTAACTTTTTAGAACTTCAACTTCGAGGGCAGACTAAACAACGTATCCTAACAGCGAATGATCAACATACCCAGTGTTTATAGGTTTGTCAACACCTTTTTACACAATTTTTTCAAAATTTTGATTCTTTTGGCCAAAGTTTATTCACCAAGCATACCAGCCTAACAACTTAGTTTGACATTAACACGCTCTAATGAGATTTGTTGCGGTCCTCGCAAAAATATTTCCTTTTTTTGTATCCGGGAAGCATGAATCCGTACCCTATACTGTAGCGGCGGCATATTGCAAAGCTTTACCGCCGGTTTTTGGTGCGCAGAGTTTTGCTCCTAAAACTCTGCGGGTTTTTCCCAAAATCGGAAATTTAACACTAGAAAGGCCGCCGCGACAAAGAACGCGGTCGCCATATCATTCACGGAGTGCCGTAACCCCTCACGGGATTTCGATGCCAGAAACCCATCTCCCAGAGGCAAAAAAAACGGTTCAGGGCATGGACACCGAGTTCGTTCGCGGGCTCGGCCTGTTTGATTCCGTCATGGTAGTGGCCGGAATCATGATCGGCTCCGGCATTTTTATCGTCTCGGCCGACATGGCTCGCAAAATCGGTAGCCCCGGCTGGCTGCTGGTGGCCTGGGCTTTCGCGGGGGCGCTCACCATCGCCGCCGCGCTTTCCTACGGCGAACTGGCTTCAATGATGCCGCGCGCGGGCGGCATGTACGTCTACCTGCGCGAGGCCTATTCCCCCATTCTCGGCTTTCTTTACGGCTGGACGCTCTTCATGGTGATTCAGACGGGCACGATTGCCGCCGTTGCCGTGGCCTTCGCGCGCTTTTCCGGCGTGCTCCTGCCGTGGATTTCCGAGACTCATTACCTGATCGCGCCCATTCATCTTTCAACCGGCTACGCTCTATCGCTTTCGAGCGCGCAGTTTGTGGCGATTATTATCATCGCGCTGCTCACCTGGACCAACAGCCGCGGCCTCGAATATGGCAAGTATGTTCAGAGCGGCTTTACACTGGCTAAGACCGGAGCTTTGCTGGCGCTGATCGTGGTGGGCCTGGTCATCGCGCGCAATGCGAGCGCGATCCGGCAAAACTTCAACCGTTTTCATTTCTGGCGCGCAAGCGGTGTAGTTCCGCTCGGGCACGGCGTCGAAGCCGTCACTGCTTTCGGGCTTTTCATTGCCATTTGCGTGGCGCAATCCGGCTCGCTCTTTTCCATGGACTCATGGCATGACATCACCTTTGCCGCGGGCGAAGTGAAGGACCCGCGCCGCACGCTGCCGCGCGCGCTGGCCATCGGCGTAATCCTTGTGGTGGTGATCTACCTGCTTGCCAACGCGGCCTATCTCTGTGTGCTACCCTTCTCCGCCATTCAGCACGCCCCGTCGGATCGTGTCGCCACGGCGATGCTCGCCGCCGTGTATCCCGGCGCCGGGAAAATCCTAATGGCTCTCGCTATTATGATTTCAACTTTCGGCTGCATCAACGGCTTGGTGCTGGCCGGGCCGCGGGCCTATTACGCGATGTCGCGCGATGGCCTTTTCTTCCGCGCGGCTTCGCGCCTGAACCGCGCCAAGGTGCCAGGATGGTCCCTGTGGCTGCAAGGCGCCTGGGCGGCCTTCCTTGTGCTTCCGAGAACATATAACCCTGGAACCCATGAATATGGGAATCTCTATAGCAATCTGCTTGATTATGTGATTTCCGCCGCCCTCATCTTTTACATCCTCACCATCGCGGGCCTGATCCGCTTGCGCAAGTTGCGCCCGCGCGATGACCGGCCTTATCGCGCTTTCGGCTACCCTTTCGTTCCGCTGTTTTATATTGCCGGGGCAGGCGCCATCCTGATTGTCCTTTTTGCTTATCGGCCCGCCACCACCTGGCCAGGCTTGCTTATTGTCTTCATTGGCCTGCCGGTCTACTGGCGGCTCGCCAGGTAGCTAACGGTGCCACCAAGCAGTGGTAGCCACGGCACGGTTTTCGTGCCGTGGGTCTTTTCGCCGATTCACAAACCCACGGCACACAAATCGTGCCGTGGCTACCTCGCTTCCGCGGGATGAACAACACCGCCAGGCTTACTGTCGCGCATTGCTGATGAGCTTATGGGAAATCACTTGCAAGTCGCCGGGCGCGTTATCGAGGACGACGGTCCTGAAGAGAAGCTGGAAGTAAGGCAGCGATGCGCTTTTTGACTTGAGACCGAGATACTGGCGCAAATTCGAAGCGTAATGGGGATTGGTCACAAAGTCTCCGGCCGCCTCGGTGCCCGCCCCGGTTGTCCCTTCGAGGATCAGAACGTTCCCGGTATGCTGGAGGTTCGGCAGCAAGGTAACCAACCCATAGGTCACGCTTGTGTGGTTGGATTCGCGCCCGGCGCAATACCGGGCGAGCGCGCCTGCCTGCGGGGTGTTGTTCTGGAAACAGAGGGACCCGGTAGACCAATCCATTGCCACATTGAAACTCATTTGAGCGTCGAATTCATGAACCCAGGGATCGGAATATGCGCTGCCCAGAAAGACCAGGTTGTCGTTTTCCAAATTTCGAATGGTGAGGTCGTGAGGGTATCGGACCATCGTTCTCCAGCGATGAGGTTGAACCACGCTAAGAATCTTGCTCGTCACCATCACATCCGCCAGGTCGGTATAAGGACGAGGAGCAATCATGGAAGCTTCCGCATTCCGCAGATTGTCTGGATACCTGCCGCTTACGTAATCTTCGAGCGGAACAATCTTGCCCGTGATGCCTTGAACCAACACCAGCGATGAGTCCGCCACCACAATGCTAAGCGGCGAGCGCGAAGGGAATAGAAGCGGCCAGATTCCCGTAGAAGGTGTGATCGCTGGCGCCGAGTCTCCCAGCGCCAATGGGGGCAGCCGCACCCCCGTCATCACCCAACCGGCAATGGCAATAAGCGCCACAATCCCCAGGAGAAGCAGGGCGGTGTTGCGGCCAATGCGTGGGATTATCCAGCCACTGCCGCTTTCCCCGGCGGGTGGCGGCGTGGATGGTTCTTTTTTTTCTGGCAGCGCGGGGGTGGAGGCGTCAGCAACAGTGGGGTGGTCGCGCGGTTCAAAGAACGGGACGTAACTCCCCTTGGGGATCAGAATGCGAAATGGCTCTGCCTCTCCTTCAGCGGTAAAATAACGGTCTAGCCGTTTGCGCAACTCCCTTGCTTCGACCCGGACGATGTTATCTTCACTGGGATTGTAATCAGGACGGCGGCCAAAAACCTCTGAGCCAATGATCTGTTCACAAATCTCATTGCTCCGGTTAGTCAGAGCCTTTTCACAAACGTAAAGAAGGAAGTCGTGCAGGCGGGTTGATTTTGAGAATTCACGGCTTGCGGCCACTCGAAGCGCCGTTTTCCATCGCTCGTCTTCGGCGCAAGAGCTTGTTGCGCTTGGCTTCAATGGCACGTTAACGATATGTGAACTCACTGTAAGCTCCCTGTGAATTCCCCTGTTTTCCCCCCTCGGATTTCAGTAGTTTATATGCGCCACGCGGTGGCCTGACGCCAATAGCATATCATATATCATCAATGAGGTGGCACGGGGCGGCGATGGCGCAGCATGTTCGGCCCCGTCGGGGCTGGAGCGGCTGTAGCGGCGGCCTCTGGCCGCCGGATTTTAATAGTAAAGACCGGCGGCCAGAGGCCGCCGCTACAACTCACAAACCCACGGCTATTCTTCGGGGAGAGGTTGGTCACCGCGAAGCGGTGGTAGCCACGGCACGGTTTTCGTGCCGTGGGCCTTTTTTCGCCAATTCACAAACCCACGGCACACAAATCGTGCCGTGGCTACCAGTTTGACGTGTAAATCCATAGTCACTGCGAAATTGAAGATTGTAAGTTACCAAATTTCGTCTGGGGAGGCATTATGTCAAGTTTCAGGAAATATTCGGCGTTAATAGCAGTTTCAGCTTTTCTCTTGTTTTCTGCTGGCGCTCGGAATCTCATCAGCCAGGAATTTAGGTCTAATCTTACTGGCCAGGTGACGGATCCCTCTGGCGCTGTCATTCCAAACGCCACCGTCACTGCGGTGATGAATGACACGCATCAGACCTACACTGCCACTACCAGCGGCGCGGGTGTCTACAACATCCCTTACGTGCTTCCCGGCACTTATACCATGACGGTTACGGCGCAAGGATTTAAGACCGAAGTTCAAGATAATGTTTTAGTCCTGGCCGCGCAGGGCCGGAGCGTGAACTTCCAGTTGCAAGTGGGATCGCTTGCCTCGCACGTTACAGTGACCTCAACCCCGCCGCTGATTGAGACCTCGAGCGGCTCGGGCGGAACGGTGCTCCAAGCACGCGCCATCCAAAACCTGCCTCTCAACGGGCGCCAGGTTTACATGCTGGTGCGGACGACCCCAGGGAGCCAGTTCATGCAGACCCAGTTCGGCGCCAGCGGTTATTCCGGCACGCGAGGCTGGGACGTCTCGAACAATTACAGCATCGGCGGAAGCTCAGCGCAGGCCGGCAACTTCAATAATTTCACTCTGAACGGCACCAACATCACCATTATGACCGGCTTTGGCCCGGAAGGCACCTGGATGACGGCCCCCAATGTTGACGCCCTGCAGGACGTCAATATCATGGATCAAATGTACGACGCGCGCTATGGCCGCACCGGCGGCGGCGTGGTCAATATGGTCACGAAGGCAGGAACCAATAATTTCCACGGCGAAGCTTACGACTACCTCGAAAACGGCGCGATGAACGCCAACGTGTTTGAAAATAACCTCAACGGGCTTCCTACACAAAAGACGATCCAGAACCAGTTTGGCGGCACCTTCGGCGGCCCGATCCTACATAACAAAGTCTTTTTCTTTGGCAGTTACGAAGGATACCGCGAATCGATTCCCTTCGTCACCGTCACCAGCGTTCCTACCGCCGCAGAGCGGGCGGGCGATTTCTCGGGCACCCAATATACTATTTACGATCCGACCACAACGGTTTGCAACTCGGCCGGCGGGGTGCTCGGCAACTGTGCGGGCAATAACTACTCAAGAACCGCATTCGCGGGTGACAAAATTCCCACCGCGGACATCAGTAAGACCGGCCTTGCGCTCGTTAATCTCTTCCCGGCGCCCAACATTAACGTTACATCGGATCAGAACAACTTCATCGCCGCCGTTCCTGACAAGTACCGGTACAACCAGCCCATGGTCCGCGTTGACTACAACACCAGCGACAAAACGCGCTGGTATAGCATGTTTGAGTGGCAGAAGGGTTACGAGTTCCGCGATTCGAGCGGGTTCCTCGGCGCTGCCCAAAACGGCAATATCAACACCATGCGCGAGAACTGGGTAGCCAGCCAGGACATGACGCACGTGTTTTCACCCACGCTGGTCGGCGACTTCAAGCTCTCATTTGCGCGCTTCGCCGACTTGTTCCCGAACGGGCCGCTTTCCACGCCAACGCCCAGTTCCATTGGGCTTAACTATCCTCATGCTCCGACGACAACGAAAGACCTCCTGCCCCAGATCGAGTTTAGCCAGATTTACCCACAAGTAGTGGGAAACCAAGTCAGCGGACATTTTTATACGAACACTGTGTTCGATGCCGACTTCACCAAAAACCACGGGAAGCACACGATTGAGTTCGGCGGTGAGATTGGCCAGTATAACTTTACCGATCCGGAACCCGGTGGCAGTCCCAATGGCATCTTTTGCTTTGGCACCCAGAACACCCAGTACAACCCGACGAAGAGGAACGCGCTGACAGGCATCAACGACGGGAACCCTATTGCAGAGTTGCTGCTGGGATACCCCAGTGGTGGTTGTAGCGATGGTAGCGGCGTGGCTTGGAATTCGACCGTCGCCGAAGGCACGCCCATGTGGGATATCTATGCCCAGGACAATATCCGGGTCAATCACCGCCTGACCCTCAATATCGGCTTGCGCTACGACGTGCAGCGCGGCCTGCGCGAGCGCTACAACCGGCTGAATCGCGGCTTGTGCCTCACTTGCGTCAATCCCCTCACCAATAACCCGGTCTATCAAGCTAACTTAGTGAAGGATACCCCAGCATGGCTCGCCTATGGCTTTAGCCCCGCCTCGATCGCCAATCTCAGCACGCTTTATGGGAACATTCTGTTTCCGGGAGTGGGCGGGCAATCGGTGGATGCTTATAACACCGATTGGTCGAACATTGGCCCAAGGATCGGTTTTGCCTATGCCATCAATGACAAAACCGTGGTGCGCGGCGGCTGGGGCTGGATGTATTCCTATGGCATCGAGGGCGGCACCACGGTGGGCTTCAGCCAAGGCACCGGGTACGTCAATTCAACCAACGGCGGCGTCACGCCCACCAACTACTTCCTCAGCGGCAACCCGTATCCGAACGGCCTGCAGGTGCCAGTGGGCAGTTCGCTCGGCGCGCTCACCAGCGTGGGAAACCAGGCGAACCTCGATTTCCCCGGCCGCCGCATTCCGCGCATCCAGATTATGTCGATTGGCGTGCAGCGCCAGCTTCCGGGCCACATGCTGCTGGACGTGAAGTACGCCGGCAACTACACCAGGAACCTGCGCGACCACGTCTGGGTGAACGGCACCTTGCCGCTTAACGGCGGCCCGATGCCGGGTAACTTAGGATATCCTCAGTTGCAGCAGAACACGTATCAGTCCAACGTGGCTGACTTTTACAACAATCAAGTGCCGAACCCGTTTTACGGCGTCGTTCCCATCAACTCCGACCTTGGGTCTTCACAGACCATCCGGGCGACGAACCTGCTGACCCCGTTCCCCGAATTCAACCTGGTTGGCGATTACACCATGCCGATTGGCCGGGTTTGGTACGACTCGCTGCAGGTGAAGCTCGATAAGCGGCTCTACGGCCAGGTGCGAGGACTAAGTTTCCAGGTTTCCTACACCTATTCCAAGAACATGCAGGACGATGGCTTCCGCAACGGCTGGCCCTGGCAGGATGCGCATCAGATTTACGAGGTCACGAGCGACGACCGCACTCACATTCTGAGTTTTGACCCGGTATGGGATCTTCCCATGGGCCGGGGCGCGAAATTCCTGTTCACCAATCCCGGGCCGGTGCTGA
Organism: Terriglobia bacterium; assembly: GCA_035945515.1. GTDB lineage: Bacteria > Acidobacteriota > Terriglobia > UBA7540 > UBA7540 > RH2-MAG17b. Next base: position 13,433 of record DASZAE010000381.1, read on the forward strand.
ATCAGATCGTGAGCGGCTGGCGGCTGAGCGGGATATTGAGCGTGCAGTCCGGCACACCCGACGGCATTGCCGGCAGGTGGCCGATCGCCGGGTCCACTTACCAGCCTCCGGCGGGCGGGTCGGCAACAGCGGGATACAGCTACATTCCCGCGGGCGGATCAACCTTCGGCCAATGGATTAACAACTGTGGCGGCGTGCCGCTGAACTGCTTGCCGTCAACCCCGTCCTTTTCGCAAGGGAATCAGCCCGACCGGATATCCTATGTGCGAAGCCCCACGGTTCCCGACCTGGACTTGAGCCTCATCAAGGACTTTCCGATTAGCGAGAGCAAGAGGCTTCAGTTCCGGGCGGATGCGTTCAATTTTACCAACACGCCGCTCTTTGGCGGCCCGGACACCAACCCGAACGACGGACCGCCTGTGCGGCAAGCAAACGGGACATGGAAAGGGTACGGCACCATAAACCTGTTCCAGCAGAATTTCCCCCGGATCGTTCAGCTTTCGCTGAAATTTTTGTTCTAAGGCGGCGTCCACGGCACAAAAATCGTGCCGTGGGTTTTTCTTTCGTCAATTCACAAACCCACGGCACACGGCTGTAGCGGCGGCCTCTGGCCGCCGGCGTTTACATAAGAAAAACCGGCGGCCAGAGGCCGCCGCTACAACAACCTAAAAACCCACGGCACACCAATCGTGCCGTGGCTACCAGCCGAGCTAGCCTTTGGAGGGACAAACCTATGGTCATCCTCAACCGCCGGAGATTTTTTCAAATGTCAGCCGCCACATTCCTCGCTGAAAATCTTTTCGTAGGTGACGGGGCGGTAGCGGGCGCGCCGCAGCGATATTTCGGGGGCGGCGAAGCGCGCGGTCCTTACGCTGACGCCATTAACCGTTTGGCGGCAATGACCGGCGCGGTGGTGACCGGCTGGAAGATGCACCCCGATACCCTGCCGCATCCCGAGGACCCGAACCTGAATGACTCCGATTGGACTCCCGCGCCCGCGCCGCAGCCTGGCCGCCGACGTGATCGTCCCACGGGTGAAGGCGCCGTGTGGTTCCGCAACACGGTGGAAGTTCCGCGACGCATGGGCGGCTACAACATTCAAGGGCTTCCGGTAAAGCTCAACCTGCGCGTCTTCGGCGGCAGTCGCGGGCCGATCCGCGTCTTCTCGAACGGCTCGATGGTGGAGATGACGGCGTCGAATACGCAGCAGCCGATTTTGCTGACGAATGAGGCCAAGCCGGGCGAAAAATGGGTGATCGCCGCGTATTCTCCCGCCCCGGCGGTCATTTTCGCGCGGCTGGAGGTGGACTATCCGGCGGGCCAGTCGAACCCGCAAATGCTGATGGATGAAATCATGTGCGTCGAAGCCGCGTCCGCCGGATTTGAAGACGGCAAAGCGGATCGCGACGCGCAACTTGCGGCGGCGGTGAAGGCCATCGACTTCGGCTCGCTCGATGGCGGCGACCAGAGGGCTTTTGACCAATCGCTTGCCGCAGCGGACGAAAAAATGCAGCCGCTCGCGCAGTGGATCCGCCAGTTCACCATCCGCGCCGTGGGCAACTCGCATATCGACATGGCGTGGCTCTGGCCCTGGCCGGAAACGGTGGAGGTGGTGCGCGATACGTTCGGCACCGTGCTCGAGATGCAGAACGAATACACGCATCCGCCATTCCATTACGCGCAATCGAGCGCGCAGGATTTTTATTGGCTCGAGCGATACTATCCCGACGAGTTCAAAAGAATTCAGCAGCACGTGAAGAACGGTCAATGGGAAATCGTGGGCGGCATGTGGGTTGAGCCGGACCTTAATATGCCGTGCGGCGAATCGCTGGTGCGACAGGTGCTCTACGGTAAGCGATACTTCAACGAGAAATTCGGCGTGGACGTCAAGATCGGCTGGAACCCGGATTCGTTCGGCTATAGCTGGCAGCTCGCGCAGATTTACAAGCGGTCGGGCATTGACTACTTCGTGACGCAGAAAATGTCGTGGAACGACACCACGGTGTTTCCTTATAAGCTCTTCCACTGGGAATCGCCCGACGGCAGCCGCGTGCTGTGCTATTTTCCGCACGGCTATGGCAACCGGATCGACCCGGCCCAGTGCAGCCAATTCATCGCCGAAGATACGCCCATGTGCTCGGGCTATAAAGAGCAGATGCTGCTCTTCGGGCTTGGCGATCACGGCGGCGGCCCCACGCGGCAAATGCTGGACGTGGCCCAGCGATGGCTGGCATCGCCCAAGGCGGCGTTTCCCACGCTTCGGTTTTCCACCGCGCAGGGTTTCTTCGACCAAGTGAATGCGTCCTCGCTGAACCTGCCCGTCTGGAAAGACGAGCTCTACCTTCAGTTTCATCGCGGCACTTACACCACGCAGGCGGAAAGCAAGCGGCGCATCAGGGAGAGCGAAGTGCTCGTGCTCAACTCGGAAAAGTTCTGCTCGCTTGCTATGCTGCATGGGCGCGAATATCCGCAGGAAAAATTCCTCGATTGCTGGCGGCGCGTCTGCTTCAACCAGTTTCACGACATGATGGCGGGCAGCGGCATTCACGTGAACTATGAAGATGAAGCCGAAAGCCTGGAACTCGTGCGCGGCGTCTGCGAACCAGAGCTGCATAGCTCGTTGAACCAGATAACCCGCCGCATCCGCACTGCGGGCCACGGCGAGGCGGTGGTGGTGTTCAACCCGCTAAGCTGGCAGCGCACTGGCGTCGCCGAAGCGGAAGTGCAATTCCCTGCCCCGGCGGCTCACGTGGAAATTACGGATTCAGAAGGCGCGGTGATGCCCTCGGCCGTGGCTTCGCGCAATGACGCAACGCACACGGTAAAGGTCCGGTTCCTGGCGCGCAACGTGCCGGCTCTGGGCTACAAGGTCTTCCATGCTGTTCCGGCGGAGCATCCTCGAAAGGCTGAGTCCGCGCTGAAGGCAAGCGGCCTGACGATGGAAAACGAGCATCTGAGCCTCACCGTGGATTCAACCACCGGCTGCATCACCAGCCTGGTGAGCAAAAAGGACGGCAAGAACATCCTGCGGGCGGGCGGCAAGGGCAATATGCTCGAGGCCTTCGTTGATAAGCCGAGGCAGTTCGACGCCTGGAACATCGGCTGGCCCTACGACCAGACCAAGACGGAAATCTCGGCGGCGGACGAAGTGAAGTTAGTGGAGAATACGCCCGCGCGCGCCGTGATCCGGGTGAAGAAGCATTATCAAAACTCGTCCTTCGTGCAGGAAATCCGCATGTACCCCGAAATCGCGCGCGCCGACGTCCACATGCACGTCGACTGGCACGAGCAGCACGTGATGCTGAAAGCCGCATTCCCGCTTGATATTCAACCGGAGAAGGCGAGCTATGAAATCCCCTATGGCAGCATCGAGCGGCCCGCCATTCCTACCGCGGACGGCAAGAGCGTTCCTTTTACCGAAGCGACTGAGGTGACGAAGCGGCACAAATACGATCCGCTGCTGGCGCAGGAAGCCGAGTTTGAGGTCTGCGCGCAACAGTGGGGCGATCTTTCGCAAGACGGACACGGCTTCAGCCTGCTGAACGCCTGCAAATACGGCTACGACACCGTGGAGCCGGGAACCATCCGGCTGACGCTGCTGCGCTCGCCCACCTCGCCCGACGCTATCGCCGACCAGGGCCCGCACGATTTCACCTATGCGCTTTTCCCCCACGCCGGCGATTGGAAAGAGGCGGGCACGGAATATCAGGGCTACGAGTTGAACTATCCTCTTCTCGCCCACGCCACCGAGTCGCACGAAGGCGCGCTGCCGCCTTCATCCTCATTGGTTGGGATCGAACCCGCCAACGTCATCCTGACCACGGTGAAAAAGGCGGAAGACGATAATGCTCTCGTTTTCCGCTTCTTTGAATTTGAAGGGAAATCCGCCCAGGCGCAGTTGCGTTTGCCTGAGCCAGCCACCAAAGCCGCGCAGACGAATCTGATGGAAAAAGAGGAGTCTTCCCTTTCACCCGCAGCGGGTGGAAAGCAAATCAGCGTCCCAATTGGACCTTACGAGATCAAATCGGTGAAAGTGTGGTTTGAAAACAGCGCCGGCGCCGCGCCCCCGCGCCGCGTCTAACCAACTGTAGCGGCGGCCTCTTCAAAGCTTTGACTCGCCGGTTTTTTGTAGCGCAGGGTTCGTATTATAACCCTGCGGTTTCTGTAGCGGCGGGCAAAGCCTATAAGGGGCCGCTGCTACAGATCCTCGCGCGGCGCAGTCACCGCTTTTCCCCCCAGCCAGACCCGATCACCCTCCCTTCGCGAATAAATTGCAACGGCGGCGCGGGCAACCCGCATCTTAACCCTTTGGAAGCTATGCGGGCGACAACTGCGACGTGCAGTGCGGGCAGCGCGTAGCTTTGAGCGGAATGCTCGAAACGCAATAGGGACAGTCCTTGGTGGTGGGCGCAACGGCCGCGGGTTTGTGAATGGCGCTGAACCACTTCACCACCATAAACATGCAGAACGCCACGATCACAAAATCAATGATCGTGTTAATGAAATGCCCGTAAAGGATGACTACTACATGGGCTTTCTTCGCCTCATCGAGAGTGGCAAAGTGGGCCGTCGACAGGGCGACAAACAAATTGCTGAAGTCAACGCCTTTCAGCAAGAGCCCGATCGGCGGCATGATAATGTCATTCACCAAAGAAGTGATAATCTGCCCGAAAGCCGCGCCCAGGATGATGCCAATCGCCATGTCGAGCACCGGACCGCGCATCGCAAAGGCTTTGAAATCCTTCCACATTGCCATTTCTCCTCTTTTGCAGGATTAGACTCCCCTAATATGCCCGCATTCTGCCACATCTACTCGAGCCCGGCAACGAGTTTCTGGCTGGTGGCGCGGCGCGCAGCTTCTTTTCTTCCGGGCCGGAAAGAGCATGACTTCTCTATGCGGCGCGAGAAAGGCAGGCGGCAAAAAACCGTCTCATTTATCCCGTATGTCTCAAAAATCTCAGAGTGGCGTGCTAGGCTGGATGCTGTAGCGGCGGCCTCTGGCCGCCGGTTTTTTACTAATTAAAGACCGGCGGCCAGAGGCCGCCGC
>DASZAE010000382.1:0-10550 GCA_035945515.1 Terriglobia bacterium
GGTATATTGCTTGCCCGGGTCGGCCCACGTGTCGGAATAATGCAAGTCCAGAAGGAGTTTAAATCCCAATGCTTTGGCTTTTTGGGCGGAAGCAATCGTGTACGCAAGATTGTTCGGCAGCGAAACAGGGTTGACGAAAAGTCTCAGCCGCACCCAGTTATAGCCATGATCTTTGAAAATCTGAAGAGCAGGTTTCGTCTGGCCATTGTCTTTGAAAACAGTGCCGTGGTCTTCCGCCTGCTTGAGAAAAGACACATCGGCGCCGATGATGTACTGCGTCTGGGCTTGCGCGCGCAGGCCACACGCAAACAACAAGCCCGCTCCGAATAGAACAATCGATAGAACATTTTTGTGCTTATTCTCAAGTCGCAAAAAATCAGGCATGTTCAGGCTCCAAAATCTCGAATTCACAAGCTGACTAGGGCGTTTTGGCGGCTTTGGCCGGCGCGCTACCGCGAAGGGGCAGGCGGACTTGCCTCGGAGGACTTCGGCTGCTGGTTCATCTGCCGGTAAAGCGTCCTCACCTGGTCCATCGTTTGCTTTATTTCCTGGAACAGCCTCATCTGCTTCTCGGCATCATCCGGCATTTGCAGGTTCCGGTAGGTCATCGCGAGCTGGTAATGAGCTTCGCTGTTGAGCGGGTCCGTTTGGACCGCCATTCGCAGATACTTCAGCGCCTCTTGTGGCTTTTGCATTTTCATCAGCACGCTGCCAAGGCCTAACTGCGCTTCGGCATTGCCAGGATTAAGTTGAAAGGCGTGTTGATAGTGAACATGGGCCTGTTCGGTATCGCCGCGGAGAAGCGCAATGCGGCCCAATTGGCATTCAATTGCGGCGCTATCGCCTTCCTTCGCGCGAGCGGTTTCAATTTCCTTTTCCGCCTCCGCCTGCGCTCGCGGATCAGCGGGAGTTAATTGCAAAATGGACTCGCCCAATTCAAAGTGCACGCCCGCAAGATGTGGATCGATGGCGAGCGCCTTCTTGTAATGCTTGATCGCCCCTTGGACGTCTCCCTCATTCACCAGGCGCTCGGCTATCACCTCCTGCATTCGAGCTGAGCCGGGCGCTTCGACGGCCAGCTTGTTCACAATGCCGTCGGCCATCTCGGTGTAGACCCGTTGCGCAAGGTATAAAACGTTGATGTCATCCGGATTGTCTTCCACCAGAGATTGCAGAAGCGGCGAAGCGCGGTCAAAGTCGCCTTCACGGTAGTAGAAATCAGCCAATTCCATGCCCACTTCAGTGCGCAACTTTTTGTCCTTAATCTCTGAATAAGAGCTTTGAAGCAGGGCTGCGCCTGCGCCGTTCCCCAAGCGAATTTCGCAAATGCCTAAAAGAGCCTTGGCTTGAGTGATGGCAGGGCGAACGGCCAGAGCGCGGCTAAAATCCTGCGAGGCAGCCCGGCAATCACCCTGGAAAAATGCAATGACGCCCAGGTTTGCAAGCGCGTCTGCATTTTGGGGATCCAAGGCCAGAACCGCGCGCAATTCCGTTGCCGCAACTTCCGGTTGGTTATTCTTCAGCGCGTTCTGGGCTCGCTGGAGATGAGCCTGAATATCCGCCGTCCTTGATCTCCCCGTCTGCGCAGCGGATGTGAATGGTGAAGCAAAGAGAAAAACCAGAAAGATTACAAGCGCCAGGTTCAGGCCAAAAACCGCGCGCGAAGAAGAGGGCGCACCCCCTGTGGAGTGCATGGCCGTGTCGGTTGCAGCCAGGCAATCACCAGCGCGGCGGACGCTGGCCGGGTTTTTCTTGTTGTTGAGGGGCTTCACGATCAAGGATGCAAGCGAATCCGGCATACCCGATTGTAGCCGCAAACAAAGTGGATTGCGGCTGTGTCAAAAGAAAACGTGAGCGCCCGATTGAATGGTGCGACCCAGCCCATAGTCTTTGCTATCGATCCCAGTCTTACCCATATTCGCCACAGCATCTCGCGCGTCAGGGTCAGAAGGTAAGATGCACGCCGAGTTGTATAATGCGGGAGCCGCCCTCAGGCCCGGTGATTGTGCCGCTGGTGGGATCTGCCAGCGCCCCGGAGGATGTGTAGCCCACGTTCGCATCGGGATTGGCGTAATTGACGTGATTGAGCATGTTATACATATCCGCCCGGACCTCGAGATGCGTGTTTTCGAAGTGCAGGGGGAAAACCTTGGCAATACTGAAGTCGATGTCGCTATAACCGGGGCCAATCAGGGTGTTTCGTCCCGAGCTGCCAAAGGTTCCGGGCGCAGGGTTGGCGTAGGCCGCCGGGTTGAACCACTTTCCATTCGTAGGATTGGGCACATTGGGGTTGCCAATCAATTCGGGATACAAGGTAGAACCATTGGCTAATGAAGGAGCCAGTCCGGGGTCAATGCCAGTTGCAACGGAACCCTGAATCACCGGAGTGAATGGAACGCCGCCATGCCATTGGAAAATACTGGAAACGCGCCAGCCTCCGGCCACCTGATTGGCTATCCCGTGAAGCGCAAAGGCGCGCCCGCTGCCGAATGGCAGCGCGTAGACCACCTGGCCCACAAGGGCATTAGCCACGTCAAAGTTAGACAAGGCGTAATTGAAGGCGGGGTTGTATGCGTTCTGATAGATGTCGACGCCCGATCCATGACCGTTGCCCGTGCCTGTGTCCATCGATTTCGACCAGACGTAATTCACCTGCAAATCCAGGCCATTCCTCATCCTCTTCTGAAGACGAATCTGCAAGGCATTGTAGTTCGACCATCCAATATAGTTTTGAGCCTGAATTGAGGTGAAGATGGGATTGGGATTGCCGCAGTTGTAGCCGGTGCACCCAAGTTTCCCTGCGGGAGCTTGGTTAATATTGGTGGCGAAATTGAGATTGTTGCCGTGGGTGTGGACAAAACTCGTGTCCAGAAGAATGCCGCCCGCGAACTCGTGCTGAACGCTGAAGAGAAATTGCTGCACGAAGTTTACAGGCATGTTTCGCGGGTAGTATGTCACGCTGCTAAAGTTGTCGATTTCCGGCGAAAGCGTTTGAAGGGTGGGAAAGACAACCGTTCCTGGAGGTGGTCCTGCCGCCAGCTTGAACGGCGAGCTCCCGAAGACGTATCCTCCGTAGCCAACGTTGTGCGGATTAAAGCCCAGGCCGAGTGCTCCATCCGTGTAATTTTCGGCGTCGCGGGGAGCGTCAAAAATACCGTAGCTGGCGCGAATCGACCAATTCTGGCGAGGTGACCAGGCAATCCCGACCCTGGGAGCAAATTCCCTATTGTCGGCATTCTGGATGGTCGTCATCTTGCTAATTGACCCTCCATATTGTGTGTCGCCCTGGCCGCCATAGAGAATCGCGCCCTTGTAAAGCCCGCCATCCGCGGTATTCGGCAAATTAGGGTCGTAATTCCCGAATAGATTCCCCTTCACGCCCCAGCCAGATTGCATTTGCCAGCGAAGACCCAGGTTCAACGTCACGCGTGATGAAACATTGTAGTCGTCGCTGGCGAATAGCGCCGAATTCCACATATGAGCGCCGGTTTCGTCTGACTCATAGACGTACCACCCATAAACGTTGCCAGACAAGAAGTCGGCATAGGGAATTCCGGTAACGCCCCCGTTAAATTCGAAGTTGCCCGAAGTGATGTCACCCCAATTGGTATAGTTCTGATAGTTCCTGTCGTACTCACCGCCCAGCTTAATTGTGTGCTTGCCGCGAATAAGCGTGAGAACGTCGGAGTAGTTATAAACCTCTTCGCCCAAAACCGCGTCGATGTTGCCGTTTTCGCCACATCCAGCGCCCAAAGCAAAGCACCCGGCGCCCGCCCCGGAATCAACTGTAACCTTAGGGAATACGTTGGCAGGAGCATTCGTGCCGTAGGCAGGCTCAAGGCCAATCGTTGCCGGATCGTTCTTGCCGAGCGAGGGTGGGTGATAAGAATCGAGCTCGTGCATGGCCCCGGCCCGAAACTCGTTCAGGGTGGTCGGGGTAATCGTATAGACGTCCGATATCTGGCCCGTCAGGTTGTAGTTGTGGGCTTGACTTATGGCCGACGCGTCGTTGGGGTAGAGAGGGTCCGGCGGAACATAACTGACGAAGTTAGGATAATAGTTGAAGCTGACTGAAAGCTTCTGTTTGGAGAAAATGTTGTAATCGACCTTGCCCGTATACCACGTCGACGTATTCGGGCTGCTGCCATTAAACACATAATTGTTAATCGCCGGGCAGGTTTGGGGATTGGAAGCGGAAGGGGACGCGGGACCGGGGCATCCCTTCACCCATCCCGGAGCACTCGCCGGAGGGAAATAGCTTTGAAGCTTCAACGCTACGGGATCTGGCGTTGCCAGCAGCGAGCCCGACGGGCTGAAAAACGCCGGGTTCGCGCTGCCCGTAATCCCATAAAAATCACCCGCTTCCATGGCTGCCGTCGGATAACTGTAGAGTCCGGAAGTCGGAGTCGACGAAGGATTGCGCTGATAGTTGAAAAAGAAAAACAGCTTATTCTTCTTGATCGGGCCGCCCACGCTGCCGCCATAGTTGTTCCAGTGCTCCACTGCCTTTGGTCCCGACCGATTATAGAAGCCCCTGGCATTGAGCGCCGTGTTTTGAATGAATTCATACGCGCTCCCGTGCCATTGGTTAGTCCCGCTTTTTGTGATCACGTTAATCGCGGTGAGACCGTTGCCGTATTGCGCGGGCGCGTTGCTTGAATTAATGCTGATCTCGGAGACGGAGTCAATCGGGAGAATGTTGTTGCTATTGTTGAAATCTCTCGGATCGGTGGACGCGGAGCCGTCGGTAAGAAAGTTGATGTTATACCCCTGCGTGCCGTTAATGCCAGCTTGCTGGCCCCCTCCGACCATCCCGCCGCCGCCGCCGGTATTCACCCCCGGAATGAGTTGGATCATCTCACTGCGCCAATCGACGCCTGTGATTGGCGCCGCGTCAATCGCCGCCGAAGTAAGATTTACGCTCTGTCCGGTGGTTTGGGTTTCGAGGAGAGGCACAGGGGCGCTCACAACCACTTGTTGGGTCGTGGCTCCGATTTGAAGCGTGGCGTTAACGTCCAAGGTTTCGATCCGCAGAACAATGCCCTCGCGGATAAAGTTGTGGAAACCTTGCTTTGAGAGGGTGATGGTGTAACTTCCCGGTTCCATAAACGGAACGTCGTACCGGCCGGACTGGTTGGTGGTGGTTCGATTCACGACGCCGGTCTGTATGTTCTTAATCGCGACCGCCGCGCCCGGAATTACGGCGCCGGATGAATCTGTCACCGTGCCTCGGATTTCTCCAGAATTCGCGTTCTGCGCGGGAAGCCGGCTGGCTGCAGCCAGAACCACGAATATCGCCGCTGCGGTCAGTTTCCATTTCTTTCTGGTCCTCATGGCAATCTCCCTCCTCCCGATTTTTCACCCGTTTTTGTGGTAAGCCCATCGCAGGTAACAAGGCTCGCTGCGATGCACAACCCCTGTTTTGGCGTTCGCTCCGGCGTGAGCCGCGCCCGGCTGCGGAGCGCGAGATGTCTGAATCGGTTCGTTCAGAATTCTCAGAGGACACCGAATATAGCGATGATGCCGGGCGAAAGCACCTAACTAAAGATAGGGAAAGAAATCTTGTGCTTCAGCCCTGCACAGGCAAGGTGTTGCGCACGGGGATTTGCAAATGTCCATTCCTCCCCCGCTAGCTGCCAACCATACTTAAGCTTGAAAAACAAAAAATCTTGACATCACTACGCGTATGATATCTAATATCTCAGTTTCACGGCCTGGGAATCCCGGAGCGAACCTGCCGGAAAATTGTCTTTCGGGCCGCGCCTTGGCTTTTAGCTCGCAGAGTTGGGGAAACCGGATGCAATCGCGGCGGCAACGCTTGCTGCGACAAACGGATGTTCGTGAGGAAGCAAAATGCTAAACATCGCAAGAAAAGAAATGATCCTCATGTGTATCTGCGTTGCGCTGCTCAGCGGAGGGCTCTCCAGGCTGCTGTGGGCGCAGATCGATGTGGGCCATATTAGTGGAACGGTAAAAGACTCTTCGGGCGCGGTGGTCCCGGGCGCGCAGCTTACATTAACCAATCAAGCAACGGGCGTTGCTCAAGCAATGCGCTCCTCCTCGGCCGGAACGTATGTGTTTGTATCGGTCCTGCCCGGAGTCTATAGTCTGAAGTGCGAAGCGCAAGGCTTTAGAACCGACGTGGAGACAGGCGTTGACGTTCATGTGCAAAATACTGTGACCGTCGACATTTCGCTTGTGGTGGGATCGACCACGCAGCAAGTGGCTGTTACCGCGGCAGCCCCGCTCTTACAGGCGCAGGATGCTTCTGTGGGCACGACCATTGGCACGGCGGACGTTAATGACCTGCCGCTCAACGGCCGCAACTTTCTGACTTTGGCGCGTATTCAACCAGGGAGCTATTGGTCCAATTCGTCCTCGGTGACGCCCAGCCTTCAGGGAGGGTCGGTTTATGCCAACGGCGAGGAGTCCGGCCAAGTGGACTTCCGCATGAACGGGGTCGATAACAATGAGGAAGTTTTCGGCGGTCTTTCTATTTCCCCTGTCCCGGACGCTATAGACGAGTTCAAATTTCAAGCCGGCGATAACAGCGCCGAATTTGGCCACTCGACCGGCGCGGTCGTAAACGTCGCCCTCAAGTCTGGCACCAACCAGCTTCACGGCGATTTGTTTGAATATAATCGCAATGAAGCCTACGACGCTAACGACTTTTTTTCCAACCGGAACCACGTCGCGCGGCCAACATACCGGCTGAACCAGTTTGGCGGCACGGTCGGAGGCCCCGTTTATATCCCGCGCGTCTACAACGGTAAGGACAAAACTTTCTTTTTCTTTGACTTTCAGCGCACGGTAGGCGAGGGGCCAAGCTCTTTCACCGACACAGTGCCCACCGCGCAGATGCAGAGCTCGGGTTTCACAGACCTCCAAGACCTAATCACCGGCAATAGCGGAACGGTAAAGGATGGGTTAGGCCGCACGTTCTCGCTCGGAACCGTCCTTGATCCTGCGACCACGCGCGCCGTGGCCGCAGGCGCGGTTGACCCCGTGACCGGGCTGAAGAATACCGGGAGCAGCACGGTTTACGTTCGTGATCCCTTTTACGCCGGGAGCCTGGCGGGCGTAACCAACTTCACGGGCCTTAATTCTAAGCTCAACATGATCCCGGTCGGCCGGATCGATCCCAACGCGGTCAAGCTCCTGAGTCTGTTGCCGATGCCCAACCAGACCGGGCTGAACAACGACTATTTTGCCGATGTAAATTCGTTTACTTACATCAACCAATGGGACTTGAGAATCGACCACACTCTCAGTCAGAAAGACACGCTCTTCGGGGTTTTCAGCCGGTTCAACCAGACGCAGACAGCCTCGCAACCATTCAACGCGATACTGGGCAGCGCCCTGCAAACCAATTTCGCCACCACCCAGCCCACTTACATCCTGGCGCTGAGCGAGACGCACCTATTCTCGCCTACGCTCATTAACGAAGCGCGCTATGGAATCGATCACAACTACAATACCCGCGAAATCCCAACCGCCAATACATCGGGGTTGCCGGCGCAATACGGCATTCAAGGGGTTCCGCAGCTTGCGGGCAACGGCGGACTGCCTACCTTTAATCTGGGCCAATTCAGCGCCTTTGGCGGACGCCGCTTCTCGCCGACGATCCAAACCACCGGCGCCGACGAATTTGACGACAATGTGACCTGGGTGCATGGCGCTCATGAAATCAAAACTGGGGTGCAGTACAACCGCATCATCGGCCATATCATCCAGCCGGCGTACAGCCATGGGAACTTGACTTGGAACGGTCAGTATTCCGGCGTTCCCAACGTATCGTCGTCATACAACTCCGTGGCTATTGCCGACATGCTGCTGGTTCCCACGGCTTCCTCGGTTCCCGCTGGCTATAACAATCTAGGAGGCATGAGCGGGTACAACGGCTCCAATTATGCCGGAAGCAACTATAACGCAAACTATTTTGGCCTCTACGGTCAGGATAACTGGAAGGTAACACCCATCCTCACTTTGAACCTTGGTCTCCGCTGGGACTACTTCGGTCCCTACCAGGAACCCAATGGCCGGCAAGCCAACTTCATAATGAATGGGGGCAACGGCGCTTCAGGCCTTTATATTGTCCCCACCGTCGGTTGCGGCGTGCCGCGCTCGCCGGGCTTCAACGCGCTCTTGGCGGGCTACAACGTCCAGATTGTCTGCTCGCCTGGGCTTTCAGTAGATGAAGCGCAAAAGACTAATTTCGGACCGCATCTTGGGTTCGCCTATCGCTTGCGGCCGCAGCTTGTGATGCGTGGCGGCTACAGCATTGCCTATGGCTCATTTTCCTCAGTTGGGTATGGCGGGACCCTGGGGACCAACTATCCCTTTCTCTACACCCTGAACAACCCGACCACCAACTTTAATACGCCGATCGCCCTCGCCAGCGGCCAAACTGCGATGATGGAGAACATCTTTTCCTCGCTGAATCTACAAGACCCTACCGGCGTGAACGGGATCAATCTTGGCCCGACCGGCAGGCAGTATAACTGGCAAACCCCTTACAGCGAGACCATCAACTTTACTGTGCAAGACCAGTTCACTAGCCGGGATTCTTTTCAAATCGGCTATGTAGGCACCCTGGGGCGGCATTTGAATGTCAATGAACCCATGAACGTCCCGTCGGAGATTTTGCCCGTCAGCGTCAACACGACCACTTACCGTCCATTCCCCAATTTGTCCCAAGGCGATCAATTTTTGGGCACCGACGCCAACAGCAACTATCACTCGATGCAGGTTACGTTTGATCATCGCTTCAGCAGCGGGGTAAGCATCGCGGCCAATTATACTTACGCAAAGTGCATGTCCGACGGCGCCTGGAACTTGGGGTCGGGCCCGCGCGCCCCGTGGCTGCCGGGATGGGGCATCGGCAAGGATTACGCGGTCTGCAACAATTTCGTCAACAACGTGGTCCACGTCTACGGAGAATATGATCTGCCTTTTGGGAGCGGGAGAGCGTTTCTCAATCACACCAATCGGGTTGTGAACGCGGTGCTGGGGGGATGGCAGTTTAACTATCTCTTCACTTATCAAAGCGGCCAGCCGTTCAACGTTGGGTGCCCCAGCGGCACGTCGGATTTTGGTTGTAACGCTTTCCTTGTGCCAGGCGAGAATCCCTACGCAGGCCCGCATAATGAGACCCAGTGGCTTAACCCCGATGCTTTTGCCCAGCCGCCCCAGGCTACGACCATCGGACAGACTGACTTTTCGCCTCTTGGAGGAATGCCAAACCAGGTGTATGGGCCGCACTTGTACGACCTCGATTCGTCTCTCTTTAAGAACTTCACCCTTAGGGAGAGTGTGTATCTCCAGTTCCGGCTGGAGGCTTTTAACACGTTCAACACTCCGAATTTCGGCTCCCCCGGTCAGCTCAACTTCACGAATCTCAAGAATTTCAGCAGCATCACCGGGCTGAATACTCCACCCCGGATCCTGCAACTGGCTCTTAAGTTTTACTTTTGACAAGAATAAACTAACATGGACCCTCAGAGGGTGATGGGCAGCGCGGGGAATCGCGGGATGCCGCTCTTCCGCAATGCGGTCAGTTTCTCGCGGGTTTCAACGGCACGATGCGACAGTCGATGGTTTTTTAGATTGGAGAAAGAATGAGTGCGACATCAACATTTGACGTTTGCGTTATAGGGTCTGGGGCAGCCGGAGGCATTGTGGCCAAGGAGCTTAGCGAGGGCGGAGCCAAGGTCGTCATGCTCGAGGCGGGTCAAGAAGTGCCGCTGGCCGACTTTATGTCGCACGATTGGCCTTATGAACTGCCGTATAGAGGAATGCGCGGAGAGAAGCAGAAGTATTTCCATCAGGGCGACGTTTCGTCATCAGTTCGCTATGAGAATTGTGATCAGGTCAGCGTGGACCGGCTGCGCGTCCTAGGGGGCCGCACCGTGCATTGGAACGCGGTAACGCTTCGCTACGCGGCGCGCGATTTCAAAGCGCGCACAATCGACGGCGTGGAGGAGGACTGGCCGCTCAACTACGAGCAGCTCGCGCCGTACTACGAGCGCGTCGAGCAGATGATCGGCGTCTGTGGACAAGATGACCATCTCGAAATCCTGCCTGGGGGGAAGCATTATTTGCCTCCCATTCCGTGGCGATGCAGCGAGCACATCTTACACCGCACAACCAAGGCGATGGGCATACCGCTGATTTCGGTGCGCAAGGCTGTACTGACCGTGCCTTATGATAACCGCCCGCCGTGCCACTACTGCGGCCACTGCATGGACGGCTGCGACGTCGGCGCGGTTTACAACAGCGCCGTAGCTATGATCCCCAAAGCGAAGGCCACCGGGAATTTCACTTTGCGCCAGAACGCGCTGGCGCGGGAAATCTTGGTGGACCGTGAAGGGCTGGCGCGGGCAGTATCCTTTGTGAATACGCAAACCAAAACGGAAGAACAGGTTAAGGCGAAGATCGTCGTGGTCTGCTGCGCGACGGTGGAATCCCCGCGGCTGTTTCTGAATTCGCGCTCGCCGCAATATCCGAACGGGCTGGCGAATTCTAATGGAATTGTGGGGCGTTATCTCCAC
>DASZAE010000383.1:0-9247 GCA_035945515.1 Terriglobia bacterium
GAGGCCTATTGAACATTCTTCTGTACAACCCGGATAACGAAGTTACGAACAACTTCATGCCCCATCTCTGGATGTTCCTGCTGAAAGCCCTTACGCCCGCTCCCCATAATGTTTTCCTCGTGGATGGCAACGCGCAGCGCATGAATGAGCGCGAGTTGGTGGAGCACGCGCGGGCAAACCAGGTGAGTTTAGTGGGCATTGGCGCCATGACGCGGATGGCGGCCAAAGCATATCGGATGGCCGACGCCCTTCGCGCAGCGGGAATCCTGGTGGTCATGGGAGGTCCGCACGTCACCGAAGTGCCAGACGAACCTCTTGGACGGGATGGCGGCCCTCGCCATGCGGACGCCGTAGCCCTGGGCGAAGCCGACCAGACGTGGCCGCGCATCATTGAGGATGCCGAGCGCGGGGCGCTCAAGGAAGTTTATCTGCCTGTGGATGAAAGCGGCAAAGAAGTAAAGCCCACGCTCGCCGATTATCCCGAAATTCCCTGGGACAAAATGGAGCTCGGCCAGTTCAACCTGCTACATCGCGTTCCCCGATTCGCCACGCGCTGCCTCACCCGCCTGGGCATGACATGGCAAAGCTTCTGCATGATCCCGATCGAGTCTGGCCGCGGCTGCCCCTATGGCTGCGAATTCTGCACCGTGACCGGCTTCTTCGGCGATTCCATTCGCTTCCGCTCGAACGAGAGCGTGGTGAAAGAACTGCTTTCCTTAAAATCGCTAGAGAAAAAGCAGAAGGGGAAAATTGCGGTCTTTTTCATCGACGACAATTTCGCCATCAACCGCAAACGCACTAAGTCGCTCTTGCGCGACATCATTGCCGCGGACGCCCAGGTGCCTTGGGTGGCGCAGATCAGCATGAATCTGCTGCGGGATGAAGAGCTGGTTTCACTGATTGCTCAAAGCGGCGGACGCTGGATATTCATGGGTCTCGAATCCATTGACCCGGAAAATCTGAAGAGCGTGAGCAAGGGGTTCAACAAGCCGGCGGAATATAAAGACGTGCTAGAGCTTCTAGCCCGCTATGGGCTCTACGCTATTACATCTTTCATCTTTGGCATGGACGGAGATCACGAGGGCGTGGCTGACCGGACGCTCGAAACCATTCGCTCCTGGCCGCCGGGTCTTCCCGTGTTCGGATTGCTCACGCCCTATCCCGCGACGCCGCTGTATGACAAGCTTGCTGCCGCGGGCCGGCTGACGCGCCCTAAGCATTGGCTCGATTTCAAGCCCTTTATGATGGCGCATACGCCCAAAGGACTTTCAACCGAGCAGGCCGAAGCCGAGGTCCGGCACGCATGGGAAGTGACCTACGGAGCCAAAAGAACCGCGGCGGCCCTGAAGTGGCTTGAAGCGAAACCGCTTTCTGACCGCTTGACTCATCTCTTCACGCGCCTGCTTTTCCGCGGCATCTACTTCCCGCAGATGCGCGGCCGCGAGTGGGCTCAGGTTTTTTTTGAAAATCGCAGGCCTATCTCTCGCCTGATTTTTCAAAGCCTCTCTGCTTCCGGCGTCTTTCCTAAATTCCTGCGACGCCATCATGCCGAGCAGTCCTGAGAAAAGCAGAGTCAAGGGGCGCGGCATAAGGGGCGAGAGAGATAGCGCGGTTAACTCGCAGTGGCTACCATTCCCGGCCCGGTCCATCGTGTCATGGATTGAGCTTGCCGGCGTAGCCAGCGGCCACGATGTTCTTCTGGACCGCTTCCATCGCGCGAGCGTTGGGCATTCCCCTGGTCATCACGGCCTCAAAGAAGTAGCCCTTGGCCCAATTGCTGTTGTCGCCGCCGATGCCGAGGATGATGGCTCCTTCCTGCCGCATGGGCTGATAGCCGCTGGGAAGAGGGATAATGCCGGTAGTCGTCAGGGTTCCCGACTGGGCATTGCCCTGGTAGATGGCATAGGTGTGCTGACCGTCGCTGGCGCCCATATCGGTGACGAAGGCGGCGCCGGCCGGAACCTTGAGGTGGCCGTAGATGCCGTTCTCCATGTCGAGCCCGGCGTCGGGGCGGCATGGGTTACCGTGACACATGATGTTGATAGCGTCCATGTGGCCCGCTTTGTTGTCGAGATTGTTGGTCTCGGCGTTGCCGAAGTCGAAGCAGCACCTGTGATTGAGATTGAGGGCGGAGGTAACCATGTAGACGCCCTCGGGCTCGCCATTGATCGCTGTTTGTTTCGGGCTGTCATTGCGGTAGCCCATGCCGGGAGAGATGGCGATGCCGTAGACCTTGTGTCCGGCGATGGTTACAGGGAGAGCGTTGGCTACAGCGGGGACGTCATAGCCGCTCGGGCCGGGTCCGTGCGCTGCGCCGCCCGGAGGCGCGGGCATGAGGTCGTTATGGTTGGGTGACTGGTCGTAAAGTTTGGTAATGGTGCAGGATGTGTTGGCGCAGAAGGCATCCTGCGCGGCGGCGTCAGCGTAGCCATCGGGGAGGAGACCGATATTGATGTGGGCTTTATCGGACTGGCGCGTGACTTGGTAGAGCGGGCCTTTATACGCGCGGTACAGGGCGCGAGTGGTGCTGAAGGCGGCAACACAGGGGGTCGCGGATGCAAAGAGGTCACACGGACGAGGTTTAATCGTTCGCGCTGCGGCGGCGCCGGCCGAAGTGATCACGAGAGCGAAAAGAATAACTATGGACGACAGGATTTTTCCGAATAACGAGTGTGATTTGATCTGCATGAAATGCTTTCTCCTTGGTTCGTAGCCTGGAATCCCTAAGGAATGCGCCGGCCTTGTTGCTGGCCACGCTGTCCTCACCGCTAGATAGAGTCTGTGGGACAAGTGCGGCTGGTGCGGCGGCCTCTGGCTGTGGGTGGCGCATTTCCCAGTCAATCCTCCGCTGCGTTTCCATGATAGTATTTGCAGGTGGATATGTACACGTACCCTATCACCGTGGAGCGCGAAGGCCGGAAGTACTGGGCATATAGCGAGGATTTTCCAGGGGTGTATGGACTCGGTAGTTCCATTGAGAAAGCCAAGGCCAGCATTCTTGAATCGATGCGTCTGTATATCGAGGAGTGTCGCGCTACGCACCGTCCCATCCCCCGCGCCCGTACCATCTACACGGAAACTGTCTCCCTTGCGATTTAGCGCGACCCCTTAGACTTTTCGCTTCGTCTTGCCTCCAAGAAAGTCCTGTTCTGAGAAGCCCCGCGTCCTTGAGAATGCGCAGAAATAATCCGCGTGGCACGTCGCCCGAGTGAATGGGCACGCTCAGCATGGGCCGGACCGCGTGGGTGCCCGCTGAATCAGAATCCGCTGACTTAATTTGGGCGAGAGTGCAAAAAACGTGCCGTGGCCACCAAATCAGAAAACGGTCATGCCGTCTTTAACTTCATGCGCGCCGTTTTTGTAGACAGCGTAGCGCAAGCGGAAGCCCGCGTTCATCGAGGCGTTGCCGGTCTCACCTTTGGGATTCATGGCGATGACGGCGCACTGCGCCTCGCGGTTGCGGGAATCGCTCTTGGCCATCAGACGCAGAATATCTTCGCACGCTTCCTGGGGTGAAGCGCCGCGCGCCATGTTTCGCACGATGGAAACGCTGGTGCAGTAATTCGTCATCAGATCGCCGTCACCCGTTGCCGAAGCAGCGCCAGCGTTGTCGTCCGCATAAACTCCGCAACCAACCAAGGAGGAATCCGCCACGCGCCCCGGTATTTTGAATGCCAGGCCAGAGGTCGAGCAGCCCGCCGCGATGTGGCCTTTGCCGTCCGCAGCGATCATGCCGATGGTGTCGTGATTTTCTTTGAGCCAGAAGGTTTTGCGGCTGGGGCTGGCTTTCCAATCCATCCACTTTTGAAGGCTCTCGGGCGTCAGGAGCTGCCCAGGCTCAAACCCCATCTTGAGCGCAAACAGGAACGCGCCTTCGCCCGCGAGCGTGGTATGCGTGGTGTTTTCGATTACTTTCCGGGCAACTGAAATAGGATTTTTAATCAGATGAAGGTTGCAGATTGAACCGGCGCGGCGCAGCGTCCCATCCATAATTGCGGCATCAAGCTCGACGATGCCATCCGCGTTGGGCACGCCGCCGTACCCTACGGTCATCACTTTGGGATCGTCTTCGACAACGTTGATGCCTTTTTCCACCGCATCCAGCAGGCTACCCCCAGCGGAAAAGACCTCCACCGCGCGCCGGTTGGCGTTCTGGCCCCACTCCCACGTGGTGATCAGAGTCAATCCCGGCGCGGATGGCGCAGCCGTCGCGGGCAAGCCCGTTGCCGCCAAGGCTGAAGTTGCCGCCACAGACTTTATGAAATCGCGGCGGTCGACTGGCTGCATGGCGCGTTCACTCCCTTCAGGCGATTCTGGAGGTTGAAAAGGGAAGAGTATAGGAAAACGTCAGGGACCCGGCGTCAGATGGTGCACCACAATCGTCTGGTTCTGAAGCCAGGGGGGCGTGGGAAGCAGGTTGCGAGTGGCAAAATCGGTGGTAGAGATGACGATCAGAATAAGAAGCCAAAAAATAGCCACTCCAATCACGACCCGGACCAATTTCTCGCTGTGGCGGGCGTGCATAAAGAAAAGCACTACAATGCCGGCCTTGCAGATTGCAATGGCCAGCGCGACCACGGTATTGAGAGAGCCTAAGTCAATGAAGGCTACGCCCGTGGTGAGCGCGGTGAAGAACAGGAGGATAATCCAGATCGAAACATAGAGCTTCTTCGACTCCACGTGTGAGGCTTGTTCAGTCATAATTCAAAATCCCCTAAAGGTGGTACCGGCCCCCGATAAGATACAGGAGGGGGAAGAGAAAGATCCACACAATGTCCACGAAGTGCCAATAGAGGCCCGCGATTTCAACCGCGTTGCAGTTGGTTTTGAAGGCATCGCGTGAGGCGAGAATAATCAGCCCGGTGAGCACGCCGACGCCGATAATCATATGCAGCGCGTGGAGGCCAGTGAGAATGAAATAGAAAATCATGAAGAGCTCAACATGACGCGCGTGAAGCCCCGAATAGGTAAAGTTGAGCGCGGGCGCAAGCCCGTCCATGTACTCGTGCCGCCACTCCATGCCAAACTTGATGAAGAGAAACACCAAACCAAAGATCAGCGTAACGAATAGCAGACCAATGATTTGTTTCCTTTTCCGAAGCTGGGCCGCGCGCACCGCCAGGGCCATGGTCAAGCTGCTGCAAATCAGGACCGCCGTGTTGGTTGCGCCCCAGAAAACGCTCAAATGACGGCTGCCAATCTCGAAACCGGGCAGGTAGAGGTAACGGTAAATCGTATAGCTTGCAATCAGGCCGCCGAAGAAGAGCACTTCTGTCGACAGGAAAATCCACATGCCCAGGCTAGCGGCCTGATATTGCTGCCCTTGGTCGTCGAATTGTTCGGCTACCAGCGTAGCTTCGTGTGCTTCGGACAACTGGCTTCTCCTCAAGAAAATTTCAAATTACGACGCGGTCGCTTTAACCGGCTCCGCATGGCTCCCATAGGCGTAAGCCTCTTCGGTCACTATGGGCGTGACTTCAAAATTATGCGTGGGCGGCGGCGATGCTGTCTCCCATTCGAGTCCCTTAGCCTTCCAGGGATTTGGACCCGCGTCCTTGCCGTATTTGAGAGACCAGATGAAGTAGATGATCGGCATCAAGTAGCCCACAGCAAGTATGGATGCGCCCGCGCTCGACATGATATTCAGAAACTGGAAGTTCGGAGGATACATCGCGTAGCGCCTTGGCATCCCCAGGAAGCCCAGGATAAATTGAGGGCCGAACGTCAGGTTAAACCCTAGAAAGATAATCAAAGCCGCAAGGCGCGCCCAATAATCCGGATACATTTTCCCAGTCATCTTGGGCCACCAGTAATGAAGCCCGCCCATGTATCCCATAATGGCGCCGCCCACCATGACGTAATGGAAATGGGCGACCACAAAGTAGGTGTCGTGCAGCGTTTGGTCGAGCGCCAGCGTGGCAAGGAACACGCCTGTGAGACCGCCGATGGTGAACAGGCCAATGAAGCCCAGCGCGTAAAGCATGGGGGCTTCAAAAGAGACCGACCCTTTGTAGAGCGTTGCCGTCCAGTTAAACACCTTTACCGCGGAGGGAATGGCCACCGCCATGCTCATGGCGGAGAAAAAGATTCCGGCATACAGCGATTCGCCCGAAAGGAACATATGGTGTCCCCAGACAACGAAGGAAACGATGGCGATGCCGAAGCTCGAAAAAGCTACAAACCCGTAACCGAAAACCCTGCGCCGGGAGAAAGCAGCGACCAGCTCGCTGATGACGCCCATTGACGGCAGGATGAGAATATAGACCTCCGGGTGGCCGAAGAACCAGAACAAATGCTGGAACAAAATCGGATCGCCTCCGAGCGCCGGGTCGAAAATGCCCACATGGAATAGCCGTTCGAGTATCAGCAGGACCATCGTAATTGCAATCACGGGCATGGCCAGCACAAAGATGATGCTGGCTGCATACATCGACCAGATGAAAAGCGGCAACCGGAACCAGGTTAGCCCAGGAGCGCGCATCTTATGGATAGTTACAATGAAATTCAAGCCGGTCAGAATGGAAGAAAACCCGGAGATGAATACGGCCATCGCCGCCGAGATCACGTGCGTGTTGAGATAGCTGGTGCTGAGCGGCGTGTAGAACGTCCATCCGGTATCAACGCCTCCGGCAATCACCGAGTAAAGAAGAAACGCGCCCGCGGTAATGAAGATATACCAGCTCAACAGATTGAGCTTCGGAAAGGCAACATCCCGCGCGCCAATCATCATGGGGATGAGGAAATTGCCAAGCACGGTGGGAACGGCGGGGGCCAGGAAAAAGAAGATCATCACCGTCCCGTGGATGGTGAACATCTTGTTGTAAGTCTCGGGCTCGACAATCGCTCCCTGGGGCGTAATCAGGTTCAGCCGCATGACCGTGGCCGCAAGCCCCCCCACGATGAAAAAGAAGGTGGTCGAGAGGAAGTACAGCCAGGCGATCCGCTTGTGGTCTGTTGTCAGCAGCCACGATTTGATCCCGTACTTAGCGTTGAGGTAATGGACGCGAATATCCTCAGCCGGCGGCTGAAGAGTTGCGGAACTTGCTATACCCATTACTTCGTCTCCTTTGCTGGCGCCGCTCCCTGAGGACCGGGCGTGGTCGCCAGAGACTTAATGTAAGCGATAATCTCAAGGATTTGTTCTTCCGAAATCTGGCCCTGGAACGTGGGCATGATCGGTTTATAGCCTTCCACGATCTGAGATGAAGGCTCCAAAATAGATTGCCGGATGTAAGCATCATTTGCTATCACGGTCTGCCCGCCTTCGAGGCGCACGGTTGAGCCGTACAGGCCCACATAGGGCGGCGCCTTACCCGTGCCGTGGCAAGTCACGCATCCATAACTCTCATAGAGTTTGGCCCCCTCTTCAGCCATTGAAATCGTCTGCCGCATCCCGCCGCTGAGCCACTGCGCGTAGGCTCGCGGGGTCATTACGTCTACATACCCTCGCATGTGCGAATGGAATGTGCCGCAATATTGGTCACAGTAAAAACGGAATTCGCCCGTCTGGGAAGGCGTAAACCAGAGGGTGGTGTAGCGATCCGGCAGAACGTCCATCTTAACCCGGAACGCCGGCACCGAGAAGTCGTGGATGACGTCCTGGGAGGTCATGATAAGCTCAACCGGGACGCCCACAGGGATATGCAGCGCATTGATTTCCCGCGGACCTTCAGGGTGTTGCAGTCTCCACATCCATTGCTTGCCCACCACGTAAACGTGCACCGCCTTTGTTGGCGGCCGCTGGTTTTGAACGTACAGATCCACGCCCCACACGAACAAAATGATCACCACAAAGATGGGAATCACCGTCCAGATGATTTCGAGCGGGATCGAGCCGTGGATCTGAACCGGAATCTCATCATCCGACCGGCGGCGGTATTTGATCGCAAAGTAGAAGAGTAAGATAAAAATAAGCGCGGCGAAAAACACCGAGACTGCGATTGTGAACAGCATCAGCCGGTCGACGCTGGGCGCCATCGTGGAAGCTTCTCTTGGAAAGAGCGGGAACAAGCACAGCATTATTGTGAATCACCTCGAATCGGCAAAAAAAATCAATCTGCCTAGCGCCCCGTGGGCTTACTCAAGTCTTATCTTCATCTCCCGCATATTCCTGCGGGGACTTTATTCGACCATGCGGCGCTTCCAATCTGCCGCCACGACCGCTTCCTCGACGTTAAGCCGCGGCTCCGTGGCCGTGGTGGCGTCCGCCGCGAGACATTACCAGGATCAAGCCACCAATGCACAGAACGGTCACGATTCCACCCAGCATCAAAACCCGATTGACAATCAGATCGTACTTTCCGGTGTTGGCGTCATATTCGCAGCAATATAAAATCAGCGCGTCCACATAAGACCCGATTTTGCCATTGGACGCCTGATCGATGGCCAGGCGAAGATCACCGGCGGGATACTCGACCCCGTAAAAGTAGCGCGAAATTTTGCCTTGTGGCGTCAGCACAATAATTCCCACGGCGTGAGCGTATTGATTTGTCTGGGGTATGTAATTGTAGTGAAACCCCACCGCATCCGTGAGCGCCTTGATCGAAGACGCATCGCCCGTCAAAAAGTGCCAGCCCTCCGCCGCGCCCTTGCGGCCGTAAAGCCCGACGTAAATTCGCCGCTTATTGGCCGCCATCAGCGGCGTATCATTTGGGTCGAAGCTTACCGTCAGCACGTCATACTGTTGCCCTACGTTATATTTCAGCAAACGCAGGCTCTGGAGCAGGTTGTTTTCAACCATCGTGCAGAGCATCGGGCAGTTGAAATAAACCAGCGACAATACTACCGGCCTTTTGCCGAAGAAATCACCCAGCCGCACCGTTTTGCCGAACTCGTCCCGAAAAGGCAAATCGAGCGGAACCTGCTGATTCAGCCTCTGGTCGATCCCAACACCGCGCAACAGCGCCGGCACTTGCTTCGAATTCAACGCCCCGCGAGCCGAATCCGGCAGCGCGCCCTGGGCAAGCTGCGGCGCGGAGCTGGTAGATGCCGCTGCGCGCGCATCCGGCGCGCCCAACCCCAATCCGCAAAAAACAGCCAGCGCAACAACCAGAGCAATCTTCGAGCCGACGACAACCCGTTTACGATGCCTCGGGCCATCGCACACCTTGATAAGCCGTTTTATGATTGCCCGTTTCACTGTTTTTGCGGTCCTTTAACGCCCTCGGGCGCTGGTCCAAAGTCGCCTCGCGGCAATTCATGCGGCGCAGAGGGCGCCAA
This sequence comes from Terriglobia bacterium, assembly GCA_035945515.1. Taxonomy (GTDB): domain Bacteria; phylum Acidobacteriota; class Terriglobia; order UBA7540; family UBA7540; genus RH2-MAG17b. The sequence goes on from DASZAE010000383.1 coordinate 9,220, forward strand.
AGTCGGAGCGCCTGTCCGCACTGGCAAG
>DASZAE010000384.1:0-4864 GCA_035945515.1 Terriglobia bacterium
GCGCCCGTCTGACCCGGCCACTAGCACGTGACGCACCTGGTCTCCATAGCTCACGCGCACCTGCTGGATGCGCGAGTCGTAGGCGCGGGCGGCCGCGTCCGCGCGGCGCGCGAGGTTGAGCTTTTCCTCAAGGTCACGGCCAGTAGCTGGGAAATCGACCGGGTAGATGTTGGGGTGCGGCTCCATCGCGCTCAGTCCCACCGTCGAGACCCGCGCAGGGCCGCTGGCGATGCGGGCCGCAATGCGCGCCGCCTTCGAAATCTTTTCGGGGCTAAGGTCGTCGGTATAGGCATAGCCTGTCTGCTCTCCCGCCAGCACGCGAATGCCGCAGCCGACAGAAATACCCTCCGTGGCTGTCTTTACCAGCGATTCGTCGACCAGAATGGAGCACGTGGTGGTGTGCTCAAAATAGAGATCGGCGTAGTTTCCACCCTCGGAAAGCGCCGCGGCCAGGTATTTTTCGAGGTCGCTGGAGGTGATGTTGTACGTGTCGTTAAAAAATGTGCTGGGCGGAGTCATGTTTGAGAGGGTCGAATGAGGAAACTGCATCGCTACCCGCCATTTACGCTAACATACGCATACTAGGCTGTCAATTTTCCGCGCTCGACGCTGGACCACCTACATACCGCAAAATTCTGCTTCAAAATCTCCGGATTTTTAACTGTAGCGGCGGACAAAGCCTGTAAGGGGCCGCCGGATTTCAATTAGCAAAAACCGGCGGCGAGGACGCCGCCGCTACAACCACCGCTACAAACCGGAAAACCCCCGTTTTTGACACAAAAAAGCCGTTACGAACCGGACTGGCTCTGGCATCTCCTTTGTTTTGTTGCAAATGCTCCGGTTTGTTGTCAGAATCGTTCTAATTCCTTTGCATTCAACCCATTGCATCGATTTTGCCCGTTTTTCCGTCCGGTTTGCTCCGCTTTGCTCTTCTAATATTCCTTTAGTTTCTATAAGTTGAAAAAAGTAAAACAATCCTTTTTTGGTGTTTTTGCTCTCTTTTCGCCTTTAACCGGCTTTCCTTCAGTTGCTTACCTCAATAATTCATGTGCATTAACGGGCAATTTCAATTTGGATCGAGCATGATGACTTCTTCCTGCTGGCGCGCGTCCAGCGCGTTTTGTAGCGGCGGCCTCTGGCCGGCGGCTTTTAATAGTAAAGACCGGCGGCCAGAGGCCGCCGCTACAACGCCAGCAGCGTAGCGCAGACCGCCGCCTTTGCGGTCTGCGGTCTTTGAACGCACAAAAAAACCGCAGACCTCAAATACGGAGGTCTGCGCTACAAAAAGCCTAGCATTTCACTCTGAGATTTTTGAGACATACGGGATGAATGGGACGATTTCTTTGCAGGGCGCCATATCGCTGGCGGACTCTACCATAGCTGAGCCATAATCGAGCGATGCGAAAAACTGCGCTTTGTCTTTTGCTCCTGCTCGCCGCTTCCACAAGCGCCAAGCCATCTGCTTTGCCGGCGCCGAAAGGAGCCGCCGCGCAGATGAAAAGGACCCAGCCAGCGAAGCTGATCGCTCTAACGTTTGACGACGGTCCTAAGCCCTACGTGCTGCTCGGATTGCAATCCGGCAGCGGGATAAAATCCAAGAGCTTGCTCGACCTGCTTGACCGTGATCATGTGAAAGCCACATTTTTTGTGATGGGCTGGCGGCTCTCGAAAAACGCCGACAAAATGTGCGCGAAAGTGGATGGCGCGCCCTGCCGCGAGGGCGCCGAAGAAGAACAGCGGCGCGGCGAGGAGATCGAAAACCACACCTATGGCCACGGAGACTTCCGGCTGATGGAAAAACGCTACGGCGATGCGTGGATTCTTAATGACATCGCTCGCGCCTCTACCGTGATTCAGGGTATTACCGGAACCCGGCCTCGCTTCCTGCGCCCGCCAGATTGGGACATCTGGCCCGCGCTCCAGCAGAAAATCGAAGCGCAGGGCTACCGCGTGATGACGAAGTCACGAAGCGTCCCGCCCGAGTTGCGGGACGTAGATTCGGAAGATTATTTTTGCGTGGGGAAGGATGTTTCAAAGTGCCCGAAACCGTCTGACTATGACTATGTCTGGCGGACCATCGCGCAGCGAGAGCGCGTGGGCGTTTACGACCACATTCTTGTTTTCCACGAGCTACCGCAGTCGGTTGAACTTTTGTCGCGGTTGATTCCGGCGCTCAAACAGCGTGGATACCGCTTTGTGCTACTGCGCGATTACATGAAAGAAGCGCAGCCGGGAATCTTTAGGGGCAGCCACTAACCGCTCGTTTTTACTATTAAAATCCGGCGGCCCCTTACAGACTTTGCCCGCCGCACCAGCCAAGGACCGGCGCTGACTTTCCTACTATCGCTCGACTTCGTCGATCTTCGCCGCCAGAATGAAATCGCTCTCGGTCAGGCCGTCAATTTTGTGCGTCCAGGTCTTGATTTCCACTTTGCCCCAAGTGAGAAAAATATCCGGATGGTGGCCTTGTTCCTCAGCGATCGCGCCCACGCGATTGACAAAAGCGAGCGCCTTGGCAAAATCGGGAAACGTAAATGTTTTGGTCAGGTGATGCTCATCGACGACGTTCCAGAAGCTCACCTGGCTTTTGAGCGCCTCGAGCGCGGCTCCCTTCAGCGGGGGCACCCCGCCACGGCATGGAACGCAAGTTTTGCTGGCTAGTCCGGGCATATTTCGCTCCTTTCAGAATGGCAAGTTTCTATTGAGGATTACAAATTATAGCGACGACAAATGTTGTAGCGGCGGCCTCTGGCCGCCGGTTTTTCGGCGCTCAGAGAGCGCCGCTACAGAAAAAATTGTCACTATAATTTGTAATCCTCAATAGTTCAATTATACACGCGTGGATCATACGCTGCGGAGCCGCGCCCAATCCGCAAAATGTTATACTCCTAAAGAGAATTGCAATGCATCATGGTCTCTTATGGTTTGCGCTCGCCTTTTACGGGCTGGGAATCATTTTCACGATTCCTTCTCTCCGCCGCGGACGCCCCGAACTTAGCCCTGCCGTGCTCATGGCTCTGACGCTCGGCCTGGCGCTGAACGGCGCCGCGCTGATCGAATCCGCGTTCCGACTGCACAGCGTCCCGGTGATTGACGTGGAGAGCGCCTTTTCGTTTCTCGCTTTCAACATCATGCTGGCCTTTTTTGTCGTATACCGCCGTTACCGCGCGACCTGGCTGGGCGCGATGATTCTGCCTTTTGTTTTCATCTTGACGCTGGCAGCGGCGCTCAATCCGGGCCGGCAGTTCCCTGCTTCCACGCTGCGCGGCGGCTGGCTGATTGTTCACAGTTTTACCATGATCCTGGGCTATGCGGCGCTCTTCATTACGTTTGTCGCGGCCGTCTTGTATCTTTTGCAGGAAAGGCAACTGAAGTCGAAACGCCCCAGCGCGTTTTACGCGCGGCTGCCCGCGCTCGAAGTCTCGGATCGCTTGTACGACCGCTCGCTCGTTTTTGGTCTTATCTGCCTCAGCACCGGCATTCTGACCGGATGCATCTGGGCCTCGCGCGCCTGGCAAGGCACGTGGGAACTCGATCCCAAAATTCTCGCGTCGCTTTTCACCTGGTTCATTTATCTTTTGCTCTGCTCGACGCGGTTCAGCGGAAGCTGGCGGGGCCGGCGTTCGGCATATGTCGCTATCTTCGGGTTCGCGGCCATGATGATTACTTTTCTCGGCGCAAGCTTTCTGAGTTCGGTGCACGGCTATTTTCCAGGAGTAAGCCGGCTGCATTAAAGACGCTGTAGCGGCGGCCTCTGGCCGCCGGTCTTTACTAGTAAAATCCGGCGGCCCCTTAGAGGCTTTGCCCGCCGCTACAGAATCAGGTTCCGCCGGCTTATGACGTCACCATAGCTATGAATTTAATTCTCGCAGGCATCAATCACCGGACAGCGCCCGTCGAAGTGCGCGAGCGGATGAACATCCAGGAATCGCGCCTGGCCGCGGCCCTTTCTGACTTGGTAAGCCGCGAGGGGATTCTTGAGGCATTGATCCTTTCCACCTGCAATCGCGTGGAGGTGTTTGCTAACGCGGCGGCTGACGCCGATCCGGAGCCGTTAATCCGCGGTTTTCTCGCCGATTATCACCATTGCAACCTCACGGCTTACGAAAAGCACTTGTACTGGCGCCGCCAAGAAGAAGCCGTGGGGCATCTGTTTCGCGTGGCGGCAAGCCTTGACTCGATGATCCTCGGCGAGCCGCAAATTCTCGGCCAGGTCAAGGAGGCGTTTGCCATTGCCCAGGATGCGGGAGCTCTCAAAGGCGAATTCTACGAAGTCGTGAATCATGCCCTCGCCGCCGCCAGGCGGGTGCGGCGGGAGACCTCCGTGGGCAGCGCCGCCATTTCCATCTCTTACGCCGCGGTTGAGCTTGCGCGCAAGATTTTTGGCGGACTTGAGGATAAAACAGTTTTCATCCTGGGCGCCGGCAAGATGAGCGAACTTGCCGCCCGGCATCTGGAGGCCAGCGGCGCAAAGAGCATCCTGGTCAGCAACCGCACCTACGAGCGGGCGGTTGAACTCGCGCGCGAGCTCGGGGGCGATGCGATCCGCTTTGACGAAATATTCAGCCGTCTTCACGAAGCGGACATTGTGATCAGTTCGACCGGCGCGCCGCATTTTCTCATCCACCGCGAGCAGGTTGAACAAATCCTTGCCGGGCGCAAGAACCGACCTATTTTTTTCGTGGACATTGCGGTGCCAAGAGATATCGACCCGGCGGTCAATGATCTGGACAATGCGTTTGTCTACGATATTGACGATCTCGGCCAAGTCGTTGCCGCCAATAAAAAACAGCGCGAGATCGAAGCCGAGCGCGCCGAAGAGATTCTACTTGAGGAAACGAATAAGATCATGCGCCGGCTCGCT
>DASZAE010000385.1:0-12317 GCA_035945515.1 Terriglobia bacterium
AGCGGATCGATGTTGAGCGGCGCCATATAGACGCGCAGGCTGGGCGCGGCGCTCTCCACGTAAAAGCGCGCAATGGCGCGGACAGACACGAATGGCCCCACGGGAAAGCGCGCGCGGAACCAGCCGCTCCAATGGCCGTCCTTGACGGTCTCACTTTGCTCACCGAAGTGTATGGCAACGGAATTTTCTTGCGGATGAGCCGTGAACTGAATTGGAATCGCAATGCGCTTGAACGCCCGCGACCGTGGATCAGGCGGACCTTCAACGGAAGCCGTGGCCGTGCCGCCGCGAAGCTGGAGGCTCACAAGCTGGCCGCCGAATTCGGTGTCGCCAGCTTGCCAAGGCTCGATGTCCGTGCTGAAATAAAAAAAAGTTCCCCACGTGCCGCGAACATCGGGCACGCCCAATCCCGCCAGCAGTTCACCGCCCGGCAAGCGAGAGGGCGGGAATTCAAGCGGCATCCGCAACACAACGGCCTTATCTCCCGCGCCGGCCACTACCTTGTAGAACGGGACACCGTGGCGCTCGTTGGTGACTCGCGCGCGGCGAAGAGGGATCAGTCCAAATAAGAATTTCGGTTTCGTGGCCTCGGCAAGCGCCAGCTTGGGAAGATAGGTTTTGGGATCGCGGGTAAGGAAATCGAAAATGCCCGTGTTGCCGGGATTGAGCCCGGTAGCAAAAGACGCCCAAGCGACGGGCGATTCGGGCGGGTTGGTGGTGCCGAGCGGCGAGAACGTGCCCTCGCGCGCGAGGCGCGCCAGGTTGGGCAATTTGCCTTCTGCCATCCATTTGGAAACGAGATTGGGATCGGCGCCGTCAAAGCCGAGCACGACAACTTGCGGTCTTGGTGGTCCGGCGATTTTGGGCTGCGAGTGGCAGCACACGAGAAGAAGCGTCAAAAGCACCGCAAAGAAGATCGCCAGGCGCGGGCGTGTGAGCATAGCCTATTATTCTACCTTGCTGTGGCTGGAGCGGCGTCGAGACGCCGCCGCTTTCAGTTGACACTCTGCCCGGCGGCAGTGTACTCTAATTTTTCAACATGAGCAGCGCACTGACACATCACCACCATCATCATTCGAGCGCGGGGCAGTGGTGTCAGTGGGTGGCTGCGTAAGACGGTTTTCAGAAATTGACCGAAGCCCGCTGGCATGAAACGTCAGCGGGTTTTTTATTTTAGGGCAGGAATGGAGAAAATTATGGAGCTCAAGTACGAGGGCGGGCTGATCCCGGCAATTGTGCAGGATCCGCGCAGCGGCAAGGTTCTGATGCTCGGCTTTATGAACGACGCCGCGTACCGGCAAACTCTTGAGACCGGTTACGTTACTTTTTACAGCCGCAGCCGCAAGAAGCTTTGGGTGAAGGGCGAGCAATCCGGCCACCGGCTGCGTGTGCGCGAAGTACGCGTGGATTGTGATGCGGATGCGCTGCTCGTCGAAGCCGAGCTGAGCGGCCCAGGCTGCTGCCACGAAGGCTACGAAACGTGTTTTTTCAGAAAGGTTACGCCCGAAGGCGCGGAAACCGTCGAGGCCCGGCAGTTCGACCCGGCGGCGGTGTATAAGAATTGATATGATTATCAAGCTTGCTCCGGCGCCGTTCCCCCTCACCCGCCCTCCTTCGTCGGGCACCCTCTCCCGGCGGGAGAGGGTGGCGAGCGTAGCGAGCCGGGTGAGGGATCCCGATGAGAACTACCTGATCAGCCCACGCCCGCCCATCTCTGCCGGACCAAGCTTGATAACCATAAGAATTGACTCAATGATTCAATTCACTCAGGGGAGATCAAATGAAGTTGAAACTAGGCATACCCAAGGGAAGCCTGCAAGAGGCTTCGATCCAGCTTTTCCGGCGGGCCGGGTTCGAGATCACAGTGAACCCGCGCTCCTACTTCCCGCACATCGATGACGACGAAATCGAGTGCATGTTGATTCGCGCTCAAGAAATGGCGCGCTACGTAGAAGACCGCGTCCTCGACGCCGGCCTGACGGGCAGAGACTGGGTACTGGAAAACGAGGCCAAGGTGGTGGAGGTTGCCGACCTAGTTTACGCCAAGCAGACGCTTGGCAAAGTGCGCTGGGTGCTGGCGGTCCCGGAAAATTCTGCGATTCGCGGCGTGAAAGACCTCGAGGGCAAAATTATTGCTACCGAACTGGTGCAGGTGACGCGGCGGTATTTGGAACAAAATGGCGTGAAGGCGAAGGTGGAGTTTTCCTGGGGCGCGACCGAGGTGAAGCCGCCCGTGCTCGCCGATGCGATTGTCGAAGTCACCGAAACCGGCTCTTCGCTGCGCGCCAACGGGCTGCGCATCGTGGAGACGGTGATCGAATCGAACACCAAGTTCATCGCCAGCCAAGAGGCATGGACCCATCCCGAAAAGCGCCACAAGATGGAAACTCTGGTGATGCTGCTCAAAGGCGCCATTGACGCGGCGGGCAAAGTGGGGCTAATGATGAACGTGCGGCGGGCGGACCTCGCGGCTGTGCTCGCCGTGCTGCCTGCGCTGAAGATGCCAACCATCAGCGACCTGAGCGAATCCGAATGGGTAGCGGTGAATACGGTGATCGAAGAAAAAACCGTGCGCGAAATCATTCCGCGCCTTAAGGCGGCGAACGCGCAGGGCATTGTGGAATATCCTCTCAACAAAATTGTGATGTGATGATCGAGATTATTCGTAGCGACAACCAGAAGGCGATGGAGCGGTTCCTTGAGGCTCGGCAAGCGCATGAGGCTGGAACCGGGAAAGCCGTGCAGCGCATTCTCACCGATGTGCGGCGCGAAGGCGACACGGCGCTGGTTCGCCTGACAAAGAAGTTTGACAAGACGGATTTGCGCAAAGAGGGGTTTACGGTGACGCCTGAAGAAATCGGCGCGGCTTACCGGGCAGTCCCAAAATCTTTCGTGGCCGCGGTGCGCGAAGCGGCGCAAAACATCCGTAGAGTGGCCCAGCGCCAATTGCCAAAGAGCTGGATGAGCGCCGTGAGGCGCGGCGTCGAAGCCGGCCAAGTGATCCGGCCGCTTGACCGCGTGGTGTGCTACGTTCCAGGCGGACGGTTTCCACTGCCCTCGACGGTGCTCATGGGCCTTATTCCCGCGCAGGTGGCGGGCGTCAAAGAAATTGTGGTGACTTCGCCGCATCCGGCGGCGGCGGTCTCGGTGGCAGCGGATATGCTCGGCGTGAAAAAGATTTTCAGGTTAGGCGGCGCCCAAGCTATTGCCGCTTTCGCCTATGGAACCCAAAGCGTTCCCCGTGCCAACAAGATCGTGGGGCCGGGCAACCGCTATGTGGCCGCGGCCAAGAAATTGATCTCGGGCGAGTGCGGCATCGACTTCATCGCCGGGCCGACCGAGTTGGTGGTAGTGGGTTCCAAAGGGCGCGCGGCTTGGATTGCAGCCGATCTGGTAGCGCAAGCCGAGCACGACCCGGACGCCTCCGCGATTTTCATCACCTCTTCCATGAAACTCGCGCTCGCCGTGCGTAAATCCGCGCAGAGCATTTTGCAGAGCCTGAGCCTTCCGGTAGCCGAAGCGTCGCTCGGCGGCCATGGGGCAATTCTGCTTACCCGGAATATTGCAGGTGCGATTGATCTGGCAAACCGTCTCGCGCCCGAGCATCTGACGCTGCTTGATGATGCGGTTCCTTATCTCAGCCGGGTCCGTTCTGCCGGCGCGATTTTCCTTGGCGGTTATAGCGCCGTGGCAGCCGGCGACTATGCTTCCGGGGGCAATCATATTCTACCCACAGCGGGCGCGGCTCGCGCGCGAGGCGGGCTGACCGCGGCCGATTTCGTGAAATCCATTTCGGTGCAACGGCTAAGCCGCGCGGGACTTTCCAGCCTGCGCCGCACGATTGTTACGCTGGCGGAAACCGAGGGGCTCACAGCGCACGCCCGCTCCATCGACGCGAGGTTTGAAGATGATCCGCGCGCGTAAAACCGTGGAACGGGTGGAGGAATACACGCCCCAGCCGGAGGGGCGGATGGGAATGATCCGGCTCGACCTGAACGAAAACACCGTCGGCTGCCCAACTGGTTTAGCGCGGGCGGTGCGGCGCGTGATCACGCCGGAATGGTGCACGGTTTATCCCGAATACGAAAAGAATCATGAAACCCTGGCGCACTATTTCGGCGTCTCACCGGCTGAGCTGATGATGACGAATGGCGTGGACGACGCCATCATGCTCATCTGCGATACGTTCGTTGAACCGGGCGACGCGCTGGTGATTCCATCCCCCACTTTTTCGATCTACCAGTTTTTTCACGAGGTGCGCGAAGGAAAAACGCGCGCGATCAACTATGACGGCGACGTCCGTCTGCCGCTCGATACGCTAATTTCCGCTGGGCGCCGCGCGCGATGGATGGCGCTGGCCAATCCCAATAATCCGACGGGCACGCTGATTCCGCCAGAGGACCTGAAGGCGCTGCTTCGTGCCCTGCCGGAAACACTTGTGCTGGTGGACGAAGCTTACTTTGATTTTTCGGGCGTCACCATTCTGCCCTGGATTCGGCGTTATCCCAACCTGATTGTGAGCCGGACACTGTCGAAGGCATTTGGGCTTGCGGCGCTGCGCATCGGGCTGCTCTTCGCCAATAAAAAGCTGATGGGCCTGATGCGCCGAATTCATGCCGTGTACGCTGTCAATGGTTTGGCTGCGGCGTGCGCTGCCGAGTCGGTTCATTATGATAAGTCGATGCGGAGCATCGCAAAGACCATCTGCCGCAACCGCGAAGCGTTTTGCCGTGATCTCGATCAGTTCAAGATCCCTTATGTGCCAAGCTCGGCTAACTTCGTGCTCACGCACGTGGGACCGGGAGCGTTGGAGATCGCAACGCGCCTGCGAAAACAGGGCATTCTGGTGCGCGCGTGGAGCAATGAGCCGAGGCTCAAGCAGTGCCTGCGCATCACCATCGGCAGCGCGCCGCAGATGCGCCGCCTGACGGACGCGCTCGCGCGGCTCGATCGTCTTATTGAGCGGCGAGATCGAACGGCGGCTGCGTGCGAGACCGGAGGATGGTTCTCATGAAAGCGCGCATTGCTAACTTGCACCGTAAAACCGCCGAGACCGATATCCGCGCGCGGCTCAATCTTGACGGGCAGGGCCGCTATCGGATCACGACAGGGATACGCTTCCTCGATCACATGCTTGAGCTTTTCACGCGTCACGGCGGATTTGACCTCGACCTCAAAGCCAAAGGGGATTTAGACGTTGATCAGCATCACACGGTTGAAGACGCCGGGCTGGTTCTGGGCGAAGCCGTGCGCCAGGCTCTCGGCGACAAGAAAGGAATCAATCGCGCCGGCTATTTTGTGATGCCCATGGATGAAACCCTGGGCCTGGCTGCTATTGACCTGAGCGGGCGGCCATATCTGGTTATGAACGCGCCGATCCGCGCGCGCATGGTGGGCGACTTGCAGTCGGAACTTGTCGAGGATTTTTTCCAGGCATTCACATCGAGCGCGCGGGCGAATGTCCATCTCAAGATCGCTTATGGCCGGTCCAGTCATCATGCAGTTGAAGCTCTTTTCAAGGCATTGGCGCGCGCGTTGCGGTACGCCTGCTCACGCGACCCAAGACTCAAACAGTTGTTGCCAAGCACCAAGGGGCTGCTATGATCGGCGTCATCGACTACGGCGCGGGCAACGTGGGGTCGGTCCTCAAAGCGGTGCGTTACCTCGGCAATGAGGCCGCGCCGGTGGAAGATGTCCGGCAGCTCAGCGATACGCACAAAATCATTTTGCCGGGCCAGGGTCATTTCGCCTCGATGATGAAGTCCCTCGGCGAAAGACGATTGATCGAACCGTTGAAACAGTGGCTCGCCCAAAACAAGCCGTTCCTCGGTATCTGCCTGGGCTTGCAGGCGCTTTACGAGAGCAGCGATGAAGCTCCGGATACGCCCGGCTTCGGCCTGCTGCCGGGCCGCGTGCGCAAGCTGGAAGGGATTTTCAAAGTGCCGCATCTCGGCTGGAACCAGTTAGACATGCAACGCGAGAGCTCCCTTTTGCGAGAGATCGAACCGGCCAGTTTTGTATATTATTGCCACTCGTACTATGCTCCGGTTACTTCTGAGAGTGTGGCGGTGACTGAATACGGGTCACGATTTTCGGCGGCGGTGGAAATGGGCCGCGTGCAAGCGGTGCAGTTCCATCCTGAAAAGTCAGGCGAAGCCGGGCTGCGCGTCTTCAAGAATTTTCTGGACTCCTAGACTGATCCTTTGCGCCATCGCAGCCCTGATCGTAATCGTGCGCGTGAATCTATGAAAGCCTACAAGGTCGAAACCGTAGCGGTTTACTGCGCATCCAGCCGGCGTTGCGCTCCGGTTTACCACGATGCGGCGCAGAGGCTTGGCGCGGAGATGGCGCGCCAAGGCATCACGATTATTTACGGCGGAGGCGGAGGCGGCCTGATGGGGTCGCTCGCCGATGGCTCGCTTGCGGAAGGCGGCCGGGTGATCGGAGTTCTTCCACGCTTCATGGATGATCTCGAGTGGGGCCACCGCCGGATCACCGAGATGATGCTTGTAGAGGACATGCACCAGCGCAAGCGTGCGATGCTCGAACGCGCCGACGCAGTGGTGGCGTTGCCGGGTGGCTGCGGAACGCTCGAAGAACTCTTTGAAGCCATGGCGTGGAAGCGATTGGGCCTCTATCTGGGTCCGATTGTGATTGTCAACACAGGCGCTTTTTTCGACCCATGTATTGAGCTTCTCGATCGTTGCGTGAGCGAGGGATTCATGGACCACCGGCACCGCTCGATGTGGACCGTGGTCAACGAACCGCACGAGGTCATCGACGCAATCCGGGCATCACCCTCCTGGGACGCGGCCAGCCGCAACTTTGCCGTGCCGGGTTTTGTGGCTGGGAAATAAAAGGGTTCCCTTCGCACTTACCATCATAAATTATGCTTGCTAAGCGCATCATTCCTTGCCTCGATTGCAAAGACGGACGCGTGGTAAAAGGCGTCCAGTTTGTTGATCTGCGCGACGCCGGCGATCCCGCGGAGCTCGCTGAAGCTTACAATCGAGAGGGCGCGGACGAATTGGTGTTGCTCGATATTTCCGCCTCGCTTGAAGGGCGCGCCACCTTGATGGAAACCGTCAAGCGCGTGGCGAGCAAGCTCTTTATTCCCCTTACCGTGGGCGGCGGCGTCCGCGTGCTGGATGACGGCCTGCGTCTGCTCTCGGCGGGCGCTGACAAGGTTGCCGTCAATACCGCCGCAGTGGAAAATCCCGGCTTGGTTGAAGCTCTCGCCTCGCGCATTGGAAGCCAAGCCATTGTGGTAGCCATTGACGCGCGCCGGCGGCCTAGTCCATCCTCCGGAGACGAGCCGCGATGGAATGTGCTAACCTACGGCGGGACGAGGGCGACGGCCCTGGACGCCGTTGAATGGGCACAGAAAGTCGAGGCGCTGGGCGCGGGAGAGATTTTGCTCACGTCAATGGATGCCGATGGCACAAAGGCCGGGTTTGATTGCGAGCTTACCGCAGCCATTTCCCAAACCGTGCACATTCCCGTGATCGCTTCCGGCGGGGCTGGAAAGCCGGAGCATTTTGCGGACGTTTTCCTGCGCGGGGCCGCGGACGCGGCATTGGCCGCTTCCATTTTTCACTTTCAACAGTATACCTTGAGCAGTCTGAAGAGCTTTCTGTGGTCTCGCGGCGTGCCCATGCGTTTAACACGGCCAGCCATCGAGAGCAAGAATTGAGTCATACAGACCGGAGGTTTCAAGGATGCGAAAGTTCCTCACGCCCTCGCTTGCGTTCGCCTTTTTAGCAATTCTTCTCTGTGCGCGGCCGTCACGCGCGGCCGAAGCGAATCGCCTTACCACAGCGAAAATCGTCTATGTTGAGCCGATGCCCGGCCAGCTTGATCAATGGTTTATTCAAGATTTGCGCGCCTGGGGCAAGTATCAGATTGCCGGCAGCGAGCAGGGCGTTGACCTGGTGATGCGCGCCCAGAAGCCTGAAAGAAAGATTCACTTTACCCCGCATGAAACGCCGCCTGTCTTGCACCGTCAGCATAAAGAGCCGCCAATTTTATCCGTGGCCGTCGTGGATTGGGTGACCGGCGGCCTGCTGTGGAAAGCCGATGTCTTGAACATCAGCCCTAAGAAGAACTCAACGCCTGGTTCCGGATCCGAAATCGAGATCGACGCCCGCCACATGAAGCCTGACGAGATCGCTCAACGTTGCATAGATTCGCTGCGCCGCTATGTGGAAAGCCTTGAACAGCCAAGGGCTGCCGCATCAGATCAAGGGGCAAAACCTTGAGACCTTGGCATCTTTGCATGATGGTTTTGTTCGTCATAGGAAATCACTCATGAGGAAACGGAAATGAAAGTCGCGATTACCGGCGCCGCGGGATTGTTCGGCCACGCTTTGGTCAAGGTTTTCGGCGAAAGCCATACCGTCTGCCCGCTCACGCATCGGGATGTGGACATCACCTGCGAAGACGCCGTGGACGCGATCCTGGCAAAGATCAAGCCGGACGTGGTCGTCCACGCGGCGGCGATTCCTAATCCTGACGTCTGCGAAGAGAATCCCACTCTCGCTTACGCGGTGAACGTTCACGGAACGCGCTACATTGTGAGCGGCGCGCTCCGTGTGGGCGCGCGCGTGGCCTATATTTCTACGGACGCTGTATTCGACGGCCAGAAGACTAGCCCCTATGTCGAAAGCGACCCGCCTGCCCCGGCTACGGTCTACGGCCGCACCAAGCTGCGCGCCGAAGGCATCACGCGGGCCACGGGTGAAGGATGGATCTTCCGCGTTTCCGTTCTGTTTGGTCCCGGGAAGGAAAATTTTGTCGAAAAGGGATTGCGGCGCGCTGCAGATGGCGAACCTTACGTTGTCGCGGCGGACCAGGTTGGCAACGCGACTTATACGATTGATGCCGCTCAAAAAATCCGGGAAGTAATCGAATCGCGGCGGTATGGCTTGTATCATGTGGCCAACGCCGGCTTCTGCACGCGCCTGGAATTAGCGCGCCAAGCGGCGCAGTGGGCGGGAATCGATCCGGCCAGGATCACCGGCAAGCCTCTGAACGAAATGGGCCGGCCCGCCAAGCGCCTGCCTTATTCGGTAATGGATTGCGCCGCGCTCGAGCGCGCTGGCTTCCCGCCTCTTCGGCCTTGGACTGAGGTATTGAAAGAATATGTCAGCGAATACATCAGCAGTCTCAACACACGCTCTGCCGCAACACCCCTTGCCTGAATTCGCCTTTTTCTATACAAAGCGCCATGAGTCAGCGACGGTCATTGGCTGTAGCGGCGGGCAAAGGGCGTTCTATCATTTTGTAAAAAGACAGAAACGCTCCCGGCTTTTCACAGGTTCTCAGGACCGGCGAGTTCTATCTGTTCCGAGGCTGACTCAGCCGGGCTAAAGACCATCCGCATCCGCTGCCACAGGGTTTGGAACAAGATTCCCAGCTTTCGCCCCGCGCAGTTCTGTTCAATCATTTGGAAGACTTCCGGGCCCGAAACCTCGCCGGTGATAAAAAGAATGCGGCCCATCGGTCTTAACTGAATGTTGCTGACCTCCGGTCTAACCTGCGGAGCGTCGAATAACGATCGCAAATCCAGGAGGATGGCGTCAAGGCTCACCGGCTCAATCGCGGCCAAAGCTTGCCGGCCGTTAAGAGCCGCTTCGACATTGTCGCTATTCAGCGCGCCCAGCAGCAGAGCGAATGTATTCTGGATAGAAGCTTCACCTTGTATAACCAACACTTGTCTGCGCAATTTTAAATCTCCCCTCGAATGCCGTCCTTGCCGGCGCGCCCCCCTCCTGAGCGGTTGTCCGAAAACACACAAGGTCTATCGTGCGACGTTACTCTTTGTACAATCCGAAGTCAAGCGACAAAAACGCTCTTGGGAGCGGGGTCGGCCGGACGCTTCCCATCTCTCTCCAATCATTTTCTAATCCATGGGACCGCTCTGTAGCGCAGACCTCCGTATTTGAGGTCTGCGGCTTTTCTGTCCATTCAAAAGTCGCAGACCTCAAATACGGAGGTCTGCGCTACAAAAAGTCTATCAGGTCACTTTGAGACTTTTGAGACATACGGGACAAATGGGACGGTTTTTTCAGCAGCCATCTCCGGATACGCGGAAATAGATGGCCACCACGCCACAACATAGAAGCCGTTTATCAGAAGCAATTACATTTTATTGGGTCGTGGAATCGGTCAATTCCATTTTTCCATTTTTCAACTCGTATGTCCTTAGGGTCGAGGTATTATTTTTTCTATCCGAAGAGGCCACTACTTTGCGTATCAGAACATACTGGCCGTTCTGAAACTGATAAATGTCATGTTCCCAGTCGAACGCGCTCATGTTCGAGTAGGAATTCACCTCTTTATTGTAAGGGTCGAATTGGGGCTCGGAGAGATTGCTCAAAAATGAATTGCGCACGAACTGCTTTTTGGCAGGTTCGTAAAGGAAAAAATCATATTGACAGTTTCCGGTTACTCCGCACCCTTCCCCAATCGTTAAATCATTATAACCATCGAAATTCGCGTCGAGCGTGTTGAGAAGGCGATAAGGATCTACGCTCGAAAAATATGGATTGACGGGGTTTGAAATAACCTGGATTACCTTGTTGCTGCCCATTTCGCTGATTTCAATTCTCCCCAACGCATTGTTGCCCTGATCCACAAAGTGAAAAATAAAAGGCGGGAGCTTGGCATTGATGACGTATTTGCAGATCATGCCACCGCGAAAATCCTCATAACTAGGCACTGGATCGGGGAGTAATTGGTTCAACGGCGGCGTGCCGTTATACGGAATCAAGGCACAGTCGCCTGCTTGAACTGTGGAACCTAAATCAGCCTTTGGCGCTTGGGCGACGCTCTTCTCTTGAGTCTGCGTTTTTGCAGGAAACGAAATTCCAGCGATTAGATTTGGCGTTGTAGTCGCGCGCGCAAGGATCGTAGTGGTGGGCAGCAGCAAGAGAAACACTAACAAGGTAGCGCCTGCAAGCAGCAGGCTAGGGATATTCCTCTTCATTTTGCTTCTCCTTCTTGACTACGGCACCATCCACTTGAGCCAGTAGGCTTGCGCGAAAGCCAGCAGGCTCAGGGCCAAGGCGAAAAGAATACTGTGCCAGAACGTAGTGCGGAGCACGCGCCCTTCCTCGCCCACCATGCCCACCGTGGTGACGCCCACGGCGATGTTTTGCGGCGAGATCATCTTGCCGCATACGGCTCCCGAAGAATTGGTAGCCGCCAGCAGCACCGGGTTGACGCCGATTTGATGCGCGGCAGCAACCTGCAAATTGCCAAAAAGAATATTGCTGGCCGTATCGCTGCCGCTCATGAAGCAAGCCACCCAGCCGAGAAATCCGCTAAAGAGGGGAAAAGCGCCGCCCAAGGCCGCGAGCGCCGCGCCCAGCGTGTACGCCATACCAGAGTAATTATAGAGATAGGCCAAGGCCACAATGAGCACAACGGTAAGTCCGGGAAGAAGCAGTTGCTTCACTGTCTTGACCCCCGCCCGCCAAAATAAACTGGGCGAAGCGCGGAGAACCATCGCCGTGATGACGGCAGCCACCAACGCGGCCGTGCCCGCCGCGAGCGGCTCAAAGCTATAAATCGCGGCGTAGGGCTTTTGGTAAAGCGAGATGAAAACAGCATTATGCAGCCACGGAACATGGATCAAGAGACGCCCCGCCTGAAACAGCTTCAGATACGACCATGCAATCATCACCGCGGCGAGCAACACCCAAGGCGCCCAAGCCGCCGCCCCTTCGCGCCAGGTGAGCGCAGGGTGGCCTTCTTGTTTTGCGGGAACAAGATTTGCTTGGCTGTACTCATCATCAGGTTTCCAAAAGTGCAGCAACAAAGTGAGCGACACAATCGAAACCAGCGACGCAATGATATCCGCCGCATACGGTCCCCACGTATTTGAAACAATAAACTGCGCCAGCGCAAAACTCCCGCCCCCGACTGCCGCGGCGGGCCACGCTCCCTTAACGCCCCTCCGCCCCGCGATGATGAAGATGAGATACGCCGGAATTAAAAGCGACATGAATGGCAGTTGGCGGCCCACCATCGCCGAAAGCTTTGCCTGGGAGAGTCCAGTGACTCCGGCCAGCGCCACAATCGGAATGCCCAGCGCCCCAAACGCCACGGGCGCTGTATTGGCAATCAGGGCCACGGTCACAGCCTCGCCTGCGGCAAACCCCAAGCCCACCAGAAGAAAAGCCGTCACCGCGACGGGCGTTCCAAACCCCGCCGTGCCTTCGAGCAACGCTCCGAAGCAGAAGGCCACTAAGACCGCCTGGATGCGCAGATCGCCCGAAGCGTGCTCCTCCATCCAGCAGCGCAGCAACTCAAAT
>DASZAE010000386.1:0-4164 GCA_035945515.1 Terriglobia bacterium
CGAAGGCCGCCAGCGGGAAATCTATCGCGATATTCTGCTGGATGAAGGCTATGCCGCGGAGACTGCAAGCAGCGGCGAGGCCGCGCTCCGGCTGCTCGGGCAGAAACGCTTTGACTTGGTCATCACGGACTTGAATCTGCCGGGCATGACCGGGATTGATCTGCTTACCGCGATTCAACAGGCCGATCCCACCGTGACCGTGGTACTCATCACGGGGTATCCTTCGATTCAATCCGCCATCGAAGCCACCAAAAAGGGAGTGTACACGTACCTTGAAAAGCCGGTGGACCGCGACCGGCTGCTTGAAGTGGTAGGAGAAGTCTTTGCGCGCATGGCGCTGTTGCGCAAGTCGATTCTCGGCGTCTCGCCAGCCACCAAAGCCATGCTTCGCATGATTCTGAAAGTGGCCGGGACGTCGCATACGGTGCTCATCCTGGGTGAAAGTGGAACCGGGAAAGAGTTGGTGGCGCGCGAAATTCACGAACTGAGCCCTCGCAACAAACAGGCTTTTCTGGCCATCAATTGCGCCACGCTCACCGAAACGCTGCTCGAGAGCGAGTTGTTTGGCCATGAGAAGGGCGCCTTTACTGACGCGCATCAACAAAAAAAGGGCCTCTTTGAGCGCGCTAACCACTCTACGCTCTTTCTCGACGAAATCGGCGATACCAGCTTGAGTATGCAGGCCAAGATCCTGCGCGCGCTGCAGGAGCGTGAAATCCTGCGCGTGGGCGGGACGGAAGCCATCAAAGTGGACGCGCGCATCATCGCCGCCACGAATCGCAACCTCGAGCAGATGCTGAAAGAAGGTAAATTCCGCGAAGACCTTTACTACCGGCTGAAGGTGATTCCCATTATCTGTCCGCCCTTGCGGGAGCGGCGAGAGGATATTCCGGTGCTGGCAATGCACTTTCTCCGCAAGGCGGCGCTCGACGGTAAGCACAAAGTTAAGGGCGTTTTGCCCGAGGCTTTGGAAGTGATCAAAAGCTATTTCTGGCCGGGAAACATTCGCCAGCTTGAATGGGCCATCGAGCGGGCAGTACTGCTGGGCGAAGGAGAAGAAATCCGGATCGAAGACCTTCCGCCGGAAATCCTGGAACCTCCGGCAGACCGTGCGGGGCCGGAACCGCCGGCGGACGGGATCGAGCCGCTCATCCCGGAAGCTTCCTGGGAGGAACACGAAAAGGCCAAGATTCTGGAGGCGCTGCAGAGGACCAACGGCAACATTACGCGGGCGGCGCAACTGCTGGGCATGACCTTCCGCACCCTTCAGTACCGCCTGGAAAAATTTGGTATTAAACGAGGTTAATGCAGTGCAGTGGGCATGACGGACTCGATGTCAATTTCATAGTAGTAGGTAATACAAGAGTTGGAGGGCAGACTTGAGGGCCAACCAAACAGAGTGGAATTTACTTCCTCTTTAATCCTTCCATTTTGGACTTTAGTTCCAATTTGTGATTCACACCGACCTCCATCCGCCGGCCGAAATCTGTAAGTGACCGCCGCTATTGAACCAGATGTCAGCGATATCTTACCGCCGCAGGGGCAAGCCTTGACTGTCGGGGACTTTATTAAGCGCGATGAGAATAATATCGATGAGCGCCCAGATTCCGAGCCCGCCCAGCGTAATCAACTTGAGGATGCCAAGCCCCACATATCCAAGATAGAAACGGTCAACTCCCAAGCCGCCTAAGAGGATCGAAAGCACTAGTGCCACTACCCAGTCTTTGTGGCTATAGTGGACGAGCGACGCTCCGCATTTCGCGCATGTGCCCGCTCCCGGCAGGGTCTCCGCGCCACAAGATTGGCAGTAGCGGTCGCCTTGCCACAGCCGTACACCGCACCCCACGCAGACTGCAGCTCGAGAATCAATCACGCGCCCGCAATTGCGGCAATGGCCGGTTGTTCCCCCAGCCAAGGGCTGCGCCGGGGCAGATGGCCCGCTCTGGGAGGATTGCGCGGCGCTCTCTTGAGCAGCGCCACATTTAATGCAGAAACGGACGCCATCGGCTACTTGTGCGCCACACTTGGGGCAGTACATTGGGATTCATTCTCCATACGCAGATTTTTTCTTGCCATTTCTCGGCGTCTTGACGAAATTACTGCGGCATTCCCCCGTCCTTTTCTTGCGCCAGTAGGAATAGGGTAAGTTTAGTAACAAACAACCATATTCCCACTCCGGTTGTCAAGGACCATCGAGACCCGGCAAGATTGGAGCAAGGTTGTTTTGCTAGATGGCGCCAACTCAAGCTCGAACAACTGTCATGCTTAAGTAACTTAATATGTATATATAAATGAGTAAACGTCTTTGCCTATTGTCGAACCTTTTTTCCTTATTAGGAATCTAAATTGCTGGGTAAGAACGCGAGAAGGAGGGGAAAAAGGATGATCGCAGCGCAAATGTTACTGTGGATTGTATTCAAGCTTTTGGTAATTGTACTGGGTTTGATTTATGCGGTTCTGGTCTACGCAGCCTATGATATGGAAGGCTCGCATTACCAGGCCCGTCTTCAGTTGACCAAGCCAGCGCGTTCCGGCGAGCGATTGTTGATTTGGACCGGAGTGAAAATTGTGGACGCCGCGGTGCGGTTTGCGAAGTCTGTTCTCAATCAACTTTTTGCCGCATCGGCCGAAGTGGGAGAGTGGGCGGTTGAGAAATCAAGCCCTGCAGTGCAGCGCAAGGTACGCTCAAAATTTTTGTAAGTTATTGATTGCACAATTGATGTTGATTTCACGGCAACAACTCACGGCCCCTCTTGAGGGGCCTTTATTTTTTTGCACTTGCACAAGTAGCCACGGTTTGCCATTTTAAGTAGGACAGGAGCGCGGGCTGCCTTAAACACCAGCGAAGCCGGAACAGTGCTGCTCGCTTTGCGCCGGCGCTCCATTTATCTCAGCTTATTGAGGCGGAGGGATGAAAGAAGGCGGCCACTACTGGTTGGCGCTGACGCACATCCAGGGATTAGGGACGCGGGGGGCGCTCAAAGTTGTAAAAGCGTTTGGCTCGCCGGAGCGCGTCTATGCGGCATCGCTCACTGAGCTTGAGGCGTGCGGGCTAACTTCGAAAATCGCCCGGGATCTCGCCGCGCAAGGCGGTTTAGAAGAAGCCGACAGGGAAATTCACGCCGCTGCGAAGCTCGGAGCGGAAATTGTTACTCCGTCAGCGGCGGATTATCCGCCTCTGCTGTGGCAGATACCTGATCCGCCGCTGGCGCTATACGTACAAGGCGATGTTTCTGCGATTTCGCGGCACGCTGTAGCCATGGTAGGCACCCGGCGGCCCAGCGCCTATGGCAGCTCTGTAGCGCACCGGCTGGCTGCCGATCTCGCGCTGAGGCAGCTTGCGATTGTCAGCGGCTTAGCGCGCGGCGTTGATTCGGCTTCGCATCGCGGAGCTCTTGAAGCAAAAGGACGCACGGTGGCGGTGCTCGGATCGGGCATCGACGTGATTTATCCGCGCGAAAACAGGAAGTTAGCGGAGTCGGTGGCGGCGAGCGGCGCTCTTGTCTCTGAGTTTCCGCCCGGCACAGCCCCTCAGCCGGAAAACTTCCCTATTCGCAACCGGATTATCAGCGGGCTTTCGCTTGGCGTCATTATCGTGGAGGCAGCCGAGTATAGCGGGTCGCTCATCACCGCGCGCCTTGCGCTGGAGCAAAACCGCGAGGTTTTTGCCGTGCCGGGCAACATTACATCGCCGCAGAGTTTCGGACCCAATCTGCTGATCAAGCAAGGCGCGAAACTGGTGGATCAATGGATGGACGTTATCGAAGAGTTTCCGGCGTCTGTCCGTATGCAACTGATGCCGCCTGTTGATGAGATTGAAAGATCTGCGATCTCTTCCACCGGCATGCTGCCGCTCGCGCCCTCCGCAAAGCTTGACGGCGACGAAAAGGCCGTTTTTGAGGCTTTGCGCGTGGACGAGGCTTTATTCGTCGACACGATCTGCGGTAACGTTTCCATTCCGCAGCCGCGCGTGCTCGCGGCATTGCTGGGGCTCGAAATGGGCGGTTTTGTGCGTCAACTGCCCGGCATGAATTTTTTGCGGAAATTGTAGTCTGCGCCGGCAGTTCATCCCAAAAGGGAACGCCGGAAATTGCGGAGGATCGAAAGCCGAGCGCCCTATTCTGCGGGCAGGAGGCATTTTCGTTATATGGCCAAATCGCTTGT
>DASZAE010000387.1:0-8774 GCA_035945515.1 Terriglobia bacterium
GATTTCAATAATGGGTTTGCGGTCTTCCAGCCGCACCGCCATAAACATGCGCGGCATCAGCGGAAAATGAAAGGCCACGTGGCATTCGTCGCCTTGGCCAAAATACGCGCGCACGTCGGAGGGCCACTGATTGGCTTCCGCCAGCAGGAATTTTCCGGGGTACTCCGCGTCAAGCCGGCTGCGCAGAGACCTGAGAACTGCGTGCGTTTCGGGCAGGTTTTCGCAGTTCGTGCCTTCGCGTTCTACCAGATAGGGAACCGCATCCAGGCGGAATCCGTCCACGCCCAGGTCAAGCCAGAACTTCATCACCCGCCACACTTCTTCGCGCACTTCGGGATTGTCGTAATTTAAGTCGGGCTGGTGGCTGAAAAATCGGTGCCAGTAATACTGCTTGGAAACCGGATCCCACGCCCAGTTGGAATGCTCGGTGTCGGTGAAGATGATGCGGGCGTCTAAATATTTTTCCGGTGTGTCGCTCCAGACGTACCAGTCCCGGCGGGGATTATCGCGCGATTGCCGGGCCTCCTGGAACCACGGATGCTGATCGGATGTGTGGTTCACCACAAGCTCGGTTAACACAGCCATGCCGCGCCGGTGGGCCTCATCCAAAAACAGCTTGAAGTCATCCAGGGTTCCATAGGAGGGATGAACGTCCGTGTAGTGAGCAATGTCGTAGCCATCGTCTTTGAGTGGAGAGGGATAAAAAGGCAGGAGCCACAGGATGGTGACGCCCAAGTCCTGCAGATAATCCAGTTTTTCGATAAGCCCGCGGAAGTCGCCAATACCGTCTCCATTGCCGTCTTTGAAGGCGCGCACGTGGACTTCGTAGAAGACCGCGTCCTTGTACCACTGCGGGTCATCCATGAATTTCAGTGTGTTCTGGCTTGAGGCGGTCATGGTGAAAGGCGACTTTACCCGCGCGGATATTTAGGGTGCGGCAGCTCGCTGCTGTTATGGTTATACCGCAGGGTACGTTTTATACGCGACGCCATAAGTCGGCGGCGCCTGATTCTGTAGCGGCAGCCTCTGGCTGCCGGTCTTTACACTTAAAATCCGGCGGCCAGAGGCCGCCGCTACAGCCAATGATCGTCGCCGATTTATGGCGCTCTGTATAACTCCACGGTTTTTCCACAACCGCAAAGCATGAAAAGAACTCTTCACACTGGGCGACGACGCACATGGAAGAGGTGCGCCGGAATGTTTTTCGGATCAAGCTGCACGAAGTTCCGCGGACCTTGCCAGACATAGCGCGCGTCCGTCAACAGATCGTGCACCTGGTATGGATCGTGAGGGTCGAGACCCAGCGATTCTAGCGCCAAAGTCACCCAGCCGGACTGCGTGTTGTACGCATCAAGGTTCACAACCATCAGCATGACATTCGAACCGTCTTCCGTAGTTTTCGTGTAGGCGATGATCTGGTCATTATCGGTAAAATGAAAGCGCAATCCAAGATCGCGCTGCAAGGCTGGATGTTCGCGGCGCGCCCAATTGACCCGCGAGAGCAGCGTGCTCAGGCTGCCGGCCTGATTCAAGTCCCAATGCCGGATCTCATATTTTTCCGCATTCAGATATTCTTCCTTGCCGGGGGCGAGTGGAACGTTTTCACAAAGCTCAAAGGGCGGACCGTAAATTCCATAGTTAGCCCCAAGCGTGGCGGCCAACACCAGGCGCGCCATGAAGGCCGGCTTACCGCCATGTTGCAAGTAGTCTGTCAAGATATCAGGCGTGTTCGGCCAAAGGTTCGGTCGGAAATACTGTCGCATTTCCGTTTGGGTGAGCTCAGTGAAATATTCCGTCAGTTCATATTTCGTATTTCGCCAGGCGAAGTACGTATAAGATTGCGAGAACCCAACTTTTGCCAAACGCTGCATGACCTTGGGTCGCGTGAACGCCTCCGCAAGAAAAATCGCTTCAGGAGCTTGGAGCTTGACTTCGTGAATCAGCCACTCCCAAAACGCAAAAGGTTTGGTATGCGGATTGTCAACGCGGAAGATGCACACCCCTTGCGCAGCCCAGAAAAGTACCACGTCGCGCAGTGCTTCCCAGAGACTCTTCCACTGTTTGCAGTCGAAGTTAAGCGGATAAATATCCTGGTATTTCTTGGGCGGGTTCTCCGCGTATTGGATGGTTCCGTCGGGCCGGTGGAGGAACCATTCCGGGTGTTCCTTCACCCAAGGATGATCCGGCGAACACTGGTACGCGATATCGAGAGCAACTTCGAGGCCATGCTCGCGGGCCGCAGCGACAAGATGCGCAAAATCTTCGAGCGTTCCCAATTGCCGATGGATCGACGTGTGGCCTCCCTCCGCCGTGCCAATTGCCCACGGGCTTCCGGGGTCGTCCGGCTGGCAAATTGGCGAGTTATTCCTTCCTTTCCGATGGGTGAGGCCAATCGGATGAATCGGTGGGAGATAAAGCACGTCGAATCCCATAGCGGCGATGTAAGGCAGGCGGTTTTCGCAATCTGCCAGCGTTCCGTGTTTCTCAGGAACCTGAGCGCAGGAGCGCGGAAACATCTCGTACCATGCGCTGAAACCCGCTTTCTCACGGTCCACCACGGCGAGCAGCGGCGGATCGTAGACGCACGCGGATCTGCGGTCGGGATACTGAGCAATCTCCGCGGCCAGATCTTCGCTAAGAATGGCTGGGGCTGGGGGCTGTCCGGCTTCGCCCGCAATCTGGGCTTGCGCACGAAGCTGCGAGGCCACGTTCCACAACTTCATAGCGTCCTCCTCTGTGCCAGTCTGGGAAGCTCGTTGGCTAGCTTGATCAATCAACGAAGCGCCCATGAGCAAGTCCGAAGAAGCTACTTGGCCGGCATCAACCCGTTTGGCGAGATCGCGCCGCCACGACTTAAAATGGTCAACCCAAGCTTCAATCGTATATTCATAAAGCCCTGGGCTGACCACCACGAACTCTCCCGCCCAGCGGTCATTGCCAAGTTCGCTCAGGTGCGTTTCCGCCCAGGATTCACGCCCTTTTTTTCGATAGCGAAGCACAGCGGCGAGGACGTCGTGCCCATCGGCGAAGATATCTGCCGTGACGGCGATGTTATCACCCACGATCCGCTTAATTGGAAAGCGTCCGCCCTCAAGCTGGGGTTCGACCTTCGTGATGACGACACGCGCAGGGGCCGGTCCACTCTGGCTTAATGTACCCACTTGTCCTTCAGGGTTGATCTGGCCGTTTTCGTCCGGCGTCAACTCCGCTTTCCGTGATTTGGCGGGATTTGGGGAGAGCCGAAGAGCCATAACGGAGCCGTGCGCACGTAAAATTGATGGATCGTCCCGTGAGCGCCTGCATTGCGTTTGCTCGCAAGCGAATGACTCGCTCGCATAATTTGATTGTAGCGTACCGGCAAAGGAGGCATCAAGAAAAGCGGACGGAAACAAGTCGGCATGGTTGCGAGTTGTAGCGCAGCGTTCGTAGTTCAACGCTGCGGCGCTTTTTCATTCGGCAAACTGCCGCCGGGTCAAAAATGGACCTTGCGCTACAACCTCCAGACGCGCGGGGGCGCCCTCGATGAGCGCCCTAGCTTTATTTTTAAGAGGAATACAGCAGAATCGTGAGATGCCAGTGAAGGAGAGTTACGAGGCTTGCTGGGCGACGACGGCCTTTACGCGGTGCCGGGCAGTGGCGCGCTTCTTCTTGGGGGCAACGCCTTCCGCGATCTCAAAAATGGCGATGGCAGTGACAAACTTCCTCACGCCGGCCGTGTCAAAGTCCACGACCGTGCGGCTCTCATCGCGCTCGACAATGGTGCCACACCCATATTTTGAATGCCGAATATATTGACCGGTTTTAAGAGTCATAATAAACGTCTCCTTTTTAGAGGTATAAGTTCAAAAACTCGCGCGTCACGCATGCGCCGGCTGGCAGCTTTATGCTCAGGTCCCGCAGAAATGCGGCTATACGAGGGGCCGGGAAGCTACTAAGGGATGATCGCTGGGAAACCGGCATTCGAGGGCGGCTCAAGTTGAGCCGCCCTCGAATGCTTCTAAACTAAGCTCGTTCGACGTTATCGGCTTGCAAACCCTTGGGACCCTTTTTAACCTCGAAGCTGACCCTGGCTCCCTCCTCGAGCGAGCGGTAACCGTCGCCCTGAATCGCTGAATAGTGGACAAATACGTCGTCGCCACTCTCACGCTGGATGAACCCGTAGCCCTTTGCAGCGTTAAACCACTTCACTGTTCCTTGTTCCTTCATGCGAAAAGACATCCTTTAATGTGAATTAGCAATTTATAGACACGGCGACGGCGGGGTAGTCCGAGATACTGCGGTAAAACACATCGCAAGGTTGGATTGACCCTGGAGGGTGGGGTTTTACTCACGGAGATGCACGTCTGCACTGCGAACATAAACTGCATAAATAGAGTAGCACAACTTCTTCGCTTTTGCTATCCCCTTTCTAACAAATATTTTAGCGGTAGCCAACGTTCGCCTTAAAGAGTTATACAAAATCTCGGCCATTTCACTATCTTATTGATATTACTTACGTTAGCTAATAAAACTGGTTTGGGGAAACCCATCGCCTCGGCCCAGCCGCAAGGAGCAGTGGCGGCGTCTCATCGCTGGTTTTTAAAATCTGGCGGCCAGACGGCGCTGCTACAGAATTGAAAAGAAAGCAGGTCAGTGATTGCCATCCACGATCTTCCTGCACAGCTTGATCAAGCGGGAATGGGGAATGGCTTGGTTGTCAGCGATCAGCATGAATTCCCCGGAGCGGAAGCTGCTGTAAAACCAACGGGCAAGGAGGCTGAGATGCTCCCAGGGAGGAAGCGGCGGATTTCCAGCCTTGTCCACACTTGCAGGCGTGGCCTGCGCAGCCGAGAACTCTGTGGGGAGCGCCGCTGGGCTGGCGAGCGATTCGAGCAAAGCCTGGAGCCGCTGGTCAAGAGGAACGGGCGAGGAGACATTTTCGGCGACCGAAAGGGAAGCCGGGCCGCGAATTTCACCCGCTACGACGCGGAAAAATACCACCGCTTTCGCTTCCGCGGAAGGAAGGAGCATGACGGCATTCAAACGCGAAATGGGTTTTATGAGGGCAGGCCGCATCCGCATCACCTCACGCGCCTTTTCGAGCTTGCGATGGGCGCGAGCGGCCAGCTCAAACTCGAGATTTTCGGACGCGCGGCTTCGCTCGGTTTCGAGGTCACGCTCCAGCGTTTCGCCGCCCGAATCGAGAAAAGCGATGACACGCCGGGTTTCCTCCTGATACTCCTCGTCCGTGCAGCCTTGGAAGCACGGCGCAAGGCACATTTTCATCTGCGAGTAGATGCAGCCGGGGTGTGAAGGGTCAGGATCGAGGTCCGGCACGCAGCGGCGCATTTTGAAGAGGTCCAGGAACTCAGAGGTGAACCGCTCGGCGGCGGCTCGCGTGGGGAAAGGACCGTAGTAGAGCGAACCGTCGGCGCTCATGCGGCGCGCAGGATAGCAGCGCGGAAAGCGGTTGCGCAGTTTGACCTTCACCAGAGAGGGCGGCCTGAGCCGCAGCCGGCGACGGAACTGATCCGGGTAATAGCGGCGGTTGAGTTGGTAGAGCAGCCACTGCGCTTCAAAGGCCGAGCCTACCGTCTGATATTCGATTCGCCGCGTGACATCGCGCAGATTCAAGCGGCGGGGGCTAAGGGGTCCAAGCAGGCGGCGCAAGCGGCGCTGCAGGTCGCGCGCTTGGCTTAGATAAGGGGGAGCCGAGACCGATTCGTTGCCCGGAAAAAGCGCGAAAACGGCGGGGGTTGCGGGGAAGCAGTCAAAATCGGTTTCGAGGGCCGGATTAAACGGCACCGAAAATCGCAATGCGATCTCTGGGTTGGGAGACGCCGGGCGGGTCGTATCTGGCAGGCTGGGGCTTGGGTCTTCCATGAAGGTTTTTCATGAATCGGCGCGGCGGTTAGAAAGGCGGAGTTTCAACCGCGCCCCTGCGCAAGCCGCCAGTCTTTGTAGCGCGGAGTTTTGCGGTTGAAAGCTCTGCGGCCCTTTCCAATTTGATCCGAAATTGGCAATCCAAAATGAGAAAAGCCGCGCTCTGAACGCATTGCCACGCATACTCTATTCGCTATGGAATCTCCACGCCGCCTGTTTAATCGCTTTGCGGTAATCGTCCGATTTCATCTCGATGACCTTGCACATTTCATACAGCCGCGATTGGAAGGTGACGCCATATTGAGCCAGAGATTTTTCCATGCTTGGCACAGATTCGCTGCCTCGCGGGCGCGTCTCGCCGCGCGGCGCCATGTCGCCAAAGGGCAGCGTGGTGGTAATCAAAGTTGTGCGCTTCTGGTTGTAGCGGGAGTTAATGATGTGGCCGAGAGTATCCTTAATCCAATCGCTTGGATTGAGAGCCGCCACGTCGTCGAGCATAAGCACCTCAGCATCGAGGACAGGCTGCAAGACGCGCAACTCAGAGTTCTGCGAGACTGGGTTCCAACTGTCCTGGATAGCTTTCAGCAGGTCCCGGAAATCGTAAAAAAGGCACGGAACATTCTTCGACATGATGAGCTCGCGGATGACGGCAACGGCAAGATGGGTTTTGCCGACGCCCGTCGATCCCGAAAACAGGAGGCCCACTTCCAGGGGATACTCTTCGACGAACTTTTGCGCATTCAATTTTGCCGCGGCGAGATAGTTGTTGGGTTGGCCCGTCAGACGGTCCTTGAGAATGTCGAAATTCTCGAACGCGCACTGCTCGTACCGCTTTGGAATGCGGGATTGCATTTGCAGCTTTCCCGAGTGCTGCGCTTCCACGCAGTCGCAGCGCGTTACGCGGCGGACGCCATCGCTCTCGATGGGCTTCCAACCTGTGCCCTCGCATTTTGGACAATCGGCTTTTGCCATGCGTCACTTCAAACTGAATGGTGCTTTTCCAAAAGCAGATACGGCTGTAGCGGCGGCCTCTGGCCGCCAGTCTTTCATATCGAAAAGCCGGCGGCCAGAGGCCGCCGCTACAACCTCTTTATGCCCGGCGCTACCGAATGATTCTAAATCAGTCCCGGCGGCCCATGCGAGCGAAATCAGTCTCGCACCGGAGATTCTGCGTGGGCGAACAGAGAGCGGAGCGTCTCGAGGAAAAGTTCCTCGAATCCCGGAACGATCAAATCGGCCTGCGTTCGGCGGCGCAGATCATCAAAGGAAAACGTTGAGGCGATGGCAACGCATTTCATGCCCGCATTTTTCACCGCTCCGATGCCGGCGAATGAGTCTTCAAAAGCCACGCACTGCGAGGGCTCCGCGCCCAGACTGGTCGCCGCTTTCAAGTAAATTTCAGGGTCGGGCTTGTGAGCGCGCACATCATCGCCGGTGATCAGAAACTGAAAGAAGGAACGAATGCCCAAAACGTCCACCATGAATTCGACATTCGACCGGATGCCGGAGCTTGCGACCGCCATGGGGATGCCCGCTGACTGCAATTCGTTGAGCAGCGCGACAACGCCGGGCAGCGGCCGCGCCTGGGGCCGGAAGACTTCGCGGAAGCGCGCCTCCAACTCCTCGCCCGCTTGGCGTAGATCATCAGGGCTCATTGAATCCCCAAAATATGCCCGGAAAACGTCGTCGTTATGCAGGCCAAGAATTTTGTGCGGAACCTCTTCAGCGACAAAAGGAACATTGCGCTCTTTGAGATAGTCAATCCACTTGGTTACGTGAACAGGGTTGCTATTGACCAGCACGCCGTCCATATCGAATATGGCGGCGGCAGGCGGGGTGGCAGAAGGCATGGTTAAGCTCCGGCAGATTAGATTACGGCGTTGAGCCAACAGATGATTGAATTATTGAGTCATTGAATGACGGTCCTTAACAGTTTGTTGAAAAACCGTTGAGCAATGTCATTCTGAGCGCAGCGAAGAATCTGCTTCTGTTTGTTTTCAACTAGAAACAGCAGATTCTTCGCTGCGCTCAGAATGACAAGCGAAGGCTCAGCATGACAGATTCCGTTTTTCAACAAACTGTTAATACGATGACTGTGTTTAGAGGTAATACGCAATGAGCGATGGAAAAGAACTCAATGTTTCAATGACCCGATGAATCAATCGCTCAATCACAAGTGTATTCATTCTCCTCCGTCGTCTTTCAACGCTTTATACCTGCTTCTGCGCACGGAGGACTTTCGCGCCGCTGCATCCCAGGCGCTTCGCTGCCAGTTGTCGAGCGACTGCTGGCCTTGAACCCAGGTGGGAAGCGGCATGAGGAATCGATTGGAAAGCGCGACGAGATAAGGTTCGTAAGCACGACGAAGCTTCGCAAGGACCTCTTCTCCGCCGCCCGTATCGAGCGCCATTCCGGCCGAGGCAAGCGATTCGAGCAGGCGGCCGAAATCATCAGTAGGCAGCCGGTCGGCGGCAGGCGGCTGGGGCGGGGCGGCGACGACTACTGCAAGATCCACCACCGCATGGCGCGCAATCGCGTAGGTAAGCTGGGCCTGAAAACGGACGCGCTCCGGCCCGCAGGCCATCAGAAAGGCGCTGGCGTCGAGGATGGTCGTCAGCCCCGCAATCCAGGACTGGTTGCTGTGCTGCGAGCGAAAAAAACAGAGAATCGGATAAGAGAGGTGGCTTTCCATCAGCTCCGCTGACCAGCGCTCCCACTCCTGCAAATACTCGATGAGCGCGGCGGAATGTTCGGGGGCAGCGTGGCGCCGCAGGAGTTCTCCTGCCGTCGGCGGCGAGCCGGCGCGCGCGTCGAGCAGGGAGATGTTCACCTCGCGCTCGGAAAACGAGCCGTATAGAACGGGTAGATACGAAATCACGATGGCCAGAATTCCGAACCCCGTTCCCGACTCC
>DASZAE010000388.1:0-9489 GCA_035945515.1 Terriglobia bacterium
GTTCGTCCTGATGGGGCGGAACGGGATTCACGTGGGTGACTGGGTAGAGATTAACGGCGTGCGGGGCGAAGTGATGGAAATCGGTTTGTTGCGCACCCTGCTGCTCGAAACCGGCAACTGGACGGAAGCGGGCCACCCTACTGGCCGTCAAGTAGCCTTTTTGAATAGCTATGCGGTTGAGGGTTACTTCTTCAATTTCTCTACGGCGGGCCAGTGGATGTGGGATGATCTCTCGCTGATAATTCCCAAAAACGAAGATCCCTACCCGCTGATTGAGCAAATCCGCGTTCTGGTGACGAAAGAAACGGAACCTAGCCTGCGAGAGGCGGAAGAGGAATGGCGTCGCGCCGCCCACCGGTCGGGCTTTGAGTCGTTTTCAGCAGGACCGGAGATCAATATGACGCCCGGCGACTCAGGCACTAAGTTGATCGTCCGCTATATGACCAAGGCCGCGGAGCGTTATGAAGTGAGATCGCGGCTAAGCCGCGCCCTTGTAAAACTGCTTCACCACGGCGAGAAGCTGCTTCCTATGACGCCAAACTCCGATGCGGCTGAGACGAAGACAAGTTTGCCCGCAGGTCCTGACGGACCCAATGGAAATCGGCCTGCGCGCGCAGAAGAAAAGCTTGCAAAAGCGGGAGACAAGGGCTAGCGGCGCCTCTGGCCGCCGGTCTTTACTATTTAAAACTTGGGGGGCGAAGATTGCAGTATACTGCCGCAACAACACAAAAGGAGCACGAAAATCATGAATTTCGCCCTCCAGGACCTTGAAAATCTCAAGCAAAAGCTGAGTAATATTCATCTCCTTCCGCAACCCCTCGAAGACCTGATCCCCTTCTTGCAAATGAGCGAATATCAGTTGATTCAGCTCATGATGCAAAATGGCGTCTGGCAGCCACCCCTTCCTCTGCCGCCCGTCGTGCCCGCCGAAGTTCGAGGCAGGCTCGAGTGCGGTTTGCTCCCTTACTGGGCCAATCATCCACCGCAGGTGATTCAGAATTTTTTGAGCGGCAGCGATCCGCTCATCAAGGCTCTCAAGTTTCTTTGGGATACGATTGCCCGGCGCATCCCGACGCAAATCGACGAGGCGAACTATAATTCTCTCGTCGCTTGCGGGAGAACGGGCGGATTGGTGGCCCCGAACGGTATTGTTTACGGCGAGCGCCAGTACGAGCAACTCGACGTGCGCTGGGTGTGGGCCTGGATTGATTATCTTTTGTCGCACCACCTCGGTCATCCCGTCACGTTTGGCGCGACGCCTGCGCCACAGATTCCGCTTGCGGGCGGCACGCCCGGCGAGGTGAGAATTGCGCTGGTCGGCGACTGGGGCACGGGCGATAGCATCGCCGCCGGCGTCATGGCCCAGATCGTGGGCCTGCTCCCAGACTATATCGTTCATCTGGGGGACGTTTACTATGCCGGGACGGCGGGAGATTATCTGCCGCTTCACGAGGCTACAACCAATCTCATCGGATTTTGGCCGCCGGCTTATGCGGGGAAATCCTTTACGCTGAACTCAAACCACGAAATGTATAGCGGCGCTGAAGGATATTTTCAGGCGCTGAACGCGCCCAATTCACCCTTCTCGGCGCAAAATCATACCGGTTATTTTGCGCTGCAGTATGGTGGCTGGACAATGATCGGGCTTGATACCGCCTATTTTTCCACTACGCCCATGGTGATGGATGGCAGCATCGGCGGAGTCAATGGAATTCAAGGCCAATGGATGCGAAGTTTGAATGTTTCGCCGGGCAAGGTCATTCTGCTCACGCACCACAATGGCTTGTCCGACAACGGCACGGTGAAGCAGCCGCTCTGGGCGGAAATTAACGGCGCGTTAGGGGGCGATCCTTTTGCCTGGTACTGGGGGCACGAGCATCTGGGGGTGGTTTATACCAATCCCACCAAGAGCAATCCACCTTCGGCTACTTACTGCCGCTGCCTTGGACATGGCGCGCTGCCTTATGGTGATGCAAGCGAATTACACGGGGCGCAGGGAGTCGCATGGTACGCGCACACGCCGCAGCCGTCGAGCGTGCTGGTCTATAATGGCTCGGCGCTACTGACGCTCAAAAGCGCAGATGGACAGCTTACGTCAATTACTGAGGAGTTTTACGACCTTGGATCAACAACAGCGACGTGGAGCAAGGTTTTGTATCCTTGACGCTTTCTAGTTTCGCACGGACGTCTTAGCAGGGACTTTACGCCTTCGGGTGCGCCTTGTCGTAAACGTCCATTAATTGCCGGATGGACACTTGGGTGTATTTTTGGGTGGTCGAGAGGCTCACGTGGCCGAGCATTTCCTGAATAGCGCGTAAATCCGCGCCTTCGGCCAAAAGGTGGGAAGCAAAGGCGTGGCGCAGCGAGTGCGGGCTAACGCGCAGGTTGGGACCAAATAGCCGGACATATTTGCGAACAATGCGATGGACCGAGCGGGCGCTGAGACGCCCCCCGCGCGCATTGACGAACAACGCCGCGCTTCCAGCCTTATTCTGGGCAAGCACTTTTGCCCGCGCCGGCAGATAGTTGGACAAGGCGTTGCGGGCTTTCGATCCGAAGGGAACGATGCGCTCTTTCCGGCCCTTGCCCCGCACGAGAACCACTCCCTCACCCATGCGCAGGCTAGTGAGATCGAGCCCAGCAAGCTCGCTTACGCGCAGGCCTGAAGAGTAAAGCCACTCAAAAATGGCGCGGTCGCGCGCCAGCGTGAATCCGCCCGCTTCGGACTCCAAGGCCAGCCGGTCGAGCAGACCATTGGTTTCTTCCTCGGTCATGATGCGCGGCAGTTTTTTGGGGCTTTTCGGCGTTGAGACTTGCGCCGCGGGATTTGCGGCGAGTTTTTGCTCGCGGCACATGAATTTGAAGAAGGACCGCAGCGCGGCCAGCTTGCGGGCGGCGGAGCTTTTTTGCCGCGCGCGCTCCATCAGATAGCCTAGAAAATCTCTTATGTCGAGAGAATTAATTGCCGCAAGCGCGGGCGGAGCATTGTTATTCTTGCTCTGCAAAAAATCGCGGAATTGAATCAGGTCGCTGCGATAGTTTCTTGCCGTATGCGCCGAGGCATTGCGTTCGGTCGCAAGGTATTCGATAAAGGCGTCGATGCAACCGTCAAATTCGTTCATAGGACATTTGCGCCACGCGCCATTCTTCGATCGCGGCCAGAGCCTGCTCGCATTGGCGTTCCCGCCTTGCCTTGCGGTCGCGCGCGATGGATCGCGGCAAGCCTTCGATGGGCGGGAGCAGATCAAACGAAATGTTTGTAGGTTGGTAATTCGACGGATCGGCGTGGGTGATGAAATGAACCAATGATCCCAGCGCCGTAACGCGCGGCGGCGTTTCATACGCTGCGCCCAGAGCGCGCTGCGCAAGAGCAAGACCCGCAAGGAATCCCGAGGCGATGCACTCAACGTAGCCTTCGACTCCTGAAAGCTGGCCGGCAATAAAAACGTGAGGAGCATTCTTCAAGCTCAAGTCCGGCGCGAGCAGCCGCGGCGCGTTCAAATAAGTATTGCGATGAATCTGCCCGTAGCGGAGGAATTCGGCGTTTTCGAGGCCGGGAATCATGCGCAGGATGCGTTTTTGCTCAGGAAATCGTAAATGGTTTTGAAAACCCACTAGGTTATAGCTCGAAAAACGAAGGTTCTCGGCCCGCAATTGCACTACGGCATAAGGTTGCTTGCCGGTGCGCGGGTCCAC
Organism: Terriglobia bacterium; assembly: GCA_035945515.1. Classification (GTDB taxonomy): domain Bacteria; phylum Acidobacteriota; class Terriglobia; order UBA7540; family UBA7540; genus RH2-MAG17b. The sequence continues at coordinate 3,697 of DASZAE010000388.1, forward strand.
AAGCCCAACCGGCTTCATGGGGCCAAAGCGCAGCGTATCAACGCCGCGCCGCGCCAGCTCTTCGATGGGAAGGCAAGACTCAAAATAGCGCGCGTCTTCAAAAGAGTGCGTTTCAACCGTCTCCGCGCCGCGCAGGACCTCGTAAAAAGCCAGGTATTCCGCTTCATTCATGGGGCAGTTAAGATAATCCTCGCCGCCCTTGCCATAGCGCGAGGCGCGAAAGATGCGCTGCAAGTTGAGCGTTTCCGCGTCCACGATCGGGCTGATGGAGTCATAAAACGCGAGACTGTCTGTGCCAGTAAGAAACTGTAACCGGCGCGCCAGCGTGTCTGAGGTGAGCGGTCCGGTGGCAATCAAAACGAGGCCTTGCGAAGGAATCTCCTGCAGTTCGGTTCGGCGCAGATCGATGAGGGGGTGTCGCTCGATGGCGGCGGTTACGGCGGCGGAAAAACGATCCCGGTCAACGGCCAGAGCGGAGCCGCCCGGGACAGCATTCTCTCCGGCGAGCTTCAACAGAAGCGAACCGCAGCGGCGTAGTTCTTCTTTCACCAGCCATGAGGCCGCGCCGGGCGTGTTAGACTTGAGAGAATTGCTGCAGACCAGTTCCGCCAGCAGATCCGTCTTGTGCGCGGGTGTCTGATGATTTGGGCGCATCTCATAAAGCGCCACCTCAACCCCGCGCTCGGCAAGCTGCCAGGCGGCTTCGCTTCCCGCAAGGCCGCCACCGGCAATGGTTACAAATTGCGTTTGCATGAGATCCCTGCACGATATTATAGCAGGGACATCTGGGCTGGCTTTTACAGTTTTAGGAGTATGGGCGACAACCGATCTGTAGCGGCGGCCTCTGGCCGCCGGCTTTTAGGTATTAGAGACCGGCGGCCAGAGGCCGCCGCTACAGCGCGTCTTCCCGCGTTTTCACGCAGGCGGCTCTACGGGCGCACGCCGGGAATGTTCAACCGAATGCTGTAGATGCTGGTGCTGGCGCAGATATAAAGCGTCTTACCGTCAGCGCCACCCCAGGCCACGTTGCCGACTCGCTCGGGCGGGTGAATGGTGCCCAAATGTTTACCCTGCGGGGAGAAAATCCAAACGCCACCCGGGCCGGCGCTATAGATGTTGCCCTTTACGTCTACCTTCATGCCATCGGGCGCCCCAACCGAGTGATCCGAGGTGGCGTCGTAGAAGACCATTCCATCGGTCAGTGTTCCATCGGGCTTCACGCGATAGCGCATCCAGAGTTTTTTAGGCTCGCTGTTGTTGACGTAGAGGTATTTATAATCAGGTGAAAACGCAATCCCATTGGGCCGCGTCAAGTCAGAAATAAGCAGTTGCAGCTTGCTCTCATCGGGGGGTGCGCCGGGTTTGTGCGACACCGCATCGAGAATGCGGTAGACGCCGTTAACTTTAAGCTCTTTGTGCGGGTCGTTGTCTCCCTGGGTGCGCAATCCATAGGGCGGGTCGGTGAAGTAGAGCGCGCCGTGCGGCCCATAGACAAGGTCGTTGGGACTGTTCAATTCCTTGCCCTGGTACTTGTCCGCAAGGATTGTCCTGACGGCGCGGGGGCTGAGCGATTCCAGCCGCCAGACATCTCGCTGCGCGTGACCCGCCACGGTGAGGCGGCCCCGCGGATCAAGTGTCATGCCGTTCGACCCGGGCTCGGGGCCCCCGTAGGGCGCCTTGCCGAGATATCCGCTCGGCTGCATGAAGATGCTCACGCCTTGGCCTGGCCTCCATTCTCGAATGCTGTTGCTTGGGATTTCCGCGAACATCAGATAGCCAGCGTGAATCCACACGGGACCTTCGGTCCACTTGAATCCGGTGGCCACGCGCTCGATCTTGGCGGTCGCCGGAACGATACGATTGAGGGCTGGATCAAGCCTCTCGACCGACCCTTGCGGCCAAGCCAGCACGGCCACGAGCATTAATTGAATTAGAAAGAGCAAAGCGATTTTGGCTGTTTTCATGCGGGAGATTGTATAACGAGGATTTATCTGAAGCAACCTAAGTTCGTGTTCGCCACCAGGATGCGCAAAAAGTACCTTTGACTGTCATTCTGAGCGAAGCGAAGCATCTGCTTTTCCCCACGGTTCACAAGCAGATGCTTCGCTTTGCTCAGCATGACATGACCCTTTGAATTGCGTGCGAGCGGTTTGTTAGGGCGGGAAAAGCGCGCGGACCCGAAGAGCGGGTCCGCGGCGCAGGATGTGTTTCTTAGACAAGATGGCTTCTACGGCGAATCAAGAAACCAATAGCCAACAGTCCCGATCCGAGCAGGACCATTGAAGCCGGTTCGGGCACGGTTGACGGGGAAGCATCGATAGAAAGCTGTCCGCTGGGCGCGGTGCCAACCCAGTCGGGTGAGCCGGTTGTTCCGGTGTTTAAGAAGGCAACGATCGCAGACCCGTTCGGGAAAGCGAAGCTACCATCGTTCAAGGCAGGGGTGGCGGCGCCAAGTGTGTTTGTTCCTAGATCGGCCATGTAGACAAAATAACCCGTCGCGCTGGAATCAAGCCCTTGGGTTGTTCCCAGAAATGCCCCTATGGGGTTGGCGGGAGTAGCGCTAATCCCCAGATAAGCGTCGAGTTTTCCGCTGGTCCATGCAGTCGTGCTGACGAGAGAGGCAGCGGCAGGGCTTGTTGCTCCCCCCATGACGCTGAAACTCTCGCTGTTGGCTCCGGTGAGATTGTTAGGAATTAGTGTAATGATTTCGTAGTCTCCCTTATCCCCGCTGGGAGAAGATATAAAGCTATAAGTAGGGCTGCTAGAAGCTACCGGAGTGACCGTCCCATTGTCGGAACAAGCGGGAGTTGGAGAGTTACATGCTCCATGAAGCGCATCGGCGCGAAGCTGCGCGGTTGAGATCGTGGCCAGCGCCGCAAGCAGAAGCGCAAAACCGGATGTCTTGACTATTTTTCGCATTGGCTTTCCTTACCTCCTTTTCAAAGTTTTCTGTCTTTAAGCATACACTAACGAAAATCCGTCGCAAGAACCGCGGCGAGTATTAGCTAAGGACTCAATCACGATCTGATTGACATAAAGCGGAGTTATAAGGCCCCAAATTAGCCGCTCCGGTTCCGGAGCAAGTCTAGCGGGTTGGCCTCTGGATTTTCCCTTTCGATTCCGCCTCCATTTCCATCTACCTTGGCTAATGATTCGGGTTCCCCCGCCATCTCCCCAGGCGCGAGGAAGAGGTTCGATTCAATGCCGTACTGCCGCCGGTAAAGCTCAGCATAACGCCCCCTGGCGGGAAGGAGAGATTCGTGCGTGCCGCGCTCGACCATCATGCCCGCCTCGATCACCAGAATCTGATCTGCCTTGCGGATGGTCGAAAGGCGGTGGGCGATGACGAAGGTGGTGCGGCCTTTGAGCAGATAAGAAAGCCCCTCTTGAATTTGGGCTTCCGATTCCGAGTCGAGGCTTGAAGTGGCTTCGTCCAAAATTAGAATGCGCGGATTGGCTAGAATTGCACGCGCAATGGAGACGCGCTGCCGTTGTCCGCCGGATAGCTTGACGCCCCGCTCGCCCACAATCGTGTCGTAGCCCTTTTCGAACGATTCGGCAAATTCGTCCACGCGCGCAATGCGGCAAGCGTTCAGAATTTCGTCTTCTGTTGCATCCGGGCGCGAAAACGCCACGTTTTCCCGGATAGTCCCGTCAAAGAGAAATGATTCCTGGAGCACCACTCCGAGTTGCGTGCGGTAGGAATCGAGCCGCACCGTGCTGAGATCGACTCCGTCTACGAAAATCCTGCCTGAAGTGGGGGTATAAAAGGCACATATCAAGCCGATGGTAGTGGATTTGCCCGAACCTGAAGAGCCGACCAGCGCGGTAAGCGATCCCGGCGGCGCATGGAAGCTGATTCCGTGAAGCACGGGTTTGCCCTTTTCGTAGGCGAAAGAAACATCTTCAAAGCGGATGTCGCCGCGCGCGGCGCCGAGTGAAACTGAACGTTTGGGGTCGTCATCCTCCGGCCGCTCGGTGAGTACCTCGCGCGTGCGCTCAAGCCCGGCCATTGCCTCGCTAAGCTGAGTTCCAATCCCGACCACCTGCATCACTGGCGCGATGAGCATGGCGAGAAACATCGTGTAAGTGACAAACATGCCGATGGTCATACGATGGCTTAAATACTGGTGCGCCCCAAGATACATAATCAGAGCGCCCACCACGCCCATCAGCACAGTGGCCGAGAGGCTCATGAACGAAGTCGCGTTGAGCGTGCGAATCACGTTTTCGAGCAGGCGTTGCACGCCCTCGAAAAATACCCTTCCCTCGCGTTCTTCGGCACGATAACCCTTGACCACGCGGACGCCGCCCAGCGATTCGGTCAAGCGGCCGGTCACTTCTGCGTTGATTTTTCTGCGCTCGCGGAAAATAGGCCGGATGATTGCGAACGCTTTGTTGAGGGTCAGGCTGAATGCCACAAGAATGCCCACGGCGACGGCGGTCATGAGAAAACTGATTTTAATGAGGATAACGAGCGCGAGGCACGAGGTCATGATTCCGCCCGCAAACTGCACCAGACCAGTTCCCAGTAAATTGCGCAATCCTTCGACATCGGTCATGATGCGCGATACCAGTGTGCCTGTCTTAGTTGAGTCGTAGAAAGAAACCGGGAGCCGAGCCACGTGGGATTGCACCCGCACCCGCAGTTCGGTAATGAGCCGCTGAGCTTCTTTGGAGAGAATTTGCGTGAGGCCAAAAGAGCTCGCGCCCTGCACGGCAGTGGCAATAATCACGGCGAGCACAATCGGCACAAGCATTCCGATTTGCCGGCGCGTCATTACGTTATCGATGAGGAATTTGGAGGAATAGGGCAGCACGAGGCCGGCCACGCGGTTCACGGCCATCAGGGCAAAACCAATGGCAAGATGAATACGGCGAGGCCTCAAAAACTCCCACACGTCGGGAAGCATTTCCCACCAGCGAGGGGATGTGGATTTTGTGGCGCTGGATCGGTCCATGAATGATCTGCGGCGGAACCAGCCTCGGTTAGAGGAGGGAGATGGTTGTAGCGGCGGCCTCTGGCCGCCGGTCTTTAATATCTAAAAACCGGCGGCCAGAGGCCGCCGCTACAACTCACAAACCACCTGACCGCCACAGATGTGATTCCCGTCCTACCCCAAAGGATGCGATAAATTCAGGGCCATTAGGGCAAATGACCCGGCGATCACTAGAACCGAGAGAACGGCAAGCGCGCTCCAGAGCATTTCTCCCTGGCGCGTCTGCGGTTCTCCAGTAGCAATGATGTAACCAAGTAGGAGTCCGGAAATAAATCCGCCAAAATGCGCTGCGTTATCGACCGAAAACATGGGCAGGAGGCCAAAGATGGCGATGTAGATGACCCATTTCCAGAGCTGGCGGCGCAGGTCTTTGCCCATTGAGCCGAGGTGATAACTTGCGCCGATCAGTATGCCAATTAGGCCCATGATGGCGCCAGAAGCTCCGATAGAAAGACCCATGGGCGACCAATACAGGCTCACAATGTAGCCGAACACACCGGTGACGAGATACAACACTACGTATTTGGCGCTGCCGAATAGGTCCTCCACCATGGGGCCAACGTCAAAGAGGCACCACAAATTGAAGCCGATGTGAATCAACCCCGCATGAAGAAAGATGGCCGTGACGAGCCGCCACCACTGGCCCATCAGGATATAGGGGCTTTTCGCGCCCAAGCGCAGCAAGACGCCGGTGGAAATGCCTCCAAATGCGGGCGCGGACTGCAAGGCCGCTGAGGCCGCGCGCTGTGTCATCACCCAGGAAATGATATAGATGAGAATTGTGAACGCAATG
>DASZAE010000389.1:0-6044 GCA_035945515.1 Terriglobia bacterium
CCGCGGCGTGCTTGCTAACCCGGAAGGCTACCGCATGGATCAGACTTTTAGCTACAAGCTGCCCCCTTCGGTCGCGGATGGCCGGGTTGTGCTCGCCGGCAGATGGCGCACCGATCACAACGGCATGATTTATGAAGGCAAGAAGAAATCATCCGGCGGAGAGCTTGAAATGCGCTATCACGCGCGTGAACTCTACGCCGTGATGAATGTCGCGCGCGCTCATCCGTCGCGCCTCTACATTACACAGGATGGCAAGGACCTCACGGCGCGCAACAAGGGCATAGACGTCGAAATCGACGCCCAGGGCCATTCCTATATTGAGGTCAACGCCTCGCGCATGTACTACCTGGTTGCAAATCCCGACGACAGCAGCCACCTGGTTGTTCTCACGCCTACTGCTCCGGGCGTTACCATCAACTCGTTCACTTTCGGCAACAATTGCCAGACCGGTTTTGCCCATCTTTAATGAGGCTTCGCTTCCGACCGACGCGGCGCGCCCCCCTCACCCGTCCCGCTACGCGGGCCACCCTCTCCCCCTTTTCAGGGGGCGAGGGCAGTAAACTAAAAGGAGCTACCTTCATGAGATTCGGCATGTTCCGCCGCGCGATTCAGGCAATACTCATCGCTTCCCTGCTCGCCTGCGCCGGACTGACGGAAGCCCAGCCCGCGCCGCGCCCAACGAAAAAGGTCTTCATGATTACCGACCTCGAAGGCGTGGTAGGCATTTTCAACTTTAACCTTCAGTGCGTGCCGTTCAAAGGCGCGCTCTATCCAGAATCGCGCAAGCTGCTCGCCGGGGAAGTAAACGCCGCCATCAAGGGACTTGCCATCGGCGGTGCGACAGATATTGTGGCGTACGACAATCACTACGGCGGGCACAACCTATCGGCGCTCGACCTTGAGGGTGACGCACGCCTATCACAGTTCCTGCTTTTGGGCGGCAGCCCCGTCTCGCCTACACTTGGCCTCGACAAATCCTACAGCGCCATTATGTTCATCGGACTTCATGCGATGGCGGGGACGCCGCACGCGATCCTGCCGCATTCGTTTACCTGGGATGTGAAGAACATCTGGGTGAATGGCAAAAAGGTGGGCGAAATCGGCGCGCGCGTGATGCTGGCCGGTGAACTTGGCATTCCCGCTATCATGGTTTCCGGCGACCGCGCCGCCTGCAACGAGTTTCACGATCTTGTGCCCGCGGGCAAATGCGCGGAGGTCAAATGGGCCTCCGGCACAAGCAGCACGGGCGGCTACTCGCTGACGAGCTCCGAGGCCGCGGAGCAAATTAAAGACAGTGTTTCTCTGGCAATGGATCAGCTCTCTTCCATCAAGCCTTATCCGGTTAGCGGACCCACTGAAGTGAAGGTGGAGTATGTGTCGCCAGCCGCCGTTCCTGCATTCAAGCCCGGTCCTGGCATCGAGCGCGTCGACAGCACAACGTGGCTTTTCAAAGGCAAGGACTTCATCAGCGCATGGCTCAAGTTCAGATCGTTCTGAGCGAAGCATACTATTTTGGGTAGCGCGGCATCCTGCCGGCTGGCACAAGTTGTAGCGGCGGGCAAAACCTCTAAGGGGCCGCCGGATTTTAATAGTAAAGACCGGCGGCCAGAGGCCGCCGCTACAGCACGGCAGCCGGGACGGCGGCGCTACAACTACAACGCTTCTGGCCTTGGCGAAAACCCCAGCGTCATCTGCGCCGGGCCGGAGGCTGGCGGCGGAGTCATGCGTGTTTGATTGAGTCCGTAGCGCTCCCGCAACTCATCGACGATGGCGGCGATTTCCTTCTTGTAGTTTTCAGGCAAGTACGCCGACCGCGCGTAGAGCTGCTGATAGCGGCGGGCGAGCCGCGGAAATTCCTGCTTGAGAAAGGGCATGAAAAACCGCATGGATGAGGGCATCAGAAACAGCGTGTTGCCGTGGAAGAACTTGGCTCCCGCTGCGGCGGCGTGCCGGGCGAGATGATCGAGCGACGCGCGCGAATCCGTTATTCCCGGAAGGATGGGCATGGCGTTGACTCCGGCAAAGACACCCTCCGAGACCAGCCGCGCCACGGCTTCGAGGCGCTTCGCGGGCGGCGGCGCCTTCGGCTCAAGCAGCCGCGCCAGGCGGGCGCTGGTGGTCGTAACGGTCATGTGAACGCCAACACTGTCTTTCATCGCCTTCAGCAAATCGAGGTCGCGCAGAATCAGCACCGACTTGGTGGTGATCGAGAAGCGAATTCCTTTGAAACCGGCAATGGCCTCAAGCAGCCGCCGCGTAATTCCAAATTGCTTCTCTGCTGGTTGGTACGGATCGGTCGCCGTGCCGAGAGCGATGGGCAAGCCCTTGTCCCTCGCATGGCGCAGTTCGGCCTGGAGGAGTTCGGGCGCGCCCACTTTCGCGTAGATCTTCCGCTCAAAATCCAGGCCATCCCGCATCTCCATGAACTCGTGGGTATAACGGGCGTAGCAGTATTTGCAGCCAAACTCGCAACCGCGATACGGGTTGATCGTCCACACAAACGGCATTCGCTTGTTTGATCCGCGATTCAGAATGGACCGCGCCGGAAGCGCGAAGTAGCTCACCTCAGCCCGCTCGCGCACTTCCGGGCTGAGCGAAGCGAGACGGGCGATGCCCGTAAGGGGCGCAGGTCCGAGGGAACAAAGGGTGGATTGCACTGGCATGGAACACCTCCTCTGCGGGTATTTCTATATTCGCCTTTTGTTCGCCTTTCTGTCAAGGGATTTTTCTACGATTCCCTTCCAGGAATTATTCAATTTTCGATTAAGTTTGGGGCGGCGCAGCCCAGAGTTTTATTTTTATAACCCTGTGGCGTGCCACTTGTGGCGGCGGCCCCTGGCGCCGGGTTGAGGAGGCAACCCCCGAATGCGATCAACGAGCAGCATGATGGCAAGGTTCAGCCCACCAGGCCACAACGAGGTTTTGAGACGAATGAGACGCCTTTTCTTAGAAACGTTGATTCTAAATAACTTCTTGGGTTCGTTCCATGATTTTGTTTGTTTCGGACGTTTCTCTCCCAGCCATTTTCCAATCTTTGGTGGTAGCCACGGTCAATCGCATTGCGATTGACCGTGGGCTTGCGCTCGCATAGGAAAAGCCCACGGTCAGGAAAGCACTGACCGTGGCTACCACCTTGAGACTTTTGAGACAAATGAAACGGTTTGCAAACCGCGCAGGCACCTCCGAAAATTAGAAACGCTGATTCTAAAGGGGTCCTAGGGTTCGTTCCGTGAGTCATGATCATCAAGCTTGCTCCGGCAGAAATACCGCGACGCACTCTGGTCGGGAAACCGCCGGCAACGCCCCTCACCCGGCTCGCTCCGCTTTTCTCCGGGCATTTTCTAATCTCTGAGGGGCAGCTTTGTAGCGGCGGACAAAGCCTATAAGGGGCCGCCGGTCTTTATTATTAAAACCCGGCGGCCAGAGGCCGCCGCTACAGATTGAGCCTAGCACGCGACTTTGAGACGTTTGAGACAAATAGGATAAACGAGACGGATTTTTCCAGATCAATTGAGGAGTGCAAAATATAGTGACGGCTTCGCGTCGCGCCGGCATCCCTTCGCGAAGTTTACCGTGAGCCTCTTCGCTTCGCTCAGAGCGATTCGAAGAGGAGCGAATCGGCTCAGGGCAGGCTTTGCTGGCTTCAAAACCTGCCGCCGGGACGGCGGCGCTACCTCGCTACTGTATCGCTTTTATTGTCTAGGAAGCTTTAGCAGCTCCAATGGCGACCGCGGCAGGTTCTAACCGCGGATGCGCTACAATACAGCTTCACGCGCGCGGAGACATCATGTACCAACCTATTGAAGATTATGGCCTGATCGGAAACATGCACACCGCGGCCCTCGTCAGCAAGGAGGGATCGATCGATTGGATGTGCTGGCCGCGATTTGATTCTCCCAGTGTTTTTGCGGCCATTCTTGACGACAAAAAGGGGGGGCGATTTCAGATCGCGCCCGCAGCGGATGGCTTTAAGACGCAACAATACTACTGGCCCGACACGAACGTGCTGATTACGCGCTTTCTCGGCGCCGATGCCGCAGGCGAAGTGATCGACTTCCTGCCGATGTTTCCCGCCCTTCCGCAACAGCCAGACGAAGCCAGGCCGCTGATTCGTTTAGTACGGTCAACGCGGGGCGCGATGCCTTTCCGCCTTGTTTGCCAGCCCGCATTTAACTATGCGCGCGACGCCCACGAAACCAAAATCACGGCGGATGGCGCCACATTCGATTCAAGCGGCCTGACTCTTGCGCTCGCATCAAGCGTTCGCCTTCAGTCAGACGGTTGCGGCGTGACTGCCGATTTCACTCTCGATACAGGGCAAATGGCCGCTTTCCGGCTGGCCCGCGAGGAAGCGAGCCCGTCGGGCGCCGCCTCGCCGCAGGAGGCGCTCGACCTGATGGAGCAGACGGTAACTTACTGGCGCGAATGGATCTCGCGGTGCTCCTATCAGGGCCGCTGGCGGGAATGGGTGCACCGCTCGGCCCTGGCGCTTGAATTGATGGTTTACGAACCCACAGGCGCCGTCATTGCCGCCCCTACCACCAGCCTTCCCGAGTGGGTGGGAGGGGAGCGCAATTGGGATTACCGCTGCAGTTGGATCCGTGATTCGGCTTTTACTGTTTACGCTTTGCTGCGCGTCGGACTTAACGACGAGGCTTTGCGCTTTATGGGCTGGATTGAAGCTCGCTGCCGCGAAATCGAGCAGGACGGCACGCTTCAGACGGTGTATGGAATTGACGGGCGGCGCACGCTCACCGAACAGACGCTCGGCCACCTGGAAGGCTACCGAGGCTCTCGCCCGGTGCGGGTGGGCAACGCAGCCTCCGAGCAGCTTCAACTCGATATTTACGGCGAGTTGGTTGATTCCATTTATCTCTTCAACAAATACGTTGACCCCATCTCTTACGAGTTATGGAATTACTTGCGGCGCATGGTCGACTGGGTCGCAGCCAACTGCAAGCGGCCCGATAGCGGCATCTGGGAGGTGCGCGGCGACCCTCAGCACTTTGTGTATTCAAAGCTCATGTGCTGGGTGGCGATGGACCGCGGAATCCGCCTGGCTGTGAAGCGCGCGTTCCCCGCCGATCTCAATGGCTGGCTCGTGCGGCGCGACGAGCTGTATGAAGAAATCATGCACCAGGGATGGAACGGGCAGCGGCAATCGTTTGTGCAGCGTTATGGCGGCTCGGCGCTCGACGCCTCCGCGCTGATGATGCCAATGGTTTTCTTTATGTCGCCGAGCGACCCGCGCATGATCTCAACGCTTAAAGCCATCGGCCAGCCGCCCGAAAAGGGCGGCCTGTTCTCGGATGGCGCCATCACCCGCTACAACCTGGCCGAAACGCAGGATGGCGTGAAGGGGCACGAAGGAACGTTCAACATGTGCAGCTTCTGGTATGTGGAGGCGCTTACGCGCGCCGGAGGCCGCGACGAAAAACAATTGGGCCGGGCGCTTATGCTCTTCGAGCAGTGCCTGAAACGGGCCAACCATGTCGGCCTGTTTTCTGAAGAGTCCGGACCTTCCGGCGAGGCGCTCGGAAACTTCCCGCAAGCCTTTACCCACCTGGGATTGATCAGCGCCGCGTTTAACCTCGACCGCGCCCTTGAGGGCAGTTGAGCCCTCCGGCTTTCGGCCATTCAGAAGTCGTAGCGCCGGCATCCTGCCGGCTGTCGTACAAGTTGTAGCGGCGGCCTCTGGCCGCCGGTCTTTAATATCTAAACGCCGGCGGCCAGAGGCCGCCGCTACAGCACGGCTTTGAGCATTTTCATACTGACGGACTCTCTGCCGCCGGGACGGCGGCGCTACCTCACGTAGCATCACTATAATATTTAATCCTCACTAGTGTTGCGTGCTGCAATTACATTTACTATGGGCACTTCCGCGAAGTAACAGACTGACTTAAAGCTTATCCGTAAATAACTATAGTCTGCCGCCAGCAGATCATGGCCGCAGCCAGGCTCAGTAAGGCGACATCGCTTTCCTCGGTCTTCTCAAAGCTCACCAGCACCTTGCGGTATCGGTTGAACCACGAATGGGTCCGCTC